>JAYTDO010000497.1:0-8766 GCA_043735935.1 Chthoniobacteraceae bacterium
GCGCCGACCCGGGGGACGAATGAGAGCCACCCCCCAAACGTTTCCGGCAGGGTAAACTGGTGAAAGGTGTCGCCGCGGAACGTGTCGTAATCGACCAACTGGGAGCCGTCGGCAAAGTTGCGCTTCAGGTAGCCGGCACTCGTCGTATTCTCGTAAAAGAACGGCCCGCGAAACATCGGGGAGCGTTTGCCGTCGATCGCCGCTTCGGGCAATCGCTCAGTGCCGTCAAAGTTGTCTTCGTTGAGATTTTTCCGCCCGATCAATGTCCCGGTGAAGTTTTCATCCCAACGAGTCAGAACAATCGAATTGTCGGGATTCGGATTATGTCGGAATTCGCCGGCGGCAAAATCTTGCAGAAAACGCGCGTCGCTCAGCCGATTGAGGTCGGCGGTGAGGTAAAGATCCTCGGCAAGGTTGGTGCGATTTTGAAACGAAATCCGGTAACGACCCGGGTCGATCGGTTCGCGATTCAGGCTTGTTTTGTTGATGCCGGGATTGCTGTCATTGATGGCGTAAGTCTGGAAGCGCCCCCAGTCGCCACCACTTTTCCCGCCCCATCTCGCCTCGAATCCCAAACCAATCCCGCGGTCGCTCAGCAAGTCGAGCCTGACCTTGGCGTCCACGTCCTGGCCGAGCGGGAAGCTGTAACTCCCAAGGAGATACGCGCCCCATACCGAGTTGTAGCCCGGCACGATGGTGAATGCCTGCTCTTTGTCGAGCGACTGGTAGAGATACGGAAACCAGAAGACCGGGGTCTGCCCGACGTAGAGCCGCACGTTCGAAAAGACGATGTGGTCATTGGTATAAATCCGAATCGTCTTCGCGCGAAGGGTGTAATCGGGCTTCGAGTTGTCGCTGGTCGTAAAGACGCCGTCCTTCACCAGATACGACTTTGGGCCGAGCGTCCCGAGTGTCTGCCCCTGAAAACGGAACGCCTCCGAATCGCCCCGCACCGTCGCCGCATTGAGCACCTTCGTCTCGAGGTTGTAGATAGCGCGGTCCGCCGTGAAAAGGCGGCCATCCCGAAAGATCCGCACATCCCCCTCGACGAGAACGTCGCGCGTTTCCGTGTTGTACTGAGCGTGGTCGCAGAAAATACGGATTTCCCGGTAGCCGAGCACGACGTTGTCGTCGGCGTAGGCGATCCCATTATCGTAGTGGGTCGATTCGGCGTTGATCTCGATCGGCACGTCGCCAAAGCCCGTGAATTGACCGTGTGCAGTGGTGACGCACACAACGACGAGGGCGAGAAAAATGGGCCAATGCTTCATTCGAGAACCGGGAAGCTATGCGGCGCACGGCGCGGTTGCCAAGGGAAAAGCGGTCTCCGCGATATTGCCTTGCGATCCCACAGCCAGCCGTTATCTCCGCCCCTTTCCAAATCTGGGAGACCGCTCCAAGCCCGGCATCTTCCCTGCTATTTCTCCAGTCCATGAAATTGATCTTCGTCGCCGCCCTCGCCCTCTCACTCTCGCCCCTCGCCCGGGCCGGTGAGGTCAGCGGAGCCGTGCTCGCGGAGATCAATCTCGCCCGGACGAAACCCCAAACCTACGCAAAAATCGTGGCGAGCCGCTCCGCGGGGCGCTCAGTGGACGAAACCGTGCGTTTTCTCAATCGAGCGGCTCCGTTGCGTGCTCTCGCGGCATCCCGCGGCCTCGGGCAGGCGGCCCTCAGCCACGTCCGCGCGCAAGGAGATTCAGGCGGCGTGGGGCACCGGGAACGCGGCGAAAACTCATCGGCACGGATGTCGCGCTTTGGCCAATGGCTTGGATGTGCCGGCGAAAACATCGACTATGGCTCACGCGATCCCCGCAGCGTCGTCGTCCGGTTGATCGTCGATGAAGGCGTCCCGGGGAAAGGTCATCGCGCCAACATCTTCAATCGGGACTTCGGCGTCGCCGGCGCCGCGGTGGGAGGCCATCCGCGGTTCGGGGCGATATGCGTGGTGGATTTCGCCGGCGCCTTCGCCGAGCGCGGGACGGAAGTCGCTGCGCGTTAACCGCGAGGTTTTCCCTTCCCATCTTCGCGCGCTTTCGTATTCACTCGCCGCGCGATGCCGAAAGCCCCAGCCCGTCCCAAATCCGCCAACTCTCCGAAGCCGAAATACAAGCGTATCGTTCTCAAATTGAGCGGCGAGGCGCTCAAAGCGATCGGCAGCGGCGATAATATCTCGCCGGAAATCGTCACCGCCATCTGCAAACAGATCAAGGCCGTGGCAGCGCTGGGCGTCCAGGTCGCGATCGTGATCGGCGGCGGAAACATCTGGCGCGGACTTTCCGCGAGCCATCGCGGCATGGAGCGCACGACGGCGGATTACATGGGGATGCTCGCGACGGTGATTAACGGGATGGCTTTGCAAAGCGCCCTCGACCAAATCGGCCTCCCGACGCGCGTCCACACCGCCATTCACATGGAGAACATCGCCGAACCATTCATCCGGCGGCGCGCGATCGAGCAACTCGAAGCCGGCCTCGCCGTTATTTTCGTCGCCGGCACGGGCAATCCATACTTCTCCACCGACACCACGGCCGCCCTGCGAGCCAGCGAGATCGGCGCCGAAGTCATCCTCAAGGCGACCAAGGTCGACGGCATCTATACCGCCGACCCTTTCAAGGATCCCACGGCGAAACGATACGACCGGATCACCTACAGCGAGGCACTCGCGAAACGGCTTTCCGTCATGGATTCGACCGCCTTCAGCCTTTGCATGGACAACAAAGTGCCAATCATCGTTTTCGACATGATGAAGGCCAACAACATCATGAACGTCGTCCTCGGTAAAAAGGTCGGCACACTCGTCACGTCGGAATAACACTTTATGGACCCTGAAGAAATCCTGCTCGAAACCGAGGCCGCCATGGAAAAGGGCGTCGATTACATGATCCACGAATTTAGCGCCGTGCGAACCGGAAAGGCTTCTCCTGCGATCGTGGAGAATATCGACGTCGAAGCTTACGGCTCGACGATGAAACTCAAGCAACTCGCGCTCATCACCACTCCCGAGCCGCGCATGCTGGTGATCCAGCCCTTCGACGCATCGACCACGAAGGATATCGAGCGCGCGATCAAGGAATCGAAAATCGGCATCAACCCCGCCGTCGACGGAAAGATCATCCGCCTGCCGATCCCCGCGCTCAGCGAAGAGCGTCGCCGCGATTTGGTCAAAAGCATCAAACAGATGGCCGAGGAATCGCGGGTCCGCGTGCGCTCCGCCCGCCGCGACGGTGTGGAGGCGATCAAAAAAGCGAGCAAGGACGGCGCCGTCACCGAAGACGAACAAAAGACGCTCGAAAAAGAGATTCAAAAACTCACCGACGGTTTCGTCAAAAAGATCGACGACACGTTCGCATCGAAAGAAGCCGAAGTGATGAAAGTCTGACCCATGCCACACCTCGTTCCACACCTCCTCGCCATCTTCGGCCTTTTCCACGCAAAGCCCGCTGAACCTACTCCTCCCGCGAATCCCAAGCCGCCCACGCACGAGCGGACCGGCCCGACGGTCGTCGCGCTCGCCCCCGATTTCCTGTTTCCCGCAGCCGGGAAAAATCGATCACTCCGCAGTCTCCGCGGTCAGGCGGTCGTCTTACTCGTCGCGAAAGATGCCAGCACGAGCGCATTCAAGAAACAGTTGAAGGAACTCGCGCCGGTCTATCAGGAATTCGCCAGCAAAGGCGTGATTTTCATCGCAGCGCTGCAAAGCGGCGATGGACCGATCAAGTCGAACATCCCATTCGTCGTCGCGATCGACGGGCCCGGGGTCGCCGCAAAATACGGCGTCGCGAACAAATTCCAGATCGCCATCGTCGGTCGTGATGGGAACATCGACTATCAAACCGACAAGGTGCTCCCAGGCGGCCGCGTGCGCGACGTCGTCCAAAACTCGTACGTCGTGCAAAACGAGTCCCGAAAGCACTAGTGCGAATCGCCGTCCTGTCGGACACTCACGACCGTCTACCGCGGCACGTCTGTGCTGCGATCGGCGAAGCGGAAGAAATCTGGCACCTCGGGGATGTCTGCGAACAAGGCGTCTGCGAATTGCTCGGAGCCTGCGGCCCGCCGCTGCGCATTGTCCGCGGCAACTGCGACAGCAATCCGGCCTGGCCGCACGTTCTCGATTTCGAATGTGAAGGCTTTCAGGTCGAACTCATCCACATCCCGCCCCGCACCGCACCTCCAGGCGTGCAACTCCTCTTCCACGGCCACACCCACGTCCCCCGGGATGAAAAAATCGGAGCGACTCGTTTTTTCAACCCCGGATGCATCACGCGCCCGAACCGCGGGGCTTCCGCAAGCTATGCGTGGCTGGAACTGAAAAAAAACGAGGCCCCGATTTGGAGCCTCGTCAAAGTCTGAGTTTGAAAACCTGACCCGCTTCGTCAGGAGTGAATGCTGCCGGGTTCCTCGACGATTTCGAGCACCGCCTTCGCACCCTGCCGTCCTGCCGCCACATTGAGGATATTTCGCAAGGCCATGATCGTCTGGCCTTGCCGACCGACGATCTTCCCGATGTCGCTCTGCCGCACACGCAGTTTGAAAATCAGCTTCTTATTCGCCTCCGAGGTCGTCAGGACCATCTCATCCGGGAAATCGATGAGGAGCCGGAGCACGAACTCCAGGAATTCCTGCATGGCAAGCGGCTGATTCATGGGCAGATGGCGGCGGTGAAGCCGGTGCCGGCGCGGTTACTTCGCGACCTTGCGCAGCTTCTTGATGATGCTGCGGACGGTATCGCTCGGCTGGGCACCCTTGCTGATCCAGTAGTCGGCGCGACCGAGATCGACGTTGGCGTTGCTGCCTTCTTTCTTCGGATCGTAGTTGCCGATAATTTCGATGAACTTGCCGTCGCGCGGGCTGCGCTGGTCGGCGACGACCACCTTGTAATACGGATTGTTGAGCGAGCCTTCGCGGCGGAGACGGATGGAGACGGACATAATTGTTTTCGGTTGGTTACTTGATCCCAAAATTGGCGCCTTGGGCACGCGCCATCATTTTCTTCATTTGGCCCATGTTTTTCATCATCTTGCGCATCTGGGAAAAACGCTGCAGAAGATCGTTCACTTCAGTCACCGAAACACCGCTTCCACAGGCGATGCGTTTGCGGCGGCGGGCATTTAGCATGTCCGGGTTCTTGCGCTCGCCAAACGTCATCGAAAGCACGATGGCTTCGACCCGCTTCATCTGTTTTTCGTCAACCGAAAGGCCCTTGAGGTTGCCCATGCCGGGCACTAGCGCAAGCAGATTCTCCAGCGGGCCGAGCCGCTTCATCATCTTAAACTGCTCTAAAAAGTCGTTTAGATCGAAGGAGGCTGTCCGCAGTTTCTCCTCCATTCGCCGCGCGTCGTCCTCGGTGATCGCCTCGGCTGCCTTCTCCACCAGGCTGACGATATCGCCCATCCCGAGGATGCGCCCGGCAAGCCGATCGGGGTGGAACGGCTCGAACTGATCGAGCTTTTCACCCATGCCGGCAAACTTGATCGGCTGCTGAGTCACCTCGCGCATCGAGAGCGCCGCGCCGCCACGGGCATCACCGTCGAGCTTTGTAAGCACGAGCCCGCTGAGACCGAGCGCCGAGTGGAAATGCGTCGCCACGCTCACCGCCTGCTGGCCGGTGGCTGCGTCCGCCACAAGCAGGACTTCCTGAGGCTGAAGGAATTCCTTGAGCCGCTTGATTTCATCCAGCAGCACCTCGTCGATCTCCTGCCGACCCGCGGTGTCGAAAATGGTCACGTTACCGGGCTGGTCATGCACCCACTCGAGGGCAAGCTTCGCGACCTTCAGCACGTCCTTCTCGCCCGGGGGCGGCGTAAACACGGGGACACCGATCTGTCGGCCAAGCGTCGCAAGCTGCTCGATCGCCGCGGGCCGGTGCAAGTCGCACGCGATGAGGAGCGGCGCCCGGCCCTGTTTCTTGAGCCAGTTCGCGAGCTTCGCGGACGAGGTCGTCTTTCCCGCGCCGTTCAGTCCCACGATGAGGATACGCGCGGGCTTATCGAGATTCAGTTCCGCCTGGTTGCCACCGAGCAACGCGGTCAGTTCATCGTGGAAAATCTTGACGATTTGCTGGCCGGGCGACACCGAGCGGAGCACGTGCTCGCCCATCGCCTTCTCCTTCACCCGCGCGATGAATCCCTTCGCAACCGAGAATTCGACATCCGCTTCCAAAAGCGCGAGACGCACTTCGCGGAGGGCCTCGGTGATGTTCGTTTCCGAGATCTTCCCCTGCCCGCGCAAGTCCTTGAAAACGGACTGAAGTTTATCGGCAAGAATCGAAAACATGGATGAAGCGGGCGCGCACCTTAGCGCAGAAACGAACCTTGTCGAGGGCCGCCCTCGCGGTCAGCGCTTGGGTTTTTTGACCGCGGCGGGCTTCGAACCGACTGGTTTCGGGGTCGCCTGCCAGATCGGCATTACCGGTGCGGACGTGGCAGGGCGCGCCGCCGCGGCGGCGGCGGGGGCGCCAGGGGTCGCTTCGGGGTCAAAGTTGAAACTCCACTGCGTCTGCACCTTCCGGCCTTTGACTTTGGCGGTGACGATGACGGTGTAGCTCTTGTCGCGGAGTTTCTGCGCGACCTGCGCTTCCATCGTCTTCGTCGCGGCGTCGTAGGTCGCCGCCACAGGGCCGATGCCGCTCAGTCGCACCTCGAGGCTGTTCGGCTCGATGTCACCGAACGTCGCCAGGTTCGCTTTGATCAGCGGTTTCGGGTCGTTGATCGTCTCCCCTTCCATTGGCTGAGTGATCATGGATGCCGCCGCGTTCATCGTCACCGACGGCGAGTCCATCGCCGCAGACACACCGCCGCCCACCATTTTGAGAGCGCTCGCGAAGATCTGCGGTTTGCCGGATTCCACCGCGTAGCGGCCCAGTTGTTCTGCCGGGCTGTTCACACTGAGACGCTGACCATAAACGGTAAAGGCTGCCGCGTATCCGGCGTCCATCGCCATCTTCCGGATCTCGTCGCTATGGTTTCCGTAGGGGTAGGCCAGGCAGTTGACGGCGATTCCGAGGCGCTGTTCGAGCATCTTTTTTGAATCCACCATCTCGTGCTGAAGCCACGCTTCATATGTCGGAAAGGGTTTCTGCCACTTGCCGGTCTTTTGCCGCAAATTTGTGTGCGAGACGGTGTGACTTTGAATATCCACTCCCGCGTCGCGCATCTCCGCGAGTTCCTCCCATGAGAGGGACTGTCCGCCCGCGTTCGGCTGCCCTTTCACGTAGTTCGTGTAGATGAACATCGAAAACGGATACCCGAACTTTTTCAGGATCGGCCACGCCACATCGTAGCCGGAACGGTATCCATCGTCGATCGTGACCACGCAGGAACGATCCGGAATCCGCGTTTCCCCGCGACGCCACGCGATGAAGTCCTGCATCTTGATGACCGTGAATCCTGTGGTCTTCAACTCCTCCATCTGCTTCTCAAACTCGGCGGGATTAATCGCGAGCGTATCTTTCGGGCGATCTTCAAAGCGATGATAACAAAGCACGATCACCGACGCGCGCGGGTTCGTGTCGGGCTGGACGACTTCGGCGACCGGCGGCGGCGCGGGAACCGGCGGCGCCGCGGCGACCACCAAGGGCGCGGGCGTGGGCGACGCGACCTTGTTTTTGCCAAAGTGAGGCAGTTTAACCTTGTCGCATCCAACGAGTGCGAGCGTTCCGGCGATGAAGAAAAGAGCGAAATTCCGAGTCATGTTTGTCCTGAAGCAGAAGATACAGATTGCCGCCCGGGTTGAAAGTGCGAACGCGGTTTTAACCGCACAAACTCATCCCCGCTTCCGCAAAATCCACTTGTCCGCGACAAAGGCGATCTTACGCCGCCGTTCGCGGGCAAACCGATCCACAGCCAGCCGTACGCTGTCCCACGAATAATCGTCGCCAAACAAAACTCCGTCGGCGGCGAGCACCTCCCAATAGTCGCAGAGGTCCGCGTAGACGTCGTCCTCCTCGTGACTCCCGTCGATGTAGATCAACCCCGCGGTCAGCCCAGAATGGCGCAGCCACAAAGCGCCGATCGCGGACGTCTGGGGAAAGGGAACAATCCGCCGTTGAAGCCCGCGACGACACACATTGGCGAGGAACTGGTAATAGACGCTAGGATAGCCGTGCTTTAACCGGAGGCTCTTGTAGCGGTCCGCATCATCGAGATCGGTCCAAAACTCCAGCGCACCGAGCCACGTGTCGACGCAAAGGACGGTGCCCGAAATTCCCAATTCCTCCATGATCTGAGCCATGTGCATCGCCGATCCGCCCTTCCATGTGCCAACCTCGATGATCAGGCTCGGCTTTTCCGAGACGATCAATTCGCGAAACGCCGGAGAATCGCTACCCCACCCGTGCGCATCCTCGGGAATCGCCTCGAAATCGAAGCCCTCGTAGGGATCGACGCGGTGCAGCATCGCGAGCAGTTCATCCCGTGAAATCGGCGTCGTGCGATCCGCGGCGGGCTCCGCAACACCCGAGTGGCGGGACCGGACGCTCTTGATGCTGTAGCCCAGCTTGTAGAGGACCTTCCGGATCAGCAACTGCGCGTTCATCGCGGGCGACTACAGACCGAGCCTTCGGAACGTTTCCTCCACGTGCCGGAAGTGGTGGTCGAGCGAACAAAGCTGCGTGATCTCGGAGGGCGAAATCTGCGCGATGATTTCCGGTTCGAGCACGAGGTTTTGCTCGAGCGTTTTCTCGCCCTGCCAGGTAGCCATCGCCGCCCGCTGCACAGCCTCGTAGGCCGTTTTCCTCTCCAACCCTCGTTCGGTCAGCTTCAGCAG
>JAYTDO010000498.1:0-1896 GCA_043735935.1 Chthoniobacteraceae bacterium
TTGTGCGTGGAAAAGAGCGTCGTGCCGACGTTGCGCACGTCATCCACATGCTTCTCGGCGAGCGGGGCGAATGCGGTTTTTCCCAGCTCAAATTTCTGCAGGACAAACCAAAGCTGCACGATGAAGGCGATGGTCACCAATCCCCCGCCCGCGTAGGCCGGCAGATTGATCTTCCGCCGCTCCTCGGCCTGGATATTCAGCAGCATGATGATGAAAAGGAAGAGCACCATCACCGCGCCGGCATAGACCAGCACCTGGATGACGGCGATGAAGTAGGCATCGAGACCAACGTAAAGCGCGGCGAGTCCGAGGAAGGAAACGACGAGGCTGAGCGCGCTCGCGACCGGGTTGCGGTTCGCGACCACGGCGATGGCGAAGACGAGCGTCATCGCGGCAAAGAGATAGAACAGGATCGGCGACATCAGGCTACTTCTTCGGATTCCACTTGTTCACGAGGCCGGTGAAGACGCCGCCCAGTTCGTAGAGCTTGGCCTTGTCGTGGACCATCTCGGCGCGGGTGATGCCGGTGATCGCGTAGTCTTTGCGCAGGAAGATCGCCTGCTCGGGGCAGACCTCTTCGCACAGCCCGCAGTAGATGCAGCGGATCATGTCGATCTCGAATTCCTTCGGGCGCTTCTCGACCTTGGCGAACTTGTCGCCGCTGGGAATCTCCTCCGGCTTGATGGTGATCGCGCGCGGCGGGCAGATGAATTCGCAAAGCTGGCAGGCGACGCAGCGCTCGCGGCCGTGCTCGTCGGTCACGAGCGTCGGCGCACCGCGGTAATGCTCGGGCATCGAGGCATCCCACTTTTCCTCGGGATACTGCATGACGACCTTGGTCTCGCCTTTGAGCATCCGTTTGAGGTGCTTAAAAGTGATCGCCATACCGGCGACGATCGACGGGAGATAGATCTTCTCCTTCCAAGTCAGGTTCGGGCGTGGGACGACGTAGGCCATGGCGCGTTACTTGGTGAAAGCCAGAATCCCCGCCGTCAGGAAGATGTTCACGAGGGCGATTTCAAAGAGGTAGAGCCAGCCAAGCTTCATGAGCTGGTCGTAACGGAAACGCGGGAGCGTCCAGCGCACCCAGATGAAAACGAGAAGCAGCACAGCGACCTTGGCAAAGAAGGCGGTGATGTTCACGAGGCCCCAAATCCAGCTCGGGATCGCGTGGAGAAAAGTGAGCCCACCCTGACCGGCGCCGTCAGGGATGAAGGGCAGATGCCAGCCGCCGAGGAAGAGGACGACGATGAGTGCGCTGCCAGCGATCATCGCGGTGTATTCGCCGAGGAAAAAGAGGGCGAATTTCATCGATGAATATTCGGTGTGATAGCCGGCGACGAGTTCGGTTTCGGATTCGGGCAGATCGAACGGGAGACGGTTCGTTTCCGCGAACATCGAGATGGTGAAGGTGATGAAGGCGATGATGATCGGCACCCAGAGCGCGATCTCACGGACGCTCAGACCGCCATCGGTGAACGGCGCGAGAAGCCAGCCTTCACGGACTTGATAACCCACAATCGCACTCAGCTTGGTCGAGCCGCAGACGAGCAGGACGGGCACCGCACTGAGTCCCATGCAGAGCTCGTAGCTGATCATCTGCGAAGTGCTGCGGATGCCGCCGAGGAAGGGATACTTCGAGTTCGACGACCAGCCGGCGAGGACGATGCCGTAAACGCTCACGCTCGAAATCGCGAACATGAAGAGCAGGCCGACATTGATGTCTGCGACGACCATTTTCACGCCGAGGAACTCGCTGCCAAACGGGATCGCCGCGAGCGTGACGATGGCCGGCATCATCGCGAGGCACGGGGCGAGCCAGAAGTAGAGCTTGTTGACGTGGCCGGGGACGAAATCCTCCTTCAGCAGGAACTTCACGGCGTCGGCGACGGGCTG
>JAYTDO010000499.1:0-3920 GCA_043735935.1 Chthoniobacteraceae bacterium
ATCCGCAACGCACCGCCGACGTTTCCCGGAATCCCCTCAAACCATTCGAAGCCGCCGATCTGCGCGTCGCGAGCCGCGTAGGCGAGTTCCTTCTGCTTCACGCCGACCCCCGCATAGATCTGCCCCTCTCGAATCTCGATCTTCCTGAACTCGCCGCGTGCAAGGTGCACGACCACTCCGCGCATCCCACCATCGCGCACGAGCAAGTTCGATCCGCGGCCCATCACGAACAACGGTATCTCCCGCTCCGTCGTGAGCTGCACCAACCGCGCAAAGCCCTCTTCCGTCTCAGGCTCCGCCCAGAACTGAGCCGGCCCGCCGACACGCATCGTCGTATGTCGCGCCAGCGGCTCGTAAAGCTTCACCGTTCCTGCGCCCATCACATTTTGGATTTCGTCGAGCACGGCCACATCCTTCGCGAGCACGCTTGCAGATTCGTGGATGTTGCCCGCTCCGAGACTGATGAGGCAATCGCCAGGCTCCAGGACGCGGCCCATTTCCATCGCCAGCTTCTTTCGGTCGGGATGAAAGCTGGCGGCTGCATGGCCCTCGCGGACCATTTCGTCGACGATCGTCTGTCCATTTACCCCGGGAATCGGCGACTCACTCGCAGGATAGACGTCGGCGATCATCGCGATATCCGCGTCTCCAAACGCACGTCCGAAATCCGCCTTGAGCTTGAGCGTTCGCGAATACCGATGCGGTTGAAACATGCACAAAACCCGTTTCCGCCCGGTATTCCTCGCGGTCGCCAGAGTGGCTCGCACCTCGCTGGGATGGTGCCCGTAGTCGTCCACGATCATGTAGCGCTCGCTGCGGTATTTGATCTCGAAACGCCGCCGGGCGCCTCGGAATACTTCAAGCGCCTCGGCGATCTTCGCGAACGGAATCCCCAGTTCCGTGGCGAGGGCGATGACTCCCACGGCGTTGCTGACATTATGGCGACCCGGCACGTTCAGCGTGACTGCACCGAGCGGCTCCCCTCCGCGCAAGACGCGGAAGTAAGACTGGAAATCCTTCGCATGCACATCGTCAAAGCGGTAATACGCCAGCCGGGATTCCCCATAAGAAATCGCCCCGGGATGTTCAATACACAGCCGCGTCGCATTCGCGTCGTCGGCGCAATAAAAGACACTGCCCCGCGTCTGCCTGAGCAACTGGTTAAACACCCGTTCGATCGCCGCCAGGTCGTCGTAATAATCGAGATGCTCTTCTTCAATGTTTAGCACGATCGCGTGCTCGGGATGATACAAGGCGAGCGTGCCGTCGCTCTCGTCGCCCTCCGCGACGAAGTGTTCGCCCTCCAAATCCCAGTTCGCGTTCGTTCCCAAAATCGGAATCTCCGCACCGACGTAATGAGACGGATGCATTCCTCCGACTTTCAGCACATGGGCCGCCATCGACGAAGTCGTTGTCTTTCCGTGCATCCCGCACACGACGATTCCCTTCTTCGAGTGCATGATCGCGGCCAGCGCATCGGCGCGACGGACCATTCTGCGGGAAGTGCGCAGCGCCTCATCATACTCCACATTCCCCGGTCGGATCGCGGAGGAATAAATCACCAAATCGACGTCACCCACGTTTTCAGCTCGCTGTCCGCCATGGAAATTCAGGCCCAGATTCGTCAATCGGTCGATTTCCACGGTGCGCACCTTGTCCGAACCGCTCACTCGATGCCCGAGCGCGAGCAAAAGGCCGGCGATGCCGCTCATGCCGGAGCCGGCGACACCGATGAGGTGAACCCGAAGGTCGCCACCGGTCAGGATTCCCGCGAGGATTTGTCCCGTGTCCATCAGGTCGCGAATTTTAGAATCACGTCCGCCACCCGCTCGGCGGCGTTCGGGGGTGCAAGTCGCCCACAGCGTTCAGACATCGCCGCCAGAAGCGACGAATCGCTGACGAAGGAGAGAAGGTGCTTCGCGAGCGCGTCGCCGGTCGCGTCGCGCTCCGCCAACAGCGTGGCCGCGCCAGCGCGCACAAAAATGCCGGCATTCATTGTCTGGTGATCCTCCGCGGCGAACGGATACGGAATCAGCACACTCGGCAAAGCATAGTGGGATAACTCGGTCAAACTCGCGGCCCCGCTGCGGGCGATGCAAAAATCCGCCGCACTGTAGGCGGTCTCCATCTGATCCCAAAACGCCGCGACGAATGCGGGAATCCCCGCCTTGGCATAGGCCTCGCGCACGACGGCCTCGTCGTTCGATCCAGCGAGGTGAATGATCTGTAGCGCCTCGGGTGAAATTTTCGGGACCGCGCCGACCATGGCCATGTTGAGGCCGTGAGCGCCCTGGCTTCCTCCCATCACGAGCAGCGTGCGACGTCCGGGCGAAAGACCGAAGGCCGATAACGCCTCTGCCTTGTCGACCCGCGCGACGAGCGTCTTTCGGATCGGGGTGCCTGTCACTTCAGACGAGCCCGTCGGGAAGTGCTTTGCACAATCTTCAAATCCCAACAGGACACGCGTCGCCAGACGGGCGTTAAGTCTATTCGCCTTTCCGGGGATGGCATTCGACTCGTGCACAAACGTCGGGACATTCAATGAACGCCCCGCGAGCATCGGAGCCGTGGAAGTAAATCCGCCCATCCCAAGAACGGCGCGCGGCTGAAAATCGCGGAACAATGCCTTCACTTGGCGAAGACCCGCACGGAATTTGAACCAGAACCGGATAAGCGCCACCGGTGACTTTCCCTGCAATCCGACGCCCGGCACTTTCTCGATCCGAAATTCGCCACGGCCCTGAGTCGCACGTGCATCAATCTCCTTTTCGGAGATGAGCACCATCACCTGATGGCCACGCTGCAACAACACCTCACCGACCGCGAGGCCGGGAAAAAGATGTCCGCCGGTGCCCCCGGCAGCGATGACGAAGTTCATATGCGATTCAGATTTTCAAGAGTCGCTTGCGTGCGTTCACCGTCAGCTTTGTCGACGCTCGATCCCGCTCTTTCTCGTTGATACCCTGACGGTAGATGTTGATCAGGATGCCGAGGCAAAGCATGCAGAAGGCAAGGTTCGAACCGCCGTAGCTGATGAATGGGAGGGGAAGTCCTTTGTTCGGCAACAGCGCGGTCGTGACTCCGATGTTCACGGCGGCCTGAAGGGCGATCAGCATCACGATCCCAAAGCCGAGCAATAGACCGAAACGATCGCGCGCACGCAAGGCGATCGTGGCTCCACAAAGGATGATGACGAGGTACAGAAAAACGACAAAGAGAGTGCAACGCAGGCCGAGTTCTTCACCAAGGACGGGAAAGATAAAATCCGTGTGCGCGAAAGGTAGATACGCCATTTTCTGCCTCCCGTTTCCGAGCCCTAATCCCTCAACCCCGCCGGACCCCAACGCGATCAATCCCTGCATCGTTTGATAGGCGTCGGCGGGATATTTTTCGGGGTAAAGAAACGCCAGAAAACGACCGGTTCGTTCGGGCATTTTTTGAATGGCCAATGCGAGCGCACCGACTCCGAGCAAAACCGTCGGAGCCAGGTAGCGCAGGCGGGTTCCGGCGATGAACATCAAGATGAGCGTGCTCCCTCCGATCAGGGCGGTCGTTCCCATGTCGACTTCGGGCGCGATGAGAGCCATGAGTCCGCCGGCGATTCCGAGCGGGGCGATGAAACCTTTTACGAATGAGCCGGAGTCTTTTTCCTCACGCGAAAACCACCATGCCAGAGCACAAACGACCGCGAGCTTCGCCAGTTCCGACGGCTGAAATGAGGCGATTCGCAGGTTGAGCCAGCGATTCGATCCGTTGATTCGCTGGCCGACGTGAGGGACAAAACAAAGGACCAATAGGATCGCCGAAGTGCCGTATAACACCCACGCCACGCGCCCCCAAAGGTGGTAGTCCATATTCACCGCGATCAAGCACGCCACGAATCCGACAGCCAACCACATGAACTGGCGCTTGATGAAATA
>JAYTDO010000500.1:0-3128 GCA_043735935.1 Chthoniobacteraceae bacterium
GGATCCTGGAAACGCGCGAGGTAATGGCCGTGGCCGCGGTGATTGGAGAAAACGAAGTCGTCGTCTCTGAGCAAAGGCATGACGGCGACCGGGATCGCCTCCTGTCCCAGACAGGTGTGAGTTGTCCCGTTTAGGCGCCCCGCCGCGAAGAGCGCGAGCAAGCGGTCCTCGAAGCGCCGGATAAGCAGCAGAAGTTCGAGGGTGCGGCGCGCTGGCGCGCTGACGGTTGGGGAGGCGGACATCAAAGCGGGCGCAGAGTATCGCTGCGCTTTGCGCTGTCAACGGTCCGCGGGAAAATGCGGGATACCCGCCGGGTCAACGCCGCGTTACTTCGCAGGTTTCAACGTGCTCAGGTATTCCACGAGGTTCACCATGTCGTCCTGACTGAGCGCCTGGCTCAGGCCGGTCGGCATCATGGAGGTCGTGAGTTTCTCGCGCTTGGTGATCTGTTTTTTGCTGAATTTGTTCATCGCGCCGCCGGGGAGCGCGAGCACCACGTCTTCGGCGGTTTCGCTGCGGACGATTCCGAGCCCGATGCCGCCGTCCTTCAGCGTCAGTTGTGTGGTTTCAAAACCCATGCTGAGGCCGTTGTTCGGATTGATGATGGAGTCGAAAATCTGCTCGCGAGGCAGTTTGGCGCCGATCTCGCTCAGGGCCGGGCCGAAGTCCGCGCCCTTGTCGCCAATGCGGTGGCAGAGCGTGCATGAGCTTTCTGCGCGCTCGAAAACGGTGCGGCCCTTGGCGGCATCACCTTTCAGCTTGGCAAGCTCGGGAATGCCCGCCATCGCTGCGACCGCAGTCGCTGGGAAAAGAGCGTCGATGTCGCCTTTGAGGGACGCGTAGTTCACGAGCCTCAACGCGCTTCCGGCCGTCGATTTTAGATCCGCCGGAAGTTTTCCTTCTTTAGCCAGTGCGATCAGCTTTTCCGCGCCGGCTTGGGTTCGTGCGAGGCCCTTCACGGCTTTCGTCCGGAGTTCGAGGGAGCCATTTGCATCGCGAACGATATCACTGAGCCGGCTCAGGCCCTGGCTCGTGGCGGTGCTGCCGAGGAGATCGATGACCGCACCCGCATTCGGAGTCGCTAGTGCGTCGGCCACGATTTTTTCCCAGGCGGAATCTTTGACGAGGAGCTTCATGGCGTCGGTCGCGGCGGGTTGGTTGCCGATCGCGATGGCCGTTTCGAGGATAGCCTTGCCCTGGTCAGCGGCTCCGAAGTCCCGGACGAGATCGATGAATCCAGCAGTACCTTGGGCGCGATCGAGCGCGGATTTCAGCGCGCTCGCGGCGCCGGGATTGGCGGCCAGATCCGCGCCTTTCAAGCGGACGAGGGCCTCGCGAGTGATCACATCCGCGCGTCCCGCGCTGGCGAGTTCCACGAGGGCTGTCGTCCTCTCGGGCGTGGCTGGGAGAAAGTCGAACGCACGCAGGAAGCGGGGCGCATCCGCGTCGGCGAGGGATTTATCGTTGAGGATTTTTGCAAGTAAGGAGGCGCTTTTGGCAGCCCGCATCCGCCACACGATGTCGCGACCGGCAGGAGTATTCCATTTGGCGCCGACGCTCGCGAGCCAGGCGTCGAAGCACGCGTCTTCATTTCCGATCGCCCCGATGCCGAGGGCTTCCAGATACCAGCGATCCTTGCCGTCGTACTGGTTGGCGAGCGCCACCCACAGCGGGGCGATGTTCTTCGCCTTGTAAAGCGAGAGCGCGATTTGCCGTCGGACCTGCGGACTCGGGTCCGTGATCAGTTTGGCCATCAGTTCCTGATTTTCCTCGAGGGGCTTGGTGTCCAAGTCGCGCGTCGTGGCGAGTTCGAGCGAAAGACGGACGGCGAAGATACGGACATTGGCGTCCGAGTCGGTGAGCCCGGCTTTGAGGTATTTCACCTCGTTGCCTTTGATCTGAGCGAGCAGGCCGAGTGCGCGGGCGCGCATCCGCGGGTTTTCACTTTTCCAAAGCGTGAGAAGCGCCGGCTCGGCTTGTGCGCCGAGAGCATTCAGCGAGCGCCACGCGACGTATTGCGTGGGTTTGTTCGGCGATTGCAACGCTGCGACCGCACCGGCGGGGGTCGAGAGGTCCGGCACGGGCGCGGGTGCTTTGCCGCCGGTGGATGAGACCCGGTAGATTCGGCCCATCATCTTGCCGGGTTCGTGGTCGCCCATGGCGTGGCCGCCGACGCCCGGATCATACCAGTCGGCGATGATGAGCGAGCCGTCCGGTGCGATGGCGAGATCGGAAACGCGGTACCACGGGTCGGAGGAGGTGAGGATGTCGACCATCGTCGCCTTGTAACCGGCTCCGTCATTTTCGACGGGATACGAACGCACGGTGCGAGGGCCGGCGTCGCAGTGGATGAGTTGGTTGGTGAACTGCGCTCCGAGCGCGGTGCCTTCGTTGACGAGGATTCCAGTCGGCGAGCCGCCTCCGGTTTGGAGGACGTTCGGTACGACGCCGGGATCGTTCAGGTGCCAGTGCCGCAGCGGGATCTCCGTCTCCAGGTTCGTGCGCGGCGATTGCCAGCCTGCGCCGGTGATTTCGTCGGTGTAGCCAAAGTTTCCGTGCTCCATCACGTAGTTGATGCGGACGCCTTTGTTGCCGTCGTCGTCATTGTCGCTCTGCCAGAGCGTGCCAAACGAATCCACGGCTACCTCGTAGTTGTTGCGAAAATTATTGCCCAACGTCTCGACGTTGCTGGCCTTCCCGGTTTCGAGGTCGAGATCGCAACGGAAGACCATACCCTGGCGGTAGGGCGTGCCTTTATTGGTGATTTCGTTGCCGGCCAGATCCTTCACCACGGTGCCGTCAGGCCAGGTGAGTTCGGTGATCGAGTTGCCGGAGTTGAAGTAAAACTTTCCATCGGGCCCGAACGAAAACGAGTGGATCTGGTGATCGTAGTTCCACACGCCGCCGACCTTGAAGATCGGTATGGCACTCTCCGCCACGTCGTCGCCATCCTTGTCCGTGAGCAGCCAGACGTAAGGTGCGGCGCTCACGATGACCTTGGTGCCCTTCGCCTGGGGAAGCACGCAGATGCCCAGCGGGTTGGTGAGTTCAGGGCTTTGGTAGAAGGTCTTCGCCTTGTCCGCCTCGCCGTCGCCGTTCGTGTCTTCGAGGATCACGACGCGGTCGCC
>JAYTDO010000501.1:0-2239 GCA_043735935.1 Chthoniobacteraceae bacterium
GCGCAAAAGGCAGTCCCGGCGCAACCTTGGACTTCGCCATCCCACCCACGAAGATGGGAGCATGAATTGACGGCAGCGCCGCAACTTGCATGATTCCCGCATGGTCCCCAAAAAAGATCCCTGTGAACGCGGTCGGGGACTTTTTGGCGAAACACGGTGGACGCTGATCCAGGATGTCCGCGCCGGCACTGAGCTAGAGCGAATGGAGGCGCTGGAAACGCTCTGCAAGTCGTACCGGCTGCCGCTCTATTGCTTTGCCCGAAAATGGGGACTTGATCCCGACGATTCCAATGACGTGGTCCAGGAGTTCCTCGCGGAGGTGGTCCGGCGCGACACCTTCGCCAAAGCCGATCATGCGAAGGGACGGCTCCGCACCTTCCTGCTGCTCAATCTCCGGCAGAAGATCGCCGACTGGCAGCGCCGTGAACACGCGCAGAAGCGGGGCGGCGGGAGGACGGTGCTATCCTTGGAGCAAGACGCGGAGGAGTTTTATGGCGGCGAACCGGTGAACGATCAGTCGCCCGACAAGTTCTTTGCCAGAAAATGGGCAAAGGTGCTGTGCGATCGGGTGCTCGGAAACATCCGCGAGAAATGGAGCCGGCGCGGTCATGGCTCGCAGTTCGACGCGCTGAGTCCGTTCCTGATCGAGCGACTCGAAGGCGTGGAAACCGGGCGGCTGGCCGCGAAAATGGGGGTGAGCACCGCGAATGTGCGCGTCAAGCTCCACCGTCTCCGCAAAGAGTTTGCGACCGGGGCGCGGAAATGCGTTGCGGACACCGTGACCGATTCCAGCGAGGTTAATGATGAACTCCGAGAACTCGGGTTGAGTTTTTGAAAACAAGCCATCCCGTCGGCAATTGGGGCACAATCTCAGGCGCATCCCGCCTCTCTGCCTTTGTTCACAGAGATCCTGCTCCGGCGAAGACTTCACTCTGGCTAGAGCATCTGCCGAAAGTCATTTCCGCATAGCGCACTGGGCGGCGACTTTTTGGGGGTCGTCCATGAAGGCGTTCAGGGCGGTGCAGAGGCGCTCGGTGAGTTCGTCCGGGGTGCGGGCGATCCAGTTGCTGAAGTAGTCGGCTTTGAGGCGCAGCCAGAGACGCTCGATCGGGTTGAAGTCCGGGCTGTAGCCGAGCAGGAACTTGACCTCAAAAGAGTGCCACTGCAGCCGCGCGGACTTGTGCCAGGAAGCGTTGTCGAGGATGAGGACGCGCCGTTTTCCGGGTTCGGGCGGGATGGTTTCAGCGAGGTGGTCGAGATAGCACTGGAAGACGTCGGTATCGACGCCGTCGAAGATCATCGCGAAGCTCTGGCCGGTCGCGGGGCAGACGACGACGCCGACATTGGCGCGGATGTGCTCGCCCAAGTAGGGCAGGCGCGAGCGGCTGCCGCGCGCGCTCCAGCGCCGACGCGGGCGCGGATCGCCTTCCACGCCGCTTTCGTCGCCATACCAAAGCTCCACCTTGGGGGTCGTTTTGGAGCGCGCGCAGCTCCTCCAGATAGGCGGCGCGTTGGGCTTCGTCCTGGCGCTCGGGCCAGCGCTGCGGCACGGGCAGATTGTAGTCGAGCTCGTGCAGGTAGCGGATGGTGGTGCGATAGCCCAGCTCGATGGCGAGCTGCTCCTTGAGCCAGCCGTGGACCTTTACCCCGGTCCAATGTTCCTGCGCCGCTTTGGCGGGGTCATCGAGCACCGGCACGAGCAGATCGCGCAGTCGCTCCAGCTTGATTTTACGCCGCCGCCCCGACCGCGGCTTGCTCGCCAGCGCGTCGATGCCGCCCGCGTTGAAGTACAGAATCCAGAGCCGCACCATGCGCTCGCTGCGCCCGAAAAGCTCTCCGACCTGCGCCCGCGTGTAACCTTTCAAAAGCGCACGGATCGCCGCCAGGCGCCGGTAGCTGCGTTTGTTCGGCGCAGCCTCCATCGCCACCAGCAACTCGGCGTCACTGGCGTTCTCGGCGTTGGGTTCTACGCAATCGGCGCGCAACAACCATCCTCACACCACAAGACGCCAAATCGTACCAGCACAAAAACACAAGAGCCGGTAACTATTTTTGGCAGTCGCTCTATGATCTGCACAGCAGACACTCATCATGCAGGAATCATGCACATGGCCTGTAAGCCGCGCGTATCTACGCGAAACACTTGGCATCACCGGCTCGGCTTGCTATGCCTATTCCCTCTATGGAATCGAAGAATCACGCAAGTTCTCTCGGTTCCGAACCCGACGCTGCAGCGAAC
>JAYTDO010000502.1:0-7766 GCA_043735935.1 Chthoniobacteraceae bacterium
CCAAGCGCTCTGGGCGCTGCTCGAGCACTTCATCGCGCAAGAGCTTCCCACGTTAATGAAAAACAACGTGCGGCTGCGCACCATCGGCCGCATCCACGAACTGCCCGAGAGCTGCCAGCGCGCCCTCGCCGATACCATCGAGCAAACGGCCTCGAACTCGGCCACCACTCTCATCCTCGCACTCAACTACAGCGGTCGCGCCGAACTCGTCGACGCCACACGCGCCCTTTGCCTCAAGGTCGCCGCAGGCACGCTCGACCCCGCGTCGATCGATGCCACCTCGATTGGCGCCCATCTTTACACGCATGATCTGCCGGATCCCGACCTGCTTATCCGCACTTCGGGCGAACTCCGGCTCTCCAATTTTCTCCTGTGGCAACTCAGCTACACGGAAATCGTCGTCACCGACAAACTGTGGCCCGATTTTGGAAGGCAGGACTTGCGCGACGCCATTGCCGAGTTCACAAAACGCCAACGCCGCTACGGCGGCCTCTAAATCGATGGAAAAACCTCAAATCATTCTCATCGTCGATCCCGAGACCGACTTCCTCGAGTGGGCGCAACACCAGTTGCAAACGCCCACCACCAGGGTCATCACCGCGTCCGCCTCGGACGAAGCGCTCAAGATCTTCACTCGCGAAGATCCCGACCTCCTGATCACCGAGACCCACCTTTCTCCCTTCAGCGGACTCGAACTCCTGGCCAAAGCGCGCCAGCGCAATGCCAACGCGATGGTCATCATGACCAGCCAGTTCGGCACCACGCAGATGGTCATCGAGTGCATGAAGCTCGGCGCCTTCGATTTCGTCCGAAAGGAAACGCTGCCCTTCAATCTCAAGGTCGTCGCCGACGCGGCCCTCAAGGCCCAGGCTGAGATGAAGTCCGCCACGACCTTCAAACCCACGATGACCGTCGAGGAACATCAGGACTCGATCGTCGGAAAGTCCGCCGCGATGCAGCAGGTCTTTAAGATGATCGGCCGCGTGTCGCACAGCGATGCCCCCGTCATGATCACCGGCGAGAGCGGCTCCGGCAAAGAGCTCGTCGCCCGCGCCATCCATCACCACTCGGCGCGAAACAACAAAAGCTTCATCGCCATCAACTGCGCCGCGATTCCCGAGCAACTGCTCGAAAGCGAAATCTTTGGCCACGAAAAGGGCGCCTTCACCGGTGCCACCGGGACGCGCGTCGGGCGCTTCGAGCAAAGCCACGGCGGATCGTTGTTTCTGGATGAGATCGGCGACATGCCGCTCTCGCTTCAGGGGAAAATCCTTCGCGTCTTGCAAGAGGGGGAATTTTCCCGCGTCGGCGGCAACGATGTCCACAAGAGTGACGTCCGCATCATCGCCGCGACCAATAAAAATCTCGAACAGGAAGTCTCGGATCGTCGTTTCCGCGAGGATCTTTTTTACCGCCTCAATGTCGTCCGCATCCAGCTCCCGCCGCTCCGGCAGCGGATCGAGGACATCCGGATTCTCGCCGAGTATTTCCTCCTGAAGGTCGCCACGCAAAAACGCCTCCCGCACCTCCAGCTCAGTGAAGAAGCCGTCCGCGTGCTCGAAGCACACGCCTGGCCCGGAAACGTCCGCGAGCTCGAAAACACCATCCAGCGGGCCTGCGTGCTCTCGATGTCCGACATCCTTTTGCCAAACGACCTCCCGCTGGGAACGTCCCAAACCGTCGACGCACCGGGTGTTCCTGCGCCCGGAGGCCCGCAAACGGTCGAGACGGCGATCGAGACCCTGCTCAAGGCCGCCACCAGCAACGCCGATTTGCAGCTCCTCCCGTGGCTCGAGCGCGAATTCATGCTGCACGCGATGAAAGTGACCCGCGGAAATCAGGTCCGCGCCGCCAAACTCCTCGGCATCACCCGCGCCACTCTCCGCAAACGGATCGAACGCTTCGGCATCACGAAGGAACTCACCATCACCTAAACCCGCCGACGCTCCCCGATCGATTCGCCGCACGCTTCATCGAGCTCCGCTATGACCGCCTGGCACTGGACCGGCACGGCCTTCGAGCCTTGCACCGCCATTCCCCTGACGGACCGCGGCTTCCGCTACGGCATGTCCGTCTTCGCGAGTCTGCGCGCCACCACCAGCGGCCCCGAGTTTTTTGAACAGCACATCACCCGGCTGCTGAGCGCGTGCGCCGAGCGCGAGATGGCGCTCCCGGAAGAAACCCTCCGGGCCGCCGCGCCGCTGCTCCACCGCGCTGGGTTCGCGCGCATCTACGTCACCGCCGGGGATGGTTCCCCAGCCGCCGCCATCACGGCGCCGCGCGTTTTCGTTTTCATCGACGATCGCCCCGACGCCGATCCCGACGATCCGTGGGCGCTCACCATCCACGACGACACCTATCGCCCGGTTTTCCCCGGACTGAAGACGGCGAACTACTGGCCCAACGCCGACGCCCTGGCCCACGCCAGACGGCGCGGACACGACGAAGCCCTTCTCTTCAACGACCGCGCCGAGCTCGTCTCGGGCTGCTGCGCCAACGTCTTCCTCGTCCGCGACGGCCGACTCCTCACCCCTGCACGCTCCAGCGGCTGCCGCACCGGCGTCATTCGCGAGTGGGTCATCGCCCGCCGCAAAACCGAGGAGCGGCGCATCAAACGCGAGGACGTCCTCGCTGCGGATGAAATCTTTCTCACGAATAGTTGGATCGGCGTGCAACCCGCCGCCACGCTGGAAGGGCGGCCACTCGGACACCGCGCCGTCGGGCCACGGCTCGCCGCGGAACTGGCGCGCCGGACCGGTCCGTTGTAACCGTGAACAAACTCACACCACAAAACCAAATGCCGCCGCTGACCAATTCCGACAAACGAGATCTCAAAGCCCGCGCACAACGGCTTGAGCCGGTGCTGAAAGTCGGCCATGCCGGAGCAACGCCCGCCTTTGTCGCCAGCCTCGACGACGCACTGAAGGTGCACGGCTTGGTGAAGATCAAGTTCGTCGGCTGTAAAGAGGAAAAGAAGTCCATCGCCCCGGCGCTCGCCACCCAGACCCACAGCGAACTCATCATGCGCGTCGGAAACGTCGCGGTTTATTTTCGAGAAAAGACCGCGAGCGCCGCGTCGGAGTAGCCCTCCCCCCGGCGACCGGCTTCTGGTTTCGTCGCCAAAGTCGAATGCGCGCCGGCATTCAACGCGCGAATGTTCGTTGGCGATCATGTTTCCGTCATCTCGGCCGGTCATGGTATCCCGCGCCCGCACCTCCGTGCCGGCGAAATCAAACCACAAACCGACAAATCCATGAAACATCACATCACCATCCATACAGCCGCCATCCTGTGCGCCGCAGCCGTCACGTTCGCAACCGCCCGCGCGGAGGACGAAGCCAAGCCGATCGCGCAGGACAAGGTCCCCGCCGCCGCACTCACGGCGATCAAGAAATTCGCAGGCGAAGGAACGATCGAAAAGATCGTCGCGGAAAAGGACGGGAAGACCCTCGTCTACGAGGCCCTCATCAAAGGCCCCGGCAAAGCGCAACGCGAAGTATCCGTGACCGCCGACGGAAAGATCGAGGGCGAGGAGGAAGTGATCGCCCTCGCGGACGCGCCCGAGAAGGTCCGCGCAGCGATCGAAACCCACGCCAAGGGCGGCAAAGTGGTGAAGATCGAGCGCATCAAGGAAGACGGCGAGACGGTCTACGAAGTGGAGTTTAAGAACGGCAACAAAACCAGCGAGGTCGTCTTTGAAAAGAGCGGCAAAGTGAAGCCCGAGGAGAAGGACGAGAATGACGAAAAGAAATAACTCGCCCGGCAATTGAAGGAACGGCCTCCGGGCGCCAATTTGCCCGGAGGCCGATTCGTTTTACCCCTTCATCCCGTGCATCTGCTCATCATCGAGGATTCAGAGCGCCTCCGCCGGTCTCTCACAGCCGGCTTTCGCCGCGCCGGTTACGTGGTCGATGTGGCGGCGGATGGAGACGACGGCCTCTGGAAAGCGCGCCAGTTCACCTACGACGTGATCCTGCTCGACCTGATGCTCCCGGGCCTTGGCGGCCTCGAGGTGCTCCACGCACTCCGAGCCAGCGGCGGCGCACACGCCGAGACGCATGTCCTCGTGCTCACCGCCCGCGATGCCGTGGATGATCGCGTGCGGGGGTTGCGCGCGGGTGCAGACGATTATCTTCCGAAGCCATTCGACTTTCAGGAACTGCTCGCCCGCGTCGAAGCGCTCGCCCGCCGCGCCTACGGCCGGAAGAGCCCGCTGCTGCACGTCGGCGACCTCGTCCTCGATCGCGCCGCGCTGACGGTGACCCGCGCAGGCGCACCGCTCGCGCTGGCGCCGCGCGAGTTCCGCCTGCTGGAACTCCTCGCCCTGCGACGGGGCGAAGTCGTCTCGCGCGCAAAGATCGAAGCGCACCTTTACGACGAGAACGCCACCTTGATGAGCAACGCCGTGGATACCGCCGTGTATTCGTTGCGTCGAAAAATTCAACCGCCCGGCACGACGCCATTGCTGCACACGCGGCACGGGCTCGGCTACGTGCTCGACGCCGCCGAACCATGACGGCCAGCATCCGCACCCGCCTCACGGTGGCGCTCATCTCCAGCGGCACGCTGCTTCTCACCGCTCTCGGCTTCGCCTGCCATGCCCGCGCCCGCGCCCTGCTCAACTCGCAATTCGACGACGGACTGCGCGCCCGCGCCGCCGGGCTCATTTCGCTGCTGGACTGGGAATCCGAACGGAGCGTGGACTTCGATTACAAAGGCGAATTCATGCCCGAGTTCGAGCGCAGGAGCGGCGGCTATTTTTTTGAACTGCGCCTGGCGAAAGACGGCGCTCTGATCGAACGCTCGCACTCGCTCCGGGCCGACGATCTGCCGCAGTTCACCAGCGATGCCCGGGAATTCCGCGAGTTTTCCCTCGCCGACGGATCGCCCGCGCGCGCCATCGTCCTTCACGCCCCGACAGGCTTTGAAGCACAAGCGAGGGGCCAGTCATCCGAACCGACCGGCGCCTTGGTCGTCGTAGCGGGCGACACCACGTCCATTGACGCACAGCTCAGACACCTCGGCCTGGAACTCGCGATCGCATGCGCCGTCGGCATCCTCCTGGTCGCGATCATCGTCCGCCGCACCCTGGCGGGCGGTCTCGCTCCGCTCGTCGCATTCTCCGAACTCGCCGCGCGCCTCGACGCGGAGAATCTCGTCGAGCGTTTTCCCGAAAATCACCTCCCCGGCGAACTCGCGCCGATCGCCGCGCGCCTCAACGCTTTTTTGTCCCGGCTCGAAACGGCTTTCGCCCGCGAGCGTCGCTTTAGCGCCGATGTCGCCCATGAACTCCGGACTCCCATCGCCGAACTCCGCACGCTCGCCGACGTCGGCGGCGCCGACCCCGCCGCCGATCCTGAAACCACCGCGTTCTTCCACGACGCGCGCGAGATCGCAGCCAAGATGAACGCCACCGTCTCCGCGTTGCTGCTGATCGCGCGCTGCGAGAACGGAGGGCAGCCCGTCGAACACGCTCCCGTCGATATTGCGGTGCTCGTTTCGGCGCTGGTCGCCGAATACGAACCACACACTCGCTCTCGCGAATTCACGCTGGAGTGCCGAGTCACGAAGGGGTTCCTCATCGAAACCGACGCGGCGCTTTTCACCCAATTCGCCCGCATTCTCATCGACAATGCCGTCGCCTACACGCGACCCGGCGGCGTCATCAAGATCGGTGCTGGCGATCGTCATTTCACGGTTGCCAACGGGCCCACCGATCTAGCGCCCGCGGACCTGCCCCGCCTGTGCGAGCGATTCTGGCGCAAAGACTCCGCTCGGTCCGATCCCGCCCACGCCGGACTCGGCCTCTCGATTGCCGCAGAAATTGCCCGCTTGTTAGGAACCCGTCTCACCTCGCACCTCGGCGAAAACAGCACCCTCGAGATGCGCGTCGCATGGGCCACCCCACATTCTCAGAAAGGCCCGACTCCTTCGACCGATGCGCCGACTTTCGACATCGCGTGATGCGCCATCGAAGCGGCCCGCTCGCAGCTTCGGGACGCGACCACTCCCGGTGCGGCGCTTGACAAGCTCGCAAGCGCGCCCGTATTGGTGCCGACCTTGAGTCTCCTTCGCTCCACCCTACTGATCGCCATGATTGCCGCGTTCGCGCTGACAGGCTGTGGGTGGGATGCTTTCGGCGAATGCTGCGCCGAGCGACAGCACACGCAGTCCACGCATGGGACTCCGCCTTCAGACGATCCGGCGCCTCATGACAAGGACGGATGCCAGTGCAGCTGCCACGAGGTCGTCGCATTGCTCACCCCGGAATCCCTTCACGCAACCGTCGCCATCCTCATCGCGGCCGATGAAGTGGCGTCCTTGGACGAGATTCCGCCGGATGCCCTCCCGCTCGGGATCGACCGTCCCCCTCAACTCGCTTAGCGCCTGACGCGCAACGTCGTGCCCCGAGGCCGCGGCGAGGTTTTGCCACGTTAGGCATTTGGTCCCGACCACTCCGTCGGGATTTTTCGTCACCGCATTTCTACGGCCGACCCAACCAACCATTCACCCATCGCATTCCATTTTCATGAAGACCCGCACGTTCATTCAAATCATCACCATCATCGGGCTGCTCGTCGGCGCGGTGTTCGTCGGCAGCAGGATCCTCAGGATCGAAGCACCCGCGCCGGTGGACGAGCACGGTCACGGCCATGCCGGGCACGACTAACACGAAGGCCACGAGCCCAACGAGGAACCCGCGCGAGGCCCGAAAGGCGGGCGTTTGTTTGGCGAAAAAGAGTTCCAGGCCGAAGTCACCATCTACGAACCCGCGGGACTGGAGCCGAACTTTCGTCTCTTTTTCTACGAGAACGGCAAGGCGCTCGACCCGGCAGGCGTCACGGCGACGATCGACCTGCATCGCATCAACCGCATCGACGTCATCACGTTCGAGAAACAAGGGATGTTTCTCGCGGGCACGCAGCCCGCAGCGGAGCCGCATTCTTTTGACGCGAAGGTGAAAGTCGAACGCGGCGGGAAGACGTATGGATGGACCTTCCAGAGCGTCGAAGGCCGCGTGGAAATCCCGGAGGAATCGCGCCGGAAAGCGGGCATCGGCATCGAGACGGCGGGACCCGCGAAACTCTCGATTCATCTGGATCTCAACGGCAAAATCGCGCCGAACGAGGAGCAGATGACACACGTCATCCCGCGCTTTCCCGGCGTGGTAAAAGCGGTGAAAAAGAAGCTCGGCGACAAGGTCGCGAAAGGCGACGTGCTGGCGACGGTCGAAAGCAACGAGAGTCTCCAATCCTACGAGATCAAGGCGCAGTTGGCCGGCACGATCATCATGCGCCACGTCACCCTCGGCGAATTCGTCTCCGGCCAGGAGCCGATCTTCACCGTCGCGGACCTCTCGACGGTGTGGGCGGATTTCTCAGTCTATCGGCAGGACTTCCCGCTGCTGCGCGACGGCCAGACCGTGGTGCTCGACGGCGGCCCAGGCATGGAAAAGGTCGAGGCGAAGATCGACTACATCTCACCGTTCGGGTCGGAGAATTCGCAGACCATGCTCGCCCGCGCGACCGTGCCGAACGAAAGCGGCGAGTGGCGGCCGGGGTTGTTCGTGCATGGCAGCGTCATCACCGACGAAGCCGAGGTGCCCGTGGCCGTGAAGGCGGGTGCGCTTCAGACTTTCCGCGACTGGAACGTCGTGTTTATCAGCGTCGGCGAGCTTTTCGAGGCCGTGCCGGTGGAACTCGGGCGCCGCGATGCGGAGTGGGTCGAGATCACGTCGGGCTTCAAGGCGGGCGAGAAATACGCCT
>JAYTDO010000503.1:0-1565 GCA_043735935.1 Chthoniobacteraceae bacterium
GGCGTGATCGCGAAAATCGCGCGGCAGATGCGGAAGTACAAGACGAAGATTCTGCGCGACCACCGCCCGCGCCGCCACGACGTGCAGCACTTCGACGAGCAGGTCTTCCATCTCGATGAGGCCTTCGCGGAAACCGAGGGCCATGTGCCCGAGGTCATCAAAACCGAGCGCTATCCGGTGAAGCCGATGTTCGTCGATGAAGCCGTGCTGCAAATCGAGATGTCGAACCGCCAGTTCGTCGTCTTCCTCAACGCCAAGACCGAAAAAATCAACGTCCTCCACCGCCGTAAAGACGGCGGCTTCGGCCTGATGGAGCCGGTCTTCGCGTAGCCGTTGAGGATTTTTTCCCATCGCGCATCACCCGAGACGTTCAACAACTGGGATTGCCGACAGCAGCCATGAGCACGTCCCCGAACGCTGTCATCCTGAGCGGAGCGGAGGTGGAGAGGCGGGCGCAGCGCAGTCGAAGGACCCCGGCAGTTCGATAACCTAGAGAGCTTGATCGAACCGCCTAGGTCCTTCGACTCCGTTCCTTCCCACCTGCGCCCACGACGGAACTCCGCTCAGGATGACCCATTTGGGAACGTCCTACGCCTGCATGAAGCGGTACCCGATTCCCGTTTCCGTTTTGATGAGCTGCGGCTGCGCGGGCTCGACCTCGATCTTCGCCCGCAGGTGCGTGACATAGACGCGGAGATATTGCCGGTGCTCCTCGGACTTCGGCCCCCACACTTCGCGCAGAATCTGCCGGTGCGTGAGCACCCGCCCGGCGTGGCGGACGAAGAGCCGGAGGAGATTGTATTCCGTGCCGGTGAGCTTGATCTCACGGCCGTCGCGGGTCACGACGCGGGCGGCGAAATCGACCGTCAGCCCACCGCTGGCGAAGACCGACGCCTCCTCCGCGGGCCGCGTCTTGCGCTGCGCAGCGCGGAGGCGGGCGAGGAGTTCGGCGGTGCTGAATGGCTTCGTCACGTAGTCGTCCGCGCCCGCGTCGAGCGCGGCGACTTTGTCATCCTCGCCGTCGCGGACGCTGAGGATGACGACGGGCGTCTCACTCCATTCGCGCAGCCTTTGCAAAACGGTGAGCCCGTCGAGATCTGGCAGTCCGAGATCGAGGAGAATCACGTCGGGCCGGCGCATCACGGCTTCGCTCAAGCCCTGCTGGCCGGTCTCCGCTTCATGCACGGCGTAGCCCGCGGTTTCCAGCGCCACGCGGAGGAGGCGTCGGATTTGGATTTCGTCGTCGATGATGAGCGCGGTCGTTTTCATGCGGTCGCCTCGGCGGGCAAAGTCATCGCCTCGCCCAGCGGGAGACGGATGGAAAAACGCGCCCCACCCTCGGCGCGGTTGCGCGCGGTGATCGTGCCGCCATGCGCCTCGACGAGCTGCCGCGCGATGGACAGCCCGAGCCCAAGCCCGCCCGCCCGTTTCCCCGCGCCACGATAGAATTTCTCAAACACCTTTTCCTCCTCACCTGGCGCGAGCCCCGGCCCGCGGTCGGCGACGGCGAAGACCAGTACCGCCTCCACACGCGCCGCGATGACCTCGATGAGTGTGCCCGCCGG
>JAYTDO010000504.1:0-4179 GCA_043735935.1 Chthoniobacteraceae bacterium
GGTTCCGCTTCACTCCACCCCCGGCTAATTTCTTGCCAGCCCTCCGGGCTGCGACTTCCATTTTACCCGTATGAAACATCTCCCCCTATTCCTCTTCGCGTTCTTCGCGCCCTTCGTCGTCACCTCTTCCGCCGCCGAGCGTCCGAACATCCTTTTCATCATGACGGACGACCACGCGGCGCACGCGATGTCGGCCTACGGCTCGAAGGTGAACGAGACGCCGAACCTGGACCGCATCGCGAAGGAGGGCATCCGGTTCGATCACGCCTTTGTGACGAACTCGATCTGCACGCCGAGCCGCGCGACGATCCTCACGGGGAAATATTCGCACCTGAATGGGGTGCCGGTGTTCAACCGCTTCGACGGCTCGCAGCAGACGGTGAGCAAGCTCCTGCAGGCGGCGGGTTATTACACGGGCATGATCGGGAAGTGGCATCTGGGCAGCGATCCGACGGGGTTCGACTCGTGGACGATCCTGCCGGGGCAGGGGTTGTATTTCGATCCGGCGTTCCTGTCGCCCGAGGGGCGGAAGGTGATCCCCGGCTACGCGACGGAGATCATCACGGATCTGGGGATTGAGTTCCTGGAGAAGCGGCCGAAGGACAAGCCGTTCTTCCTGATGCTCCACCACAAGGCGCCGCATCGCCCGTGGGACCCGGACCCGAAGAACAAGGCTCTTTTCGCCAACAAGGTGATCCCCGAGCCGGAGACGCTGTGGGATGATTATTACAGCCGCACGGACGCGCTGCACGAGAACCGGCAGACGATCGCGAAGGACATCACCAACCGCGACGTGAAGCTCGCGGCGCCCGCCGACAACAAGACTCCGGGGAAATGGAACGGCACGGTGCCGGAGGAGGTGGAAGGCCGCACGGGCACGGAGCTGACGAAGTGGAAGTATCAGCGTTACATGCAGGACTATCTGGCGTGCGTGCAGGGCGTGGACGATCAGGTGGGGCGGCTGCTGGACTACCTGGACAAGAGCGGGCTGGCGGCGAACACGGTGGTGATCTACACGGCGGACAATGGGTTTTTCCTCGGCGACCACGGGCTTTTCGACAAGCGCTTCATGTATGAGGAGTCGCTGCGTGTGCCGCTGGTGGCGCGCTGGCCGGGTGTGACGAAGCCCGGGACGAGCACCGGGCTTTTCACGCTGAACAACGATTACGCCGAGACCTTCCTGGATATCGCCGGGGCGCCGATCCCCGCGGACATGCAGGGCCGCAGCCTGGTGCCGCTGCTGCGCGGCGAGTCGCCGGCCGACTGGCGCACGTCGATGTATTACCGGTATTACCACGATCCGGGCGATCACAACACCCGCGCGCATCTCGGCGTGCGCACGCAGACGCACAAGCTGATCTACTTTTGGAAGAAGGATCAATGGGAGTGCTACGACCTGGTGAAGGACCCGCACGAGCTGCACAACATCGCGGATGATCCGGCGGCGAAGGACGTGGTGGCGCAACTCAAGGCGGAGATCCTGCGGCTGAAGAAGGAGTTCAAGGACGACGAGCAGTTCGCCGACAAACTCCCCGGGGGCAGCGTGGACGGGCAGCAACCGCCGAAGGGCGCGGAGAAATAACCGATGCTCCGCCCGCTCCTCATCGCCTTGCTCGCGCCCGTCCTCGCGTTTGCCGATGCGCCGGATTTTTCCGCGGTGTTCCGCATCCTCGATGAGCGGTGTGTGGAGTGTCACGAAAAGGACGACTACGAAGCGGGGCTGGTGCTGGAGACGTACGAGGGGCTGATGAAAGGCGGCGAGACGGGCGTGGCGGTGGTGCCGGGCAAAAGCGCGGAAAGCCTGATGGTGAGATACCTGCGGGGCGAGGTGGAGAAGGACGGGAAGAAGAAGATCATGCCGCCCGGCAAACGCGAGAAGCTGACGGCGGAGGAGATCAAGCTCGTCGCGGACTGGATTGATGCGGGTGCGAAACCGTCGTCGGGGCTGGCGCAGATGCGGGAGATCGTGGTGCCGAAGATCGCGCCGAAAGTGGCGCCGCGCCTGGCGGTGAACGCGCTCGCCTTTTCCGCGGCGCAAAAGCTGATCGCAGTCGGGCGGTATGGAGTAGTGGAGTTGCGCGCCGCCGACACGCGCGCGGTCGTGCGCCGGCTCGAAGGCCACCGGGGCAACGTGAACGCGCTCGCCTTTTCGCCGGACGGCCGGCAGCTCTTTGCCGCGAGCGGCGAGAACGCGGTGACGGGCGAAGTCCGCCAGTGGAACGTGGCCGACGGCACGCTCGTCCGGACGATCACCGGCCACCGCGACACGCTTTACGCGCTCGCCCTTTCGCCCGACGGCAAGACGCTGGCGACGGGCAGCTACGATCAGCAGATCAAACTCTGGAACACCGCCGACGGCGCGGAGCTGATGACGCTGCGCGGGCACAACGGCGCGGTCTTTGCCCTGGCCTTCCGGCCCGATGGCAAACTGCTGGCGAGCGCGAGCGCCGACCGGACGCTCAAGCTGTGGGACGTGGCGGGCGGCCAACGCCGCGACACGCTTTCGCAGCCGACGAAGGAACAGACGACGCTCGCGTGGAGCCCCGACGGCAAACTGCTCGCCGCCGCGGGCGCGGACAACCGCATCCGCGTGTACGAAGTGAGCGCCGAGGCGAAGGAAACGACGAACCCGCTGATCACCGCGCGCTTCGCCCACGACAGCGCGATCACGCGACTGGTGTGGTCGGGGAAGACGGTCATCAGCGCGGCGCAGGATGGCATCGTGAAACTGTGGGACGCCGCGGAGATGCGCGAACGCGCGGCGATCGCGAACCAGCCGGACTGGCCGAGCGCGCTCGCGTTTCTCGGCGAGACCTCCTTCATCGCGGGCCGCCTCGACGGTTCGCTCGCCTGCTACGATGTGACGGACGGCCACGCCATCGCCGCCGCCGCGCCGCCGCCGCCAGCGAAGCTCGTGGGCATCGAGCCGCGCGGCATCCAGCGCGGAGGCGAAGCGCGCGTGAAGCTGCTCGGGACAAACCTCGCCGGACTGCGGGCCGTGGCCGCGAGCGATCCGCGCGTGCGAGTGGAATTCACCGACACCGAACTTTTCATCCACACGCCCGCCGACCTGCCGCGGGCGGGCTACGACATCGGGGCCGTGGGCGCGGACGGCAAACACGCGGGGCTCGTGAAGGTGTTCGTCGATGACCTGCCGCAGACGGTCGCTGGCGATGCCGTGACTTTTCCCGCGAGCATCTGGGGCACGCTCGCGAAGCCGGGCGAGACTGCGCGGATCGGCTTCGACGCCAAGGCGGGGCAGACGCTGGTGTTCGATCTCGCCGCCCGTGCGATCGGCTCGAAGGCGGACGCGGTTTTGAGCCTGTTGGATGCGGACGGCAGGGTGCTCGCGAGCAACACGGACTTCGACGGCACGGGCGATCCGCTCATCGCGCACACGTTCGCCGCCGACGGACGATACGCGGTCGTCGTGAGCGATACGAAATTCGGCGGGTCGGCGGAGCATTCCTTCCGGCTGAGCGCGGGAGAGCTTCCGTTCGCCGCCGCGTGTTTCCCGCTCAGCATCCCCGCGCAGCGGGAGAGCGACGTGGAACTCGTCGGGTTTAACCTTCCCGCGGAGCGGAAGATCAAGGTGCAGGCAGGCGCGGCGGGCGAGATGCCGCTGGCGATCGACTCCGGGAAGGTGCGTGTGCGGCGCGGGATTTCCGTGTTGGTCAGCGACCTCGCGGAGGCCGTGGAAGTGGAGCCGAACAACGAGCCCGCGCAGGCGATGATCATTAACGCGCCGGTGTCCGTCGGCGGGCGGATCGGGACGCTGGGGGATCAGGACGTGTTTCAATTCAACGCGACGCAAGGCAGCACATGGGCGATCGAAACGCAGGCGGCGGTCCGCGGCGCGCCGACCGACACGAAGATCGAAGTGCTGGACGGTTCCGGAAAACCGATCGAGCGAGTGACGCTCCAGGCAGTGCGCGATTCCGCGATCACGTTTCGCTCGATTGATTCCAACACCACGGAGGTGCGCGTGGACAACTGGCGCGAGATGGAACTGAACGAACTGATGATGCTCGGCGGCGAGGTGGCGAAGATTTTCCGGATGCCCGAGGGGCCGGACAGCGGCTTCCAGTTTTACCAGATCAACGGCAAGCGGCGCGCGTATTTCGACACCACCGCGACCGCGCACGCCCTCGACGAACCGGCCTACATCGTCGAGCCGCA
>JAYTDO010000505.1:0-6156 GCA_043735935.1 Chthoniobacteraceae bacterium
GCTTCTGGAGCTTCACCAAACTGCGGCTCGCCAAACTGCGTGGCATCCGTGCCGAATACTTCTTTCTTCACCTCAAGGAATCGGAATGGCGTTGGAACCCTCGTCACGATAATCTCTACCTCTTCCTCCTCAAAAACCTCCGCTCAGAACCTCTCTAAAGTTCCTAAGACCCAAATATATTGTTTCATATCTGTCTATCTGTGGTTCGTCCGCGTTTCAGTATACTCATTGATCCCGGCCACCATGCAGCCAGCGTGACGCGTGGAGCAATTCGGTGCAGCGCATGGTTAGGCGATTCGTTCATTTCAGAGTCTTAATGCTTGCGCCCAGAAAACGCGCAACCATCGGCGCGGCGAAGATAGGGTAATTCTCCGGGCTTTGACGGCGCGGTCTCGGTGAGCACGTGGCGAATGTAAGTGCGTGACAAATACTCGTAACCTTCCTTGCTGGCCGCTTTCACGAGGCGGCGGTCGTCTGGGTTTCTTGTCTTTGGGCGTCTTTCTAACCTGCGACGCAGATCGTGAACTAGGTTTCGCAGAGAAGCGGCACTGATACCCTTTCCGAAGCGGTTGGAAATCGCACGTATGGCACATTGGACATCATGCTGAAATTTCAGTGCCTCGCTGGATGCTTCAGGTTTCATTGTGTTCTGTTCTCGGCGAGCGCGAAGCCCCTGACGACCTCAAGCTTAGCGGCTGCGGAGTCGTTCGGTGCAGCGCATGGTTAGTCGTTGCGGTCATACGCCTCGAAGTTCTGCCGCATCGCCTCCGTCAGTGTTCGAAACAAATCACGATCATGGGCGGCGGGTGATTCCACATCGGCGGGATGATCGAAGACGAATTGGCACGTCGCGAAGTCTTGGGAGTGGTGTCGTCTGCATGAATGAGGACGAACCGCGTAAACGCTGCATCGCTCTTCGTGGAGCAGTGGACACCGGACGTTCATCGTCGCGTGTTCAAATGGCGTCAGCGGCATCACCATTTCGGAATGCGCTGCCAGACGGCTCAGCAGGCTCGAGATTTCGTCAGCGGTGAAATTGTTGCGGATGTGGTGGGCGATGAGGAAGACCTCATGCGCGAGCACATCGACCCGGAGCCAGCAGCAAAGAGCGCAGCCCTCACGGCAGTCCAGCTTCACTCTTTGCTGTTCGATGATCTTCCCGCTCAACACATCGAAAGCCGCGAGTGCTCGGCTTGCATCTGCGTCAAACTCTTCCGGTGAGAGTGAGTGATTGATGTCGTCGATGAGGTGCTGGATCTGAAATTCGTGCATCCGCAATCACCTTCACTTTTCCTGCTTTCGTCGTCCATCCCGTCATGCCGGGGAGCGTGATCTCAATGCCGCGCCCGTGCTGTCATGGGGATGACTTTCGCCTTGGCCGATAGTTTCTCCGGCCGAATCTTGAAGAACGCATTGCCGAGCTTCCGTGGCAAAACTCGAACATAATGTTTGCGGAGCATCGCCGGTGAGTTTCCTACCATCGCCGCCGCTTTCGAATAGTCCTGATCGAGTGCGATGCGGTAGGAACAGAACGAGTGGCGCAGCACATTTTGAGGAAGGTTCACGCCCGACCGCTCTTCCAAAAGGACACGTCTTGCGCGCCAATTCTCCGGCATCACCGCCCCTGCGCTTTTCTTGACCAACTCCAACCAGGAAACTGCGTTCACAGAAATGTCCACATAGCGGCCGTGGCGATTCTTGTCGAGTTCAGGCGTCACAAATACCTGGCGCTCGCGAAGATCAATTTCCTTCCAATCAAGCCAAGCGTCATGCTCCTCGCCGCGTGAATTCCGAACTCGCTTATGAAACTCGGCGATGCGAATTCCGCAGAACAATGCCAGCGACAGAAAGCCAATTTCGTCAGCTTCGGCGGCGTGCATCACTTTCTGCGCGTCGGCCAGCGAGAGGATGGACGCCTCCCCGAGCTGGATTTTCTTTCTCAGTTTCGACAACGGATTCTCCGATCTAAAGCCCTTTTGGACGGACCAACTATAGAAGGCGGAGATCGCGCGAATATAGCTCTGGCGTGTGACTGCTCCCGCTCCCTTTCGTCCTGCAAGGAACTCCTCGATCTCGGCCACACCGACATCGGCGATGATGTGGCCACCGTAGATCTTTTGAAACGGTGTGAGCATGTCAGCGAGGTATTTGAGGTAGCTGACGCTCGGCACGGCTGTTTTCGGTCCGCCATGAAGGCGGTAGTCATTCAGGAATTGCTCCAACGCGGCGTTGACCGGAATGCTCTTCTTGCGGGTTTCTAAAATCGGTAGCGCGATCCTGACGGCTTCAATCAGCGAGACGCCGTGTGGTTCAAGAAGCTGAGCGGCGGTCTGCGCCTGCATCCGAAGTGCTGTGGAGAATCCCGCGTGCTCGACGCCTTGGTTCAACGCTTCGATGTTTTTGATCTCAGTCCAAGTTTCCGCATCCCGTTTGGTGGAGAAATACTTCCGCACATATTTTCCACCCAACCGCCCACGCACGACAAATCTGTAGCGCCCTTCTCCTTCGCTGCACGGGTAGATGTTGTAGATCGGCGAACTCACAGGAAAAATCATTAGCGAACTTCGCTAATTTTACAAGCATTCACCCGCTTTTATGCGCTTGAATGAGCGGCAACAGAATTTACTTCAATTGCCCGCAAATCCTTTATCCATCAGCTTTTCAGAGAGTGCCGGCGGAGGGGGTCGAACCCACACTCCCTTTCGGGAACAAGATTTTGAGTCTAGCGCGTCTGCCAATTTCGCCACGCCGGCCTTCAGAGCGCGCGAAAGTAGGAGTGCTCTAGGAGCTTTGCAAGCTCCGAGGTGGACCAAGTATTTCCCGAAGCACCAGCGCCGATCTCAAATCGCGCGGGCTCTTCAACAACGCCCGCAAATCGTTCTCCGGGCGAGCGCGGACGTCGGCCGCATACGCGTCCCTTTCGCCTCCGCCGCCCGGAGCACCGGGAACGGCGCTCACCCGGGCCGAGAGCGTGTGAAACTCGGGCATTTCCGGCGTGCGCAGCTCCGGAATGTGCAACTGCTCGACCGAGAGAGTGGGAGCGTCGAGTTCGTCGAGCGAGCGGACACGGGGACGCGGGAGCGGCGGCGGAGGCGTCGGCTTTTTCCTCCGGGCGACCGGGTGTTTGACGGGCGCCGGCCCTTGGTCCGCCGGGACACCGAGCGCTTCGAGGAACTTCCTCATGCGCTCCGCTTCATCGTCCCCCGTCGTCCCGCGTTCGCGGGTCTTCGACAGCGTGGACGGCACGCCCATCGGTCGCGCGTCACTCTTGTTCTTGAGCCAGTTGAAGAAGCCGACGATGCCGGCGATTACCAAAAAAACGACCTGGCCTTCGATGGAGGCGAGCAGATGCATCGCTTATTTATCCTGTGGGCGGTCCGGATTTGCGATCGAGCTCCGCATCAGCGTGTCGGACTCCATGTTTTTCATCCGCATGTAATCCATGATGCCCAGGTTTCCGTTGCGGAATGCCTCCGCCATCGCGAGCGGCACCTGCGCTTCGGCTTCGACCACTTTGGCCCGCTGCTCCTGCACCCGCGCCCGCATTTCCTGTTCGACCGCCACGGCCGCGGCACGGCGCACTTCCGCGTTGGCCTGGGCCACGCGTTTGTCGGCGTCCGCCTGTTCGGCCTGCAGCTTTGCGCCGATGTTTTCGCCGATGTCCACATCCGCGATGTCGATGGAAAGAATCTCGAACGCCGTGCCGCTATCGAGCCCCTTGGAGAGCACGTTCTTGGAAATGCGATCGGGATTTTCGAGCACGAGCTTGTAGGAATCCGCCGAGCCGATCGCGCTGACGATGCCTTCGCCGACACGGGCGATGATCGTTTCTTCCGTCGCACCGCCGACGAACCGGTCGAGATTCGAGCGGACCGTGACCCGCGCCTTCGCCTTCACGCCGATCCCATCCTTGGCGACGCCGTCGATCGTGGATTTCCCGCTGCCGGCGTGGGGGCAGTCGATGACTTTCGGGTTGATGCTCGTCCTCACCGCCTCAAGGACGGTCTTGCTCGTTCCCTTCGTGGCCAGGTCGATCGCGCACGCACGATCGTAATCGAGCGCGATGCCCGCCTTGTCCGCCGCGATCAACGCGAGAATCACCTGCGGCACATCGCCACCGGCAAGAAAGTGCGCCTCAAGCGGATCCGTCGGCATCTGCAAGCCCGCTTTCATGGCGGTGATCCGGCTATCGACGATCAGCCCCGGCGGCACGCCGCGCAGCCGCATGAATACGAGGGTGAAAAACGGCACCGACGCATCGGCGGCCAGGGCCCGCACGTAGATGCTGATGAAATTGAAGACCAGCAGCGAGCCGACCAGGACGACGATGACGATGATCCCGGTGATCAACGACGAGGTGAAAAACTCCGCGAGCATGAAGGGGTTTAGTTCCATAAGTGATAAGTGCCACGACGCTACGACAGGTCGCAGCCGCATCCAAGGAAATCGAACGCCCGGCGCGTTACATCCGATCGGGCACTTCGATGCCGAGCAGCGCGAGTCCCTCGCGCAAAACCCGCGCGGTCGTGTCGCAAAGCGCCAGCCGCGACTCGCGCATCGCCCCTTCCGATTTCAAGACCGGGCACGCTTCAAAAAAGCCGTGGAACGTGCTCGCCAGCTCGTACAGGTAGTTCGCGAGACCATTCGGGCGGTAGTCGTCGAGCACCTGCGGCAGGGCTTCGCCGAATTGCAGAAGCTTCTTCGCGAGCGCGAGTTCAGCGGGTTCGCCGAGCGCGATCTCCTTGGGCATGACGAACGCGCCATCCAGCTTCCGGAAGATCGAGCGAATCCGCACAGAGCTGTATTGCAGGTAAGGCGCCGTGTTTCCCTGGAAGCTCAGCATTTTGTCCCACGAGAAGATGTAGTCGCTCTGCCGGTTCGGCAGCAGGTCCGCATATTTCACCGCGCCGAGCCCCACGACCCGCGCGATCTCGCGCCGCTCGGCATCGGGAAGATCGGGATTCTTTTCCACCACGAGCACGAGCGCCCGCTCGATCGCCTCGTCCAGCAGGTCGGCGAGTTTGATGTTCTCGCCGCTCCGCGTCTTAAATGGCTTCCCGCTCGCGTCGAGGATCGTGCCGAACCAAACGTGCGCCAGACGGACCCGCGCAGCGGCCTCGGGCTGCCAGCGCCGGAAGATGGCAAAAAGCTGTCGGAAGTGGAGTTGCTGCCGCCCATCGGTGATGTAAACGATCTCGTCCGGCGACCATGTCGTGAGCCGATGCTCGATCGTCGCCAGGTCGGTTGTGGTGTAATTCGCCGCGCCATCGCTCTTCTGCACCAGCGCCGGGTTTGGGCGCCAGCCGTCCTTGTCCTTAATGAGAAACGGGTCTTCCTCCTGCGGAATCGAGCCGTCCGAGAACACGCACCACGCCCCTTCGCTTTCCGTGGCGATTTTCGCTTCCCGCAGCCGCGCCACGAGATCCTTGAGCTTGGGATTGTAAAAACTCTCGCCGAGCGAAACATCGAACCGCACGCCGAGCCGCTGATACACCGCGTCGAACTGCGCCTGCGACAGCCGGATCATCTCCTTCCACAGCCGGAGGTTTTCCTCGTCGCCGGCCTGCAGTTTCACCAGTTCCTGCCGGGCCGCTTCCAACGTCGCGGGGTCGTCTTTGCAACGCGCCGAGATGAGCTTGTAGATGCGCTCCATCTCGAGAAGCGGATCGGCCGCGAGCGCCGCTGCATTCAGCTCCGTCTTCCACCCGAGCAGGATCATGCCGAACTGCGTCCCCCAGTCGCCGATGTGATTATCGCGCACGGTCCGATGGCCAATGAACTCCGCGATTCGCGCCAGCGACTCACCGAGGAAGGTCGAGCGAATGTGACCGACGTGCATCGGCTTGGCGACGTTCGGTGAGCTGAAGTCGAACACGAGCGTCCGCTCCCGATCCGGTGCCGGCACCCCGAGCCGCGGGTCAGTCGTGAGCTCCGCAAATCGCCCGGCGAACCACTCGGGTTTCAGACGGAAATTGATGAAACCCGCGCCGGCGATTTCCGGCACCTCGCACATGTCGCCCACGTCGAGCTTGTCGATGATCTCCTGCGCGACCACCCGCGGATTCGCGCGGCGCTGTTTCGCCAGGATCATCGCCACGTTCGTCTGGTAATCGCCAAAACGCGCGTCCGTCGCTGCCGACACATGGGCGTTCGCAC
>JAYTDO010000506.1:0-4551 GCA_043735935.1 Chthoniobacteraceae bacterium
CAGGAACATTTTGTCTTCGCCAAGATCGGACACTTGGTTTCGACCACCGAGGATGACGTGCGTTTTCTACCCGATGTGCCCGATGCGGAGTTGGAGCGCACGTTCCTCGACGACTTCCGCGGTCGCCAACTGCTCCAGCTCACCGCGGGCTCGATCGCGCTCGAGCCGGTGCGCGAGGCGCTGATCAAACATGGCACGCTCTTTCACGAACTGGTGGTGGCGCAACTCGATCGTCTCCTGAGCGCATTGACCGCCACGCCGGACGCCACATAGTCTGCGCCGATGCTCGATATCCGCCTGATCCGCGACAACCCCGACTACGTAAAACAGCGACTCTCCACGCGGGGGGGCGTGCTGCACTTGCAGATCGATGCCGTGCTGGAGATCGACGTGGCGCGGCGGCGGCGGGAAACGAAACTTCAGGGCCTTCAAGGAGATCGAAAGCGCATCTCGAAGGAGATCGGGGCGAAGAAGGCGAAGGGCGAAGATACCAGCGCGATCGAAGCCGAGGTGCGCGCCATCGGCGATGAAGTGGCGGAGCTGAACCGCGAGGCGACCGCCGCAGAGGACGCCCAGCGCGAGATGCTGCTCGGCATTCCAAACCTGCCGCATGACGGCGCGCCCATCGGCGCCGATGCGAGCCAGAATCCCGTGGTGAAAACTTGGGGCCAAAAGCCGGAGATCGCCGCGCCACTCGATCACGTGAAGCTCGGCGAAAAGCTTGGGCTCTTCGATCTCGAGCGCGCGTCGAAGCTCAGCGGCAGCGGGTTCGTGTGTTTTACCGGCATCGGCGCGCGGATGCAGCGGGCGCTGATCAACTACTGTCTCGACCTGCACACGCGGGAACACGGCTACACCGAGATGAGCCCGCCCTACCTCGTGCGCGCCGAAGCGCTCGTCGGCACGACTCAGCTTCCGAAGTTCCGCGATCAACTCTACCACTGCGCGGACGACGATCTTTTCCTCGTGCCGACCGCCGAGGTGCCGGTGACCAATTTTCATCGGGATGAAATCCTTTCACCCTCCGAACTACCGAAGAAATATGTGGCCTACACACCCTGCTTCCGGCGCGAGGCAGGCGCGGCGGGCGTCGGCACGCGCGGCATGATTCGCGTGCATCAGTTCGACAAGGTGGAGCTGGTGAAAATCGTGGCGCCGGAGGATTCGTTTGCGGAACTCGATCGGCTCACGGCCGACGCGGAGCGCGTTCTCCAGTCCCTCGGCCTGCATTACCAAATCATCGAGCTTTGCACGGGCGACGTGGGTTTCGGCGCGGCCAAGACGTATGACATCGAAGTCTGGGCGCCGGGCCAGAACGCATATCTCGAAGTCTCGAGCTGCTCGAATTTCACCGACTTTCAGGCGCGCCGGATGAATCTGAAATTCAAGGATGCGGAGGGAAAAAACCGGTTCTGTCACACGCTCAACGGATCGGGCACCGCGATGCCGCGCCTGTTCGTGGCGCTGCTCGAAACGTATCAGCAGCCGGATGGCTCGGTGCTCGTGCCCGAGCCGCTGCGGCCGTACGTGGGCGCGGACCGCCTCGGTTAGATGAAGCTGCGCGACTGCCCGCCCGCCGATGAGCCTGCGCTGATCGGCGTGTCCGGCGGCCGCGATTCCGTCGCGCTCCTGCACGCGCTCATCGCGCGCGGGCACAGGCTGACCATCTGCCATCTCGACCACGCGCTGCGAGCGGAGAGCCGCGATGACGCGATCTTCGTGCGAGAGCTGGCGGGCGAGTGGGGCTGCGAGGCGATCGTGCGGCGCGAGAATGTGGCGGCCCGCGCAAAACGGACGCGGCAGTCGATCGAAACCGCGGCGCGCGAGGCGAGGTTCGCGTTCTTCGCGAAGGTCGCCCGGACGAAAGGCGTGCGACGGCTTTTCCTGGCGCATCACGCGGATGACCAGGTCGAGACGTTTCTCTTTAATCTCCTCCGCGGCAGCGGCGCCGCGGGCCTCGGCGGCATTCGGGCTGTGACCGCACGCCCGGGTCTCGAAATCGTGCGACCTCTCCTCGGCGTGTGGCGGACGGACATCGACGCCTACATCGCCCGGCACGATCTGCAGTTTCGCGAGGACGCTTCGAATGCCGACCCTCGCCATTCCCGCAACCGGATGAGGCACGAAATCCTTCCGGCGCTCTCGACGCTGTTCGGTCGGGACGTGCGCGCCGCCCTTTTGCGAAGCGCGGATATTTTACGCGAAGAGGACGCCTTCATCGGCGCGCGCCCGGAACTCGAGATCGCGTCCGGCGAGGAATTGGCGGTGAAAGAAATCCGGGGGTTGCCGGTCGCGCTCCAGCGACGCGTCCTGCTCGGCTGGCTGCGTGGGCGTGGCGTGGCCGAGGTGGGATTTGGGGAGGTTGAGGCCGTGCGTGCGCTGCTGGTCGGACGGGTGGCGAAGACGAATCTCCCCGGCGGCAAACACGCCCGGCGTCGCGCGGGCCGTCTGTTCGTCGAGTAGCTAAGGCAACTCGTCGGCACCGAGGTCCACCGCCGCGCCGGACTTGCGGGGCGAGGAGTCGATGTCGAGTTCGCCGGTCGCGGGCGTAAACATGGGATCGCCTGAGTCTTTCGCCGGTGATGAGGGCTGGAGATGAAGGTCGGGCGGCGCGGTCGAGACGAATCGCGGATCGGCAAAGAGCGAGTGTCCATCCTGGCCGGCGGCGCTCTTCCACCCGGCGAATCCGGTGGTCATCCGGTTTTTCCACTGCCACGTCGAGCGGCTCATGCCGGCGGGCGAAAAGTGCAGGTTGTAGTCGAACACGTTGCCCGTGTTGTTGTCGCCCGCGACGTCGGCGACCGGGTTGCTGATGATCAACCCCTGGGCGCCCGCGGCGAAGATGTTTTGAGTGAAGGCGTTGTTAAAAACGCGGTGGCCGAGCTGCACCTCGCCGTTGCCGTCGGAACGTGTGTCGTTTTCAAAAAGCGTGTTGTTGGAGATCGGGTTGTTTTCCGAACCGCCATTCTCCGCGCCGGCACCGCCGAGGAAGATCCCACCGATCTGGTTCTTCCAGATGAAGTTGTCGCGCACGGTGACGAAGTCGGTGGTTTTGCCGAAGTGCTCGCTCGCCAGCTCGATCCCGATGTCGTTTTTGCGGCTGACATTTCGCTCAATGACGATGCGCGTCCCGCCATCGACGTAGATTCCACCGGCACCGGGATGATTTCCGTAGGCCGGGTTGGCGGTGCTTGTGCATTTCCAAACCGCGTTCCCGCGCACGATGCCGTCGCGCGCCCGATCCTGCGCCGGGTCCGGGCATGTGCCTTCGTGGCCGATGCAGACGATGCCGATGTTGGTGTTGTCGTGGACGCGATTGTTGGTGACCTCGAAGTCGGTGACGTTGCCGTTGATGGTGAGGCTCTCGCTGTTTCCGAGGCGGCAATGATGAATCTCGTTCGAGTCGATGACGATGCGCGTCATGGGAGTCGTCGTGTCGCCGTAGACGGCGATGCCGAACGCGTTGCCGTCGGCGAAGTGATTCCAAATATCGTGGATGTTGTTTTCGCGAATCTCGATGTGGTGAGCCGCTCCGCGAATTTGGATCCCCACGGGCAGACGACGCTGATTGTCCGCCGGGCTGACGGCTTTGAAGTTTCGCAATTCGAATCCGCGAATGATGACGTAGCTGCGGCCTTTGATCACGAAAAGGCCGGTCTCGGCGTCCTGGGGAGGCTGGATCGCCCCTGGGTCGATGATCGGCGTTTCGTTCGGGAAATTGCGAATGGTCACGAAGCCGCCGCCGGCGGATCCCGAGACGTTGACCTTCACTCGCTCGCGATAAACTCCACCGTGGACGAAGGCGGTGTCCCCGGGCGCGAGCGAATCCGCGGCCTTCTGGATCGTGGCCCACGGAGCGTCGGCGGTTCCGGCCTGCCGATCGTTCCCGGTCGGTGCGGGCGCGACGAAATAGTCCGCGCCGAGAAGTCGTGTAGCGATAAGGGCCATCACGATTTGGAATACGAGCGGACGATTCATCGTTTCGGGGCTAACCGCGGCGTTGCGCGGCCTGTGCGATGGCGGTGCGCTGTTTGGAATCCAGCGTGTGCGGCGGCTGTTGGTCGGTGAGCAGCGTTTCGACGATGGTGCGCGCGGCGTGCGGGCGGCCGAGCGCGAGGGCGCACGCGCTCATCCGAGCCAGGCGTGCCGGGTCGCCGAGGAGGCGGTCGATTTTGAACGGGATCGTCGTGAGTTCGTTGAATTTGATCGCTGCGCCGTCTTCGAGCAGGTGGTCGGTATTTCGCTCTTCCTGGCCGGGGATCGGCGAGACGATCGCCATTGGCAGGCCGACGGCGAGCGCTTCGGAGGTGGTGAGGCCGCCGGGTTTTCCGATGAAAAGATCACTCACCTTCATGAGGTCGTGCATCCGGTCGGTGTAGCCTTGGAGGAGAAAGCGCGGGTTATTTTCGCCGACCTTCGCGATGATCCGATTGCGTAGTTCGTCGCTCCTGCCGCAGATCACGATCGTCTGCGTTTCGTGCCGCAACTCCAGCAGGCGCCCGACGACGAACTCGGTCGGCCCGACGCCGAGCGCTCCGGCAGAGAGCAGCA
>JAYTDO010000507.1:0-2184 GCA_043735935.1 Chthoniobacteraceae bacterium
CATATTCGCATCGTTGTGCTGCCGCGCGAGTCGGGCGGTCTCGGCGGACCAGCAAAGCGCGCAGCGGATTCCGTCCACCTTGTTGGCCGCGATGGCCTCGCCGTTTCCCGAACCGCCGAGCACGATGCCGCGCTCGCAATCGCCGCGCGCCACCGCCTCAGCCGCGGGCTGGATGAATCGCGGATAATCGACGGGCGCTTCCGAGTCCGTGCCGAAATCCACGACCGTGTGGCCGGCGGCCCTGAGCATTTCGACGATGAGGCATTTGTATTTGAAGCCAGCGTGGTCTGAAGCGATCGAGATTTTCATGGAGTGCCCCGAGTTTTGGATTTTCGTGGCGGCGCAGTGAAGCCGAATTGAAACGCCGCCGGAGCCTCAAGCCTTTCCGCCGAAAGTCACAAAGTCGTCGAGATCGATCACGTCGACCCAGCTTTTGAGATCGGCGCGCGTCGTGCTGAGTGAGGCGACATATTTTGAGAAAAACTCCAGCGACTCCGCGTCGCTGTCCGGTCCGCGCCGGTCCTGGAATGTACTCCACTGCTCGATCTCCCACGGCATCCGTTTGTGCGTCTGGTTCCCTGCGATCCATGTGAGGATTTCGCCGTCGCCTTTTCCCGAAGCGACCTCGCGTTTCAATGCCTCGGGATCGATGCCGAGGAAGCTCAGGATCCGTTGGTCGGACGGACACGCAAAATGGTATTCGCCGTTCTTTCCGGCGAGCGTGGCGCGGCATTTATCGAGCATGCGCGGCAGGAGCGCGTAGCCGCCGAGGCGGGTGCGCGGGCTGCGAGGCGGGCGGACCGTGAGATCGAGTGCGTTCATGGACGGATCGTTCGCTGGCTTCAGACGTGGACGATCAATTCCGACGCGGGGAAGCGCACCTTCGGGAGCGTGGCATACTTGTCGTCCGGCGCGCGGTATCCGACCGCGCATCCCACCGCGGCGGCGAGACCCTGCGCTGGCAGTTCGAGGATTTCATCGTATTTGGCCGGCTCGAATCCTTCCATCGGGCACGTATCGATGCCGAGCAATGCGGCCGCGGTCATGAGATTTCCGAGTGCGATGTAAGCCTGCCGCGTCGCCCATTCCTGCGCGATACGGCCTCGCGGGCCATTCACGATATCGGCCATCAGCATCTTCTTGAAACCCGCCTGCGACTCGACCGTGCCACCGCGCACTTCGGCGATGCGCGCCATGTAGGTGTCGACGTCCTCCTCCGTGTTGGCGCAGCGCGCGGCGAAGACGACGTAGTGTGAACTGTCCGCCACCTGGCGTTGCCCCCATGAGACTGGGACGAGGCGTTCCCTCACCGCGGGATCCGAGATCACGAGAAATTTGTATGGTTGGGTTCCGTAGCTCGACGGCGTGAGCACGAGCGTCTCTTCGAGAGCGGCCCAATCCGAGGCGCTGATCTTTCGGTCTTTGTCGAACGCCTTCGTGGCGTAGCGCCAGTTGAGTTGGGAAAGGAGGGTGTCGGTGGAGACGGTGGCCGTATTCATGGCGCGATATGTAACCACAACAGTTACACTGGCAAGTCCGATTTACTTCCCGCCCGGCTCACCACGGAACCGGCGTCCGCGAATTGAAGAACCCGCCGCTCGGTCCGTCGGGCGGCAGTGTCGCCAGCCACACCGGCGTGTCCGCCCCTTCCTCGACCGTCCCCGGCGCGTCGTCGCCGCCCATGTCCGTCTTGACCCAGCCGGGGCACGCCGAGTTCACCTTGATCGCCGTGTCCCGCAGCTCCGCGGCCAGTTCGACGGTGAAAAGATTCAGCGCGCTTTTCGATGCGTCGTAGCCGAGCGCCATGAAGTCTCCGAACGGATTGTTCGGATCGGCGTGGAGCGTGTGGGAGCCGAGGGAACTCGACACATTGACGATGCGGCCCGCGTCGCTTTTGCGCAGCAGCGGGAGCAGCGCCTGCGTGACTTCGACCGTGCCAAAAAAGTTCGTCTCGAACGTCTGGCGAATCGTTTCGACGGGCGTGCTGCTCGGCCGGAGCGTCCGGTCGTGCATGATGCCCGCGTTGTTCACGAGGATGTCCAGGTGCCCGTATAAATCCTCGATCACCGTCCGTGCGCGGGCCGCCGACGGCGGATGCGTCACGTCGAGCGTCATCACATGTGCGTCGATGCCTTCTCCGCGGAGGGTGGCCGCGGCTTCCTCTCCCTTCTTCGGCGAGCGCGC
>JAYTDO010000508.1:0-4863 GCA_043735935.1 Chthoniobacteraceae bacterium
TCAAGGTCCAGCTCCGCGTTGTCGAACTGCGGCGCTGCCTTCGCTTTCAAGCCTCGCGCCTTCAGCTTCAACTGACCCGCCGGATTCAGCAACGTGCCGCCGGAGACCAGGCTGGCCGTCAGTTCCCCGATGATGGGCGACGTTTGCCCAAAGCTCGTGATGAGCTTTTCCAGCTTGAGGGAGGTCGCGTTCAAATTGATGGCGATCCGCTCCTCCAGCGGGATGGGCTGCGCCTTGTTCGCCAGATCGAATGGCAGGATGATGTAACCGGTGAGCGCCTGCTGACCTCCCTGCATCAGCGAGATCTCGCGCAGACGCAGCTTTCCCTCGATGTAATCGAGCCTTCCCTCCAAGAGCGTGATGCCACTCGCGACGCGGAACTCGGACGCCTCGGCAAAGCCGGCGCCGTACTTCCCGGCAAGTCGGAATTCGCGGAGATCGACCGCTCCATAACGAGCGTGAGCCGCTTCGATTTTCAGATTTCCGTCGTGCGCAGCCGGCCGCATCGCGCCTTTCCCATCCCACTCGATGCCCAGAGAACCACTGATCGGCTCCTTCACGCCGAAGACCGCGAGCAAAGGCTGGAGCGCCGTCAGGTTCTTGATCCCGAGCGATACCGTGCCGGCGTACGCATTCGGCTCATCGAGTCCGATCGTCCCCACCACAGCCAGATGATCAGTCCCGCCCAGTTTTAAGACGAGTTCTTCGATCTTGGCCTCGCGATCCGCGAACTTCACACGAGCCTCAATGTGCTCCGGCGAGAAGTCTCCCAGCTTGATCGCGCCATCGAGCGATAATCCTCCCACCGGCACGCCGTCCACGTATTTCACCGTCCCCGCTCCGTTGATGTGACCTTCGAGCGGCTGCCCGTTCACGACGATCCCGAAGCCCTGAAGCACAGGCACCTTGATCGCGATTTGCGCTTCGATAGGTGCTTTCGCCGCTTCCTTGAGATCGCGCGGAATCTCGTAACTCCCCTGCGCGCTCACGCTGTTTTCGCCCCGGGTCAAATCCAGCGTCTTCAGCGTCACCGCGTTGCCGATCGTCGAGCCCCGCAGCGTGGCCGAGTCCACGTTAAAAGACCCGAATCGCGCATTCGTCACCTCGACACCGACGTCGCTCGTCAATCCTGAGAGTCCCGGCTGCCCGATGGATTTGCTCACGGAAATCTTCATTCGGGCCGTCTCGACGCCGATCGCACCTGCCGTCAGCTTCTCAATCGCCACCCGCAACTCCGCCGACGCCCTGCGCCCGTGGAATCCGAATCGCCCTTCCGCCGACGCCGCTCCCTTCAGAGGCTCCGTCATGCCCAGCGGGTCGCTCAATTCCGCGAGGTGCGTCGCGTCGAGTTCCAGCACGCCATCGCCTTCGGTCGCTCCAAATTCGTTCACCGACGCCGGCAAACGCGCCGTCCCGGTGAGCTTGAGCGTATTCCCCAGCAACGCGACGTCGATTTGGGTCTTCGCATCGCCGTGGTCGATCGACGATTGAAAACCGGCCCGCTCAATCTGAAGCCGGCCCGCGGCGATCCGCTCGATGCTTGCGACGATGGAACCCGTCCACGTCTGCGGCTTTTCGGGCTCGCCGCTGAACTCCATGTCCAGACTGGCGAGCGATTCCACCGGTAAATCCTTCGCCCCAAAATACTCCGCGACACCGCGCAGGTTGATGTTCCTAGCAGAAACGCGCGTCGTCGTATCGTAGCTGTGCTCCAAGTTTTCACCCTTTTGGAGCAGCCGATTCCCAAGCATCGAAAGGGAGAGGTCACCGCCGAAAACGCGCGCGTGCAAACTCACTCCGCCCTTGTGCTGCGCACGCTGCGAGGCATCGAAATTCACATCCTGCAAAATGAGGTCCGGAGTGATTTGCAGGTTCTTAATGAACAAATTGCGTTTCTCGTAGCTCGTTTCCGCGGCCAACTTTTCCCATGTCGGCAATCCCGGGATCGCAATCCGACCCACCCTCAGGTACCCGAGTCGGTCCGGTGCCAGCAGGAGGTCCACGCCTTTCACCACCACTTCGTTTTCCGGAAGGCGCACCCGGATATTGAAATCTTCGATCTCCGCGCGATCCGCATACGCCGCCGGTTGCGCGAGGATGGCGCGAATCTGATCGACCACGCCGAGTTTCTCCTTTCGCTCCTCGACGGCCTTGCTCTTGTCCCTGCTCGGCAGCGCGACAAAGACCAAGTCCGCATGGTGCAGTTCATAGCTCCGCAAAAACTCGCCGAACCCATGCCTCGCCAGCATCGGCAGGCTGTAGTCGAAACGGATCCGATCGACTTCGATCTTTTCCACCGGACTCGGACCGGTGCCATTCGGCGCCACATGGACTCCAGTGACCGTGAGGTTCGTGAGGAGCGTGCCCGAGATGTGAAAGTCGAGCGCCAGATGCTCGTGGGCGGCGATCCGGATCGCGATGAAGCGAATCAAGGGCCGATGAAAAATCGCGGCCACCGCCAGCAACAGCAGCGCCCGGCCCATCCACCGGCGCACCCAGCCTCGACGCTTCGGCTTCTGGCGGTCAGGGGACGGCACGGGTTCGGTCATTCGGGCCGCAGCGTAGCGCGCACCGTTCCTTCTGCAAGGCACCAAGCGACTCTCCCGCAAAGACGAGCACTGTTGCGCTTTGCGCCGGCACTTCACTACAGTCCGCGGCGATGAACGCCCTCGACGGCGCGGTATCCGCGCTTCAAACCGCACTCCGCACACTCTGGGCGGTGGTCTGGCGCGCCATCAGGAAATACGACGAAACCGACGCGGAACAGCGCGCGGCTTCCTTTGCCTACTACGCCTTCTTCGCGCTCTTTCCCCTGCTCGTCCTCCTGATCACCATGGCGACCACCCTCCTCGGCAGCAAGGAACGGGCGACGAACGAGATCACCCATTACGTCAGCCAATACATCCCCATCGAGGCTGACGAATCCAACCGGATCGTCGCGACCATCGACGGCGTCGTGAATTCCCGCCAAAGCGCGAGTTTCATTGCGCTCGGCGTCCTCGTCTGGACCGCCATGAGATTCTTTCAAGCGCTCGTCCGCGGGGTAAACCGCGCATGGGGAACGCGCGAATACGCCTGGTGGCGCCTGCCGATCAAGAACCTGTTCATGACCGTGATCCTCGCGAGCGCGTTGCTCATCGGCATCCTCGCCCCGCTCGTCCTCAAGCAGATCGAGACCTTCTACTGGACCCACTCGTGGGAGTTCGGCCTCAATTTTTGGTTCGCGAGCAACTTCTTTAACTTGCTCCGCTTCCTCCTCCCACCCGTCGTCCTCTTCTACGGATTCCTGATGTTCTATAAATTCGCGCCGCGGCGCAGGACGCTCTTTCGCGAGGTCTGGGGAGCCGCCCTTTTTGTGACGCTCGGCGTGGACGTGCTCCAGCGCCTGTTCACGATCTACGCTCGCAATATCACGAACTTCAACGCGCTCTACGGCACCTTCGGAAGCGTCGTCGCGCTCCTGCTTTGGATCTATCTGATTGGCTCGATCATCATCTTCGGATCGTGCCTTTCATCCGCGCGTTACGAGGTGAAGATGAAGCTCACGGATCAATCCGAATCCGCTTGGGCGAACTAGCCCCCCGTCCTCACTTCGTGGCCGCGGCAAGCGGCCGGACGAAATCCGCAAGGCGCCGCGCGAGGTCGGGTGCATCGCCCGCTTCCGCGATCCGCTTCACGATGGCGCTGCCCACGACGACCCCATCCGCGCACTGCGCCACCTGCCGGACATGCTCCGGATTCGAGATGCCAAATCCGACGGCGATCGGCAGAGACGTCGTCGCGCGAATCTCAGCGACACGACCTGCCATCGTGTCGGCGACTTCGCTGCGCTCGCCAGTCACGCCCTCGCGCGACACATAATAAATGAAACCGCTCGCACCCGCCGTCAGTTGCGCGATGCGCGCGGGTGGTGTGGTCGGAGCAATGAGACGGATGCGCTTGAGGCCGGTGTGCTCGATGAACTCGGCATTTTGAGCATCTTCATCCGGCGGAAGGTCGAGGATCAGGAGCCCATCCACGCCCGCCGACTCGGCATCGCGATGAAACTGCTCGAAGCCGTAGCGATAGATCGGATTGAGATACGTGTAGAGCACGATGGGCAGCTCCGAGCTGCGTCGAATGTCGCGCACACAATCCAGCACGCCCGTCACCGTCGTCCCCGCCGCGAGCGCCCGGGCGGCTGCGAGCTGATTCACCACCCCGTCCGCGAGCGGATCGGAGAAAGGGACACCCAGTTCGAGGATATCGACGCCGGCCTCCTCGAAGGCGAGCGCCAGATCGCGCGTGGCGGCAAGGTGAGGATCGCCCGCGGAAATGTAAGCGATGAGCGCCTTATGGCCCACGGCACGCAGCGCGGTAAACTTTTCGTCAATACGGTTCGGCATATCGGGAGCGCGAATTCTCGGCGGGTGCGCCGGAATTGACAGAAGTTTTTCCAACGCGAGGGTGGGCGCCCGATGAGCGGCAAAACGGCCACGCTGACGATCAACGAAATCTACGAATCCATCCAGGGCGAGAGCACCTGGGCGGGCTGCCGGTGCGTATTCGTGCGGCTGACGTTTTGCGACCTGCGCTGCACCTACTGCGACACCGAATACGCCTTTTACAAAGGAGACAAACGCCCGCTGGGCGAGATAGTCGCCGAAGTGCTCGCCATCGATTGTCCGCTCGTCGACAAGGACGTGATCGTGCCGGGCCGCAAGCTGTAATCGGCGATTTCCCCTGAACCTGACGCCGCGCGGCTGTATCTTGAGGGATTACGAGCAGCCCCACGACGCGACCGCGGAAGCAGGAACGAATGCCGATGGCGACCGAGAAGCCGGACAAGCCCGTCAAACCTGGACACATCGGCAAGGACGAAAC
>JAYTDO010000509.1:0-8390 GCA_043735935.1 Chthoniobacteraceae bacterium
GCTTGTGATGGCGAGGGCCAGACGCAGCACGATCCAAGCAATGAGGAGAACAGCGGCGAGCCAGGCGAATGAGTTCATGCCGACAAATCGACGGAGGCCGCGCAGATGGCCCTATCGGGATGTCAGCAAGTGCGAGCGTGCATCTCATGCCCGCGTCCGATTGCGCGGATCAAACACCCCGGGAGTTCAACCACTCCAGCACCCAGCTTAATTCGAGGTGAGCGTCGACTACCGTGGCGTGCGCAGGCTGAAGAGCTAAACGCTCAGCAAATGCACTTCGATGCGCCGGGATGTAGTCCATCGCGTGAGCGCCTTGCAGCCCGATCCTCAGCTGGAAATGTGAGCGCATCTCCACCAAAACCCGCTGAATCCGAAACTCGAAATGGTGCTTCACGCTTCATAGACCGATGAGAGCGCGGGATTGTTAGAGGCGGCGGATGGTGACGAGAAAAGGGCTGGGAAAATGTCGGCGGCGGAGACTTTGGGACATTGCCGAGTTGCTTTTCCTGCAAGCCGAATTCTCTACATTTGCGAGATGCGTCTCGCCGTTTTTCTCCTCGCCTTGTCGCTTTTCATTCCCGACCTTTGCGCAGCAGCAGAGAAAGCGGTCTTCATCGCGAATCTCGAAGCGGGCAAGCCTCAAGTGATCGTCACCTACGGCACGAGCCTTACGGCAGGTGGTGATTGGGTGGCGCAACTCGATGCAGTGTTGAACAAGAAATTTCCGAAGCTCGCGACTATCATAAACAGCGCCCAGGGCGGCATGTGGTCGAAATGGGGCGTGGATAATCTCGATGCCCGCGTCATCGCAAAAAAGCCCGATGTGGTTTTTATCGAGTTTTCGATCAACGACGCCTTCCTCGAATACAAAACCTCACCAGCAGACGCGCGAAAGAATTTGGAGACGATGATTGATCGCACGGTCGCCGCGTTGCCGGGATGCGAGATCATCCTCATGGTGATGAATCCGCCGACCGGTGTGCATCTTGAGCGCCGTCCAAATATCGCTGACTACGAGCAGGTCTATCGCGATGTCGCAAAAGCGCGCGGGCTTCGACTCATTGATCACTCCGCGAATTGGCAGGCTGTGCTCAAGGACGGCGAAACGCAGTGGAGACCTCTCGTGCCCGATGGAATCCATCCCAATGCCGCTGGCGCTCAACAAGTGATCGTGCCGCAGATCCTCAAGAGCATCGGCCTCGCACCGTAGATGGAATATGCGACGAAGATTGTCGTAGATACGGGCAATAATCGAAACCTCGCTACGGTTTTCTCAGATCAATTGCCGAGCTTCGCATTCTCGTAGTCTTGGCCACCTCGGTAATCGTCAGGGCGAGTTGATTCACAACCGGCTAGAAAAAGAAGCCCGGCGATGATCTTGAAAATGCTGAACACGAATCAACATGCGGCACTAGTGACTGATTCTCAAATGGCGGCGTTCATCTGCTGATCGATGTCCATTTCGACGTGTCGTGGGAGCGCCAGTGGCTCCTTCGTCGTCGTGCTACGCCTCACAATTCTTTGTCCACTTCTTTGTCCACCGGTGCTTGTAAAATGGAGCCAAATGCGTCCTCTCAAGACAACTCGGTTTTGAAGAAAACCTCGCAATTCCAGAGTGGGCGAGCGTGAGGTCATTTGAGTCCACTTCAGCAAAATCCCTTTCTCTCGGTGTAAACGAGCCGCTCTACCACTGAGCTAACTGCCCAAAACTGATGCGCCCACTATGCGCGTGGCCTCCAACACCGCAAGCGTTCGATTCGTTGCTAATCCTTAAGGATGACCTGCGTTCCAGTCTGTACGTTGTCGAAGAAATGCGCCGCCATCTCCGCCGGTAACCGAACGCATCCATGCGACGCGCGATGACCGGGAACTCGTCCGGCGTGCAGGCCATAGCCCGAATAAAAACGCAGGAAATACGGCATTTTCGCCCCTTGGAAGGACGTTCCCTCCGGCGGACGATCCTTTGTGGAATCCACGTTGGATTTTACGACGGTGCCATGTTCGTCGACAAAGTCGCCGTAAAGGGTCGACGAATGGTCCTTGTCCTTTTGAATGACTCGATACTTCCCGGCGGGCGTGTCGAATCCTGTCCGACCGGTCGATACGACGGTTTCACCGACAAGCTTTTTCCCTTTGTAAAAGTAGGCGCGCTGCTCCTTCAGCGCGATCACGATCTTGGGCGAACCGGCGACCTTGTCACCGTTCCAAAAGTTCGGCTTGGGTGCCGGCTGCGCCTTGCGGACTGCCACCGGTTTCTTCGCCGCGGGTCCGGTCCCGACGCAACCGGAGACGGCGACGGCGGCGCACCATGCCAATAGGAGATTTCGTGAAAGCAGAAAATTCATGAACAAAAAGCGCGCGAGACTAAAGGCGGTGTGGACGCTGGCAAGACAATCATGTGCGACAAACGAAAGCCGCATTCACCGGCCATCAACTCACTGAGCGAGCGTGCCCGCGGTGATTCGCAGCCTTAAGAAACGCTGCGGACGATCTCCGGTGCCAATCGGATCGGTGAGTCGAATGACCTGCGGGTCCCCGTCGACAAGCACGTCAATCGCGATTCCGGGTAACAACGTTTCCAAGGTGTCGCCGGCTTCGCCGACGTAGTTGAGGCCGGGGAGAAGCTTCGGGCGACTCAACGTGAGCGTGAGACAGCCGGAGGAGTCGAACGCCGGCTGCGGGAGGGATGTGGCGGTGCGCGGATCCGTTCCGAGCGCGTATTCGACGAGATTGACCGAGCCGTCGCCATCCGATCGGCCAGGTCGTCCGCCATGCCCGCGCCGATCTCCTCGGAGTTGAAATGGGCGGCCCGCCAGTGGCTCAAAACTTCGCCCGTGATGGAGACGATCGAATCGCGGGAGAGGGATCCGCTGCTCGCCGCGATCGTATACGGCCCGCCAACACTGGCCGCGGTAAACGTACCGTCTGGCGCGACGCTGCCCCCGCCGCTCGCCGACCAATCGACCGCCGGCTGCGAGGAAACCAGAGCGTCGAACTGGTCGAATACGGTCGCCGTGAAACGCCGGCTCTCCCCCTTCCCCATGATCACACTCGACGGCGAGACGGTCAGGCTGGTGGGAGATTGCGCTACGTCAACATCGACGCTGCTTGTGGCCAGCAGCCCTTCGGCGTCCCGAATCGTGACGGTGAAGGTGTAACTCCCCGCCGTCGCGAACGTCGCGGTCGTGGACTTCGCACTGTTCCTTCCATTGTCGCTGAAGCTCACCGGAAAGAGGAACGAGCCATCCGAATTCTCGTTTCGCCGTAGCGGATTGCCTTTCAGCAATGGCGTCGGCCTAATTGAAGGGACTCGACGCGCCGCACCGGATAAGCGACTAGAGATTTCACCTGATGTTTACCAGTGCCCGCTCGCTCATCCTCGCGCTTCTCGCGATGTGCCTCGCCGGCTGCGGCGACGCGCGCAGCCGTGCGAGCGAGGTCGTGCGGCACCATGGCGCGGTGGCGCTACGCACGCAGGCGGACTTTTATTACAAGGACCTTTACGCGGCCCACCGGCAGTCGCCGACGACGATCGGACCGGAGCATTGGTCGGATGCGTTCATCGAATTCGACCCGATTCGGATCACCGTTTACCGGGACGGAATCGGACTGACGCTGGAAGAAGCCGGCGGCGAAGAGTCGGGCCTTTACATCGTTCCGCTGCATATGGAGCATCTGCCCACTCCGAGCGCGTGGGCTTCGTTTGAGCCACTTTTCGAGGGTATCTACTGGTACTCCTTCAAGCCCTGAACCCGGCGCGCCGTCCCAGCTTTTACCCATGCTCTCCCCTACCCTTGCCTTGCTGTCGCCCAATGGTCTGCTCCTGCTCGCATTCGCCGCGATCATAGGCCTGGTGGTGCTGATCGCGCATTTTAAATGCAACGCATTCGTCGCTCTGATGATCGCGTCGGTCGTCGTCGGCCTGGCTTCCGGAATGGTGGTCACAGACGTCGCCTCGAGCTTCGAGGCAGGCGTGGCGAAGACCCTCGGAGGTCTCGCGATGATCATCGGCCTCGGCACGATCCTTGGCAAAATGCTCGCAGAGTCAGGCGCCGCGGAGGTGATCGCGCAGACGATGGTCCGGTGGTTCGGGGAAACGCGACTCGACTACGCGATCATGGTCGTCGCGTTTGTCGTCGGCATCTCGGTGTTCTTCGGGGTCGGCATCGTCCTGCTCGGCCCGATCGCATTCATGCTCGCCCGGGAAACCCGCACACCGATCCTGCGCATCGCGCTGCCGCTCGCAGCGGGGCTTTCGACCGCCCACGGCTTGATCCCACCGCATCCGGGACCGATGGCCGCCATCGCGACCCTGCATGCAGACACAGGCAAAACGATTCTTTGGTCCCTCCTCGTCGGCGCGCCGACCGCACTAGTGACCGGACCGCTCCTCGCCCGATGGGTGGCGCCGCGCGTGCCAGTGGAATTCGGCGGGCTCGGAGCGCAGGCCACCTCCCGGCCTCAGGCGCCTCGCGCGCCGGGTTTCGGCATCAGCCTTTTCACCATGCTCCTGCCGGTGATGCTGATGCTGGTGGCGACCGCGGCCGATGTCGCTTTGCCGAAAGAAAATGCGTTACGCCAATGGGCCGATCTCGCCGGCGCGCCGGCCGTGGCGATGTTGATCGCCGTGGTCTTCGCATTTTGGTCCTTTGGCTCGCGTTGCGGACTGACGGGAAACCAGATTCTGCGCTTTAGCGAAGAGTGCCTCGCCCCAGCGGCGAGCATCCTGCTCGTGATCGGCGCCGGCGGCGGTTTTAGCATGGTGCTAAATGCGTCGGGCGTCGGGAAGGCGATCGGGGTGGTCGGCGCATCCCTGCCCGTGTCGCCGCTGCTCCTCGGCTGGATCATCGCAGGGCTTCTGCGGATCGCGGTCGGTTCCGCGACCGTGGCCGTCACGACCGCGGCAGGTCTGATGCTCCCGGTGATCGAAGGAAATCCCTCCGTGAACAAGGAACTCCTCGTGCTCGCGATGGGAGCCGGCTCGCTGATCCTCTCCCACGTCAACGACTCGGGATTCTGGTTTGTGAAGGAATACATCGGCATGACGGTGCCGCAGACCCTGAAGACTTGGACGGTGGTGGAGACCGGCATCGCGGTCGTGGCGATCCTCATCATCCTCGCGATCAGCGCGTTTCTTTAGCCCCTCCTCCCCAGCGTGAGATCCACTCGGCAAAGGCCGCCTGGAAAGATAAAGTGCTCGGGGGGGGACTTGAACCCCCACGCCTTACGGCATACGCCCCTCAAACGTACGTGTCTGCCATTTCACCACCCGAGCTTTTGCGGAGCGGAATGTGTAGCAGCGGTCATTCGCGGCGCAAGTGTCTTTTGCCGGAATTATCGCGCGCTCATTGAGCCTCGCCGGATTCGCGGACTTGCGGAGCCGGAAAGCGCTCGGCCAGGTCGCGAGGCGCGGCTTCCACCGCTTGCAGGATGTCCCCGTAGTACACGTTGACGAGATAGCCGTAGAGCTTGCGCTCTTCGGCCACATCGGCCGCATCAGTGGCCTTCGCGAGTGTGTAGTCGACTTCCAACGTCTCTCCCACCTCGGTGCTCCAATCAGCCGGCGGCGACGCCCATTTGCTCTTCACATTCGCCCGCGTCACGACGACCCGATCGTTTGCCAACTGGTCGTAAAAACGCACTTCGATCACCAGATCCCTCACCGATATCTTCACTCCCGCCCTCACCATGAGCGGCACGGTCAGCTTAGCCTTCTGTGCCGCCTCGGCGTCGGGGACGTCGACGAGTGTGATCTTGCCGAGAGTGAAGGTCGGAAGCTGGACCGGCGGCGGAGGCTCCTCGGGGGACGGCGGCGATTCTTCCACCACCGGAGTCATCGGCGGCGCAACGGGCCGTTCCTCGTGATTGAGATGCCAGATCGCATAGCCGAGGCCGACGACGATGACGGCCATCCCAGCGAGAAGCCACCGGCGATCAGGACGCGGCGGAGTGGAAGGCGGTGAGTCGTTCATGGCACTAAATGGCCAACAGTGGAATTGCTACTCCCGGCGGCGGGCCGTTACGGCAGGACGCGGATCTTGATGTTGCGAAAGGCGACTTCGTTTCCGTGATCCTGGAGGCAGATGAAGCCTTTAGCGGATGAACCGAAGCCCGGCATCTTGGCGAACTTCGACTTCGCGAGCTTCTCCTGCCATTCGACGGAGCCGATCTCGCACTCCCAATACTTCACGCCGTTGAGCCAGCACTGGGCCTTGTTGTGATCGAGGATGAACCGCAGGAGATTCCATTCGCCGACCGGCTTGGTCGCATCCTTTTCGGATTGGTAAAACTGGTAGAGCCAGCCAGCCTTTTGCGGGTCGTGCCCCTTGATGTTGTCCTGCACCTGGATCTCCGGACCGGTGACATAAGGCGGGCCGTCGGTTTCCTGCACGCGGAACATGACTCCGCTGTTGCCTGCCTCACTGATCTTCCATTCGAGACTCAGTTCGTAGTTTTCGTATTGTTCCTTCGTGACGATGTCGCCTCCGCCTTTCCGGACCAGCGCACCCTCTTCCACCACCCACTTGTCCGGCAGCGCATCCTTTTTGTAGCCGCGCCAGTCGGCTGAAGCGTCCTTCCCGTCAAAGAGCAGTTTCCAACCCGCGGTTTTTTCGGCTTCCGTGAGGGTATTGAGCGGGGCGTCGGCAGCGAGCGCCGATACGACCACGAGGAAAGGGAGGAGGAGGAAAGGTTTCATACCGCCATACAGCATCAGCGCCGATGAGCGGTCAAGTTCGCCCCGGTTTTTCTCACGCACTACGATGCCGCGAGAGCCGCGACGACCACTTCGGCTGTGCGGGCCATGTCATCCGTCGTGTGCGCCAACGACAGGAAACCGGCCTCGTACTGGCTCGGTGCGAAATAGACGCCGGCGTCGAGGCACTCGTGAAAGTAGCGGGCAAATGCGGCCGTATCGCTGCGCTTCGCTTCATCGAGAAAATGCACCGGCCCCGGAGTGAAGTAGAGGCAGAACATGCTCCCGATCCGGGTAAAGGTGTAGTCCTTCCCAGTCCGCCGGAGCGCGTCGCGGACGCCTTGTTCGAACTGCTGGCCGAGGACTTCAAGGCGCGACCAGCCGTTGATTCGATCCATTTCGCGGAGCTGGGCGAGCCCGGCAGCGAGCGCGAGGGGATTTCCCGAAAGCGTTCCCGCTTGATAGACCGGGCCAGTCGGAGAGAGCTGATCCATCAAATCGGCACGGCCACCGAACGCGCCGACAGGAAGCCCGCCGCCGATGACTTTTCCCAAAGCGGTGAGGTCTGGACGGATGCCGCAAAGCTGCTGGTAGCCGCCGCGCGCGAGGCGAAACCCGGTCATCACCTCATCGAAGATGAGAACGACTCCGTGCTGATCACACAACTGGCGAATCAGTTCGAGATAGCCGGGGCGCGGAAGGTAAAGCCCGGCGTTTGCGGGCACTGGCTCGAGGATGACGGCGGCGAGCTCCGGGCCGTGGCTGGCAAAAAGATGCCGGAGCGCGTCGGCGTCATTGAACGGCAATGTGTGCGTGAGCGCGGCGAGCGCAGCGGGGATACCCGCGCTGTCGGGTTGACCGTGTGTGAGGGCGCCGCTTCCGGCTTTCACCAGGAGCGAATCCACGTGACCGTGGTAGCAGCCCTCGAACTTCAAGATGCGATCGCGACCCGTCGCACCGCGCGCGAGACGGATGCAGGACATGGTGGCTTCGGTGCCGCTGTTGACCATGCGGACTTTTTCAATGCTGGGAACCCATTCGCAGATGAGGCGCGCCATTTCGACCTCGCCGGGATGCGGCGTGCCGAAGCTGACGCCCCGCTCGGCGGCTTGCTGGATCGCCTCGCGAACGCACGCCGGAGCGTGGCCGAGGATGGCGGGACCCCAGGTGCCGACGTAGTCGATCAACTCGTTGCCATCGACATCCCAAAGTCGCGCGCCGCTCGCGCGCTGGACGTAGAAGGGAGTCCCGCCGACCCCGCGAAATGCACGGACGGGAGAATTGACGCCGCCGGGAATGTAACGAAGCGCTTCGGCAAAGGTGGATTCAGACTTGGGTCTAGGCATGGGATTCGGGCGTTAATCAGGACGAATGACGGGGCGCTCGCGCGGATGGCGAAGCCGGGTGCGTCCCCCGTTGCGGACGCGGAGGGTATCGAAGATCTCGTCGAGGCCATCGACTTTCATCTGGTGAACGATGCGGAGAAGCTCGCCGAGGCGGCCCGCTGGAAACGCATCCTTCCGCGCGAACCATGCGAGGTATTCCAGCGGCAGATCGTGGATCGGGATGCCCGATGGCGGATACGCACGCGGACCGTATTTACCAAATGGGATGCGAGTATTTGCGATGTCGGCGAGGTCGGTGGCGATCCAGTGGCGAAGCCGCTCCGGGTCCATGTACTGCGGGAGCTAGGGGA
>JAYTDO010000510.1:0-17643 GCA_043735935.1 Chthoniobacteraceae bacterium
AAGGAATCGGAATGGCGTTGGAACCATCGTCACGATAATCTCTACCTCTTCCTCCTCAAAAACCTCCGCTCAGAACCTCTCTAAAGTTCCTAAGACCCACACGAATATCCCACAAGCAAACCGTGTTCGCCCACCGCTTGATCGCCATAGGGGTTGAACCCCGCTCGGAACTCAACGAGTTGGTGGTGCTTTGGCCTCTAAAAACTGGATGGCCTCCGGTGGCGCATGGAAATGGTGGCAGCTTTGGCATTCCCACTTCACTCCACCCTCGCGCCGCTGCATATCAGCCATCTCGTGTGTTCCCGGCTTTGGCGCTACTCCGTCGTTCACGACTTCCATGACTTTGTCCTTCTGTAGCGGCCTATGGCATTCCGCACAAATCTTCTGAGGCGGCATCAATATGTCAGAAGTCTTTTCACTCTGAAGCGCCCCTGCGTGGCAATCGATGCAGGACATGTGCTTATGCGGGAGGTGCGTAAAGGGTCCGTGATTCACCCAGCGCTCTGCCATATTCACCTTCGTAAACTTTGGAGCGTTTGCAGCATCGCCCCCAGAGATTTCATGGCACAATGCACACGATGGAAAGACCTGCCCAAGGTTTGACTTGGCTGAGACGCGATCATTCGTTTTAGGCGGGTCACCTGTGAAGAACACCCGTCTTTCCAGTTCGTCTACCGTGGTCATGCCGCGGTTACGGAGCTTTTCAACCTGATCGTCAACCAGTTGACCCAGTTCGGCCCGATCAGTTTTGCCTTCCTCCCGCATGAAATAGGTCAAGTATTGGGCTTTGATGCTTCGCAGGAAAGCACGGACCTTGTCTGGATCGCCATGGGGAATAGCGACCTTCGGAAGATCAGCGGTCAAACCGAGCGAGTGACACCTCTGACAGTTCTTTTCATACTTCACCGGCTGGTAAAATACACCACCGCTGCCCGGTTGGTGACAATCGGAGCAAATCAATTGGCGCCCATCTAGTTTTACATCATCCTGTTCATGTCGGACGTGACCAAACTTAATGGCGGCCGGATCCCGCGCTTCAGGTGATTCAAAGCGGAACGGTGGGTGCCCGTCGGCGTAACTTTTGATGACGGCCGGTTGTGCATTGGCTTCCTGCGGAACGATGAATCGGATGAGTCCGTCTCCGATATCGCGATTCTCGGATTTGGTTGGCGGCGCCGGGCTGGCAATCTTGATTGAGTTTCGCGTCCGGCGAAGTTCTTCGAGATCCGCATGGCACGTCCCACAAGTTTCACTCCCGGGAAATTTCATACGCTCGTGGCCGACGTGCTCGCGATGACACGTCGAACACCGATCCGCATGGACCAACGGCAGGTCGGGATGGACAGCGCGCAGGCCGATTGCCTCCGATTGAGGTTGATGAAGTTTAAACGGTTCGTGGCATTTGAGGCAGGCCCGATCCATCCCGGCGAGTGAAGATTTTTTGATGACCGTTTGGGACAATTCGGAAAGCTTTTCGGGTGAGAAATTGCGCGCCGCGGCAGCCCTCAATTCCTCGGCGCTGAAATTCTTGATGCTGCTCGCCGCGTTGCTGGCGATGTTTTTGACCTTATCTAGATCCACCGACGCGAGCGCACCCTCTTTGAGATCAGTGATCGCTTGATCAAGCTTTAGGGCTCGCGCGAGATCGGGAGCGCCGCCGTCATGGCACACTCCGCAGTTGTTTGCGAATCGCGCATGATTCTGGGAAATTGGCCCCGTATTGAAATACTCCTTTGTTCCCCAAGCTTGGAAACCGAAGACAGCGCCCAAACTGACCACGACCGCCAATAGAAAACAGGCTAGTTTGAGACGACGAAAGAAATGCCCATGTTTGTAGTAATCAAGGTTATCCTTGTACTTCTGAGCGATTTGTTTCTGCGTGCGTGGCTGATCGGCCATGGTTGGTGCTTTGGAGGCTAATGCTTAGAGGAGTTTCCAGGTCACGTAGGCGTGCCAAAAAGTGAAGACGAGCAGAGCGAATGACACCGGCACGTGAATGAGAAGCCAGCCATGCATCCAGTGATGCATTCGCACCTGCAGATCCATCAGACGCCGGTCGTCGCACCAGAGTTGGATTTCGTCCGCTTTTCCCCTGAAATTGTCCGAAACATTCAACCGAAGGAGACGAAAAACGTCGTCGCTGGATTTTTTATCAGAAAGACGCATTCCCTTGGCTGCGCCGCGACTGGAATGAAGGTAAGGGAGACATTCCTCGTCCATAAATTCGACGAGGACGTGCTCTGATGGATCGGCTTCGACGGCTACCGCCCCCGCTTCCTCGGAGGCAGCGATCTTCGGAGAGCCGATTTTTTCGAATAGGTCGCCGCGAAACTCGAGCGCGGCTTCCATGATGCGTTTGCGGACGTGCGGGATCTGTTCATAGACCACCTCTCGAGAAAGGCTGTCTTTCATCATCCGCGGCAAGACACCCTGCATCGCGATGCCAAAAAAACCGCTGACCATGACGAAGGCATATAGAATAACCACCGTCGTCGTCATCGGGCCGCCGGCGTGGCCACCGCAATGCAGGAGGACGAGGGGAATAGTCAGCGTTGTCAGCCAGATGTGGGCTCGAAGCCAGGATTGAACGCTGCCAATTCGCCAGAGTCTCTTTTTCTTTCGGACACCTAGGGCGGAGGCGAAAACGAAAATTGCCAGCGCAAGAATCCCAAACAGGAGCCCGAGCGGCGATGCGCCATAGCTATTACGCTCCCGAGGAGCTTCGCTGAGAAACTTCGGAAGGCTGAGATGAAATGGGAGATACTGGGGATGGAATTCTGCTAGAAACAAAGCTCCGAAAAACAGCGTCGCGGCGGTGACGAAGATGGCCCAGGGAATATGCTTTTGGTCGATTCTCATGCGCAGGATACGGTCAATGCGTTGTCCGGTTGTCTTCCTTCGTTGGCAACCAGCGGAATCGCTTGCCGCGTCCACGGCTTCCGATCTGCTTGGCCAGGAACTCGGTGGGGTCGACGCGTTTGGCGGCGTCATGGGGACATGCGTAGACGCAGCTAGGAACACTGAGTTGGGTGCAAAGATCGCATGTCGTGGCCTTGGTCACTTCGTCCTTGGATTTGGCCTTCGTGACGACTTTGGCTGCGGGCTTCGCCGGCGCAGCAGTCGGCTTCGGGGCGACCGGTGCCGCGGCAGGCTTCGGAGCCGGTGCGGTCGGCACGGGTTTGGGCGCTTCTGCGCCCTCGACTTTTACAGCGGGCGGAGCTGCGGCTGGAGCCGTCGCTTTGGCGGCCGCCGCTTTCGCGTCTGCCTCCTTCTTTGCCTGTTCTTTCTCTTTCTCAGCCCTCGCGATGTCCGCGAGCTGCTTCTTGGTCATCTTGAAATCGACCATGTTGATATTGCCGTATGGGCAAAGCTCGGCGCACTTCGTACAGCCGATGCACCAGTCTTCAATAATGATCTCGAGACTTTCCTTGCGCCGGATCGACCCGACGGGGCACTGCGTCATGCAAAGCGGATCACGGCACGAACGGCATGCGGTCGCGACGAGAAAACGATCGTAACGAAGGCCGTCGCGGATCAGCCGCGAAACGCCGTCATGCGCGTCGGCGCAGGCATTCACGCAAGCGTCGCAGCGCGTGCAGTTATCAAGGTCGATCAGAAGCAGATTTTGCGCTTCGTAAAGACCCTGGGTGATGAACTCGTCGAGTTGAAGTCCGGTCGGGACCTTGCGTTCCTTCGCGGCCTCAAGACGAACCTTCGCAGTCTGGCTGAGCGTCGCGCGGACAACCGGAAATTTCTCCAGCATCAGCTGAAAGTCTTCCTTGCCGATCTTGACCAAATCAACCGCGTCGAGCGCGGAACAAGTCGCATTGCGAGGCTGGTCGAGGAGCAGGCCGATTTCTCCGAAAAACTCGCCACGTTTTAAATACGTCCGCACCAATTCCCCATTGACCGCACTTGCATCGGGCTCCATCCAGAAGTCCTTCTTGGTCGCCTTATCGGTGTAATAAACCGGCGGTGCGGCGATGCTGAGAGGCATTTTCTGCGATACACGCACGAGACCCGTCCGAATGAGGTAGAAAGCATCAGCCGGCTCGTTCTGTTTGCAGATCACCTCGTTCTTTGAATACGAGATCAACTCCGCCTTTTCCTTGAGGTGGTTGAAGAAATCGAGATCGAGCGTTCCAAAAAGTGGAACGCTTCTCAAATGATGGACCAGCGAACGCTCGCGATACTTGTCGTCCATCGCCTTTTTAAAAGACGTGCCCTTAAAGGTCGGCGCAGCCACTTTCTTTGCAGCCTTGGTCGCCGCATCGAGTTCGCGCGTTCCCATCAGCATGTCGAGCACGACGCGCAGAAGCTCCACCATTACACAGTCTTCGGTGGCCTGCACCGTGGCGGATCGAGGTTGGAAATTCCGACAAGTCATTTCCCCGAAAAGCTCGCCAACGCCAAGGTCCGCGATCGGAGTGCTCTTCGGGAGATCGACCGATGCGTCGATCGGAATGAATCCCCCGGACTCCTGAGTCGCGCCGCTGTTGCTCTTGCCCAGCACGCTCGTCATGCGCTTAAACATCGAGAATAGTCCGCCGCCCGAGGGCGACGTCTGCACTGACGCGAGCGGGTTCTTGATGAAGATGTTTACCTTCCCCGAGACGATATAAAATGCCGTCGATCCGAAATCGCCCTCCTCGCAAACCGTATCCCCAGGGCTGAACCGCCGCCGCACTGCAGCTCCCACGGCGTAACGTTTGATTAACGCAGCCGGAACCTCTTTGAGGGCCGGGAGATACTCGATGAGTTCCTCGGTACTGAGGGGTTCTCCGTTGCTAATCTTTTCCGGTGTCTCGTCCATGCGGTTGATTGGGTGTTTAGCAACCGCGATCCGTGTCGCCAAGTGCGAAATGCGAAAAATGATGCACAAAAAATCTTCGAACCGGACGTCTCTCGTCCTTTTCGTTTTCGGATTCACCCGCTATAACGTCGCGCTGTGGTTACCTTACTTCGCACATTCATCGCAATCGTGGCCGCCATTTCCGGCGCCGCCGCGCGCGCAGACGAACCCCGCATCGCTGCGCCACATTTCACGGGATCGCAGTCATGCAAATCCTCTGCGTGTCACGGCGGTGGCATCGACAAAGGGCAGAACATCACGTGGCTAAAGCACGACAAACACTCGCATTCGAACGCCATCCTTTCGAACAACCAGTCCAAGCAAATCGCCGCTGGCGCTGGAATCACCGACCCGACGAAGTCCGCGCGATGCACGATCTGCCACTCGCCACAGGAGGCGCTTCCTCCTGCGAACTTCGCGAAAAACGCGCAGGTCGATCGCGGCGTCAGTTGCGAAAGTTGTCATGGCCCCGCCGGAAACTGGTTCCTCTTCCACACGCGGCCTGACGTTTCACACGAGCAACGCATCGCGATGGGCATGCGAGAGACACGCGACTTTTACAACCGCGCCAACGTGTGCATCGCCTGTCACCACATGATCGAGACCGACCTCGCGAAGGCCGGGCATCCGGCGATGTATTTCGAACTCGACGGCCAGATCGATACGATGCTCGACATCAAACTCGGCGCCGTAACGGGTCGCCCCGCGACCACCGTGAAACGCAACGGGGTCGTCGAAAACCAGAAACCGCATTGGGTCGATGAAGGCACCTGGCTCGGGCCGCGCGCGTGGCTCACCGGACAGGCGGTGGCGCTCCGCGAAGTGAGCTGGAAACTCGGCAAGGCAAACGATCCAGATCTCCTCGCACGTTGGCGCGCGCTCGTCTGGCTCCTTCGCAAAACCGACGCCGGCGCGAACCTGCCGCAAGCCGACGATTTCGCCGGGATGCAGGCTGCCAGCGACCGCCTCGCGCGCACGGCTTCCCGGGAGCAGTGGTCGAAAACTTCCACCCTGCAACTCTTTAAGGTTTTCGCCGGCCTCAGCGCTGATTTCCGCGATGCCAAAGCCGATCGGGCCGACGCGCGCCGGCGCGGCGAGGTAATCATCTACGCACTCGACCGCCTTTGGGTCGCGCTCAAAGCCAACGCTGGAATGAAGTCCGACAACCTCGACAAAGGGATCGCCATTCTCGCCGGCGAAGCCCGCAAACAAGGCGCATTCGATCCAGCGCGTTTCGCGGGCGCGTTGCAGACGATCGAAGCGGAGATCGAATTGATCCCGAAAAGCTGACGCTACCGCGGCGATAGTTCGGCCAGCGCTCGCCGCACGGTCTCGCGAAACTCGAACCACCCGAGCGGCCCCGGTTCCGCGACCACCGGTGCATCGTAGCCCACCACCACCCAGGGCGGTTCGTGAAACAGCGCAGCCCGCCCTCGCGAATCGAGCACGAGTTTGCGCCCGCCGAGTTTCGCGATGACTTGCGAGCCGAGCCCCCAGTGCCCGAGCGGGGTTCGTTCCAGATCTGCAAAATCCTCCGTCGGGATCACCGTCCGTGGATCGCGCTCGACCCGCGCTAGAACCGCATCGAGTTCCGACCGCCATCCCGTCGCCTGCAGGCCGAGCACACCCGCGAAGATCACCGCTGACGCGAGCGCCACACGCCGAAGGCTGGGCGAGTCTACCGCGTTCGCCGCCACTGCACGCCACACGCCAAAATAAAACGGCGCCGCCAGAGGCACGACGAAACGCCGGGCGTCGAGCGCCTTCCACCATCGCTGCGGGTCAGCCGCCCAATACCACCAACACAACGCCGCCAAAACCACGGCTCCCGAGATCGCGACGCGGCCCCATCCCGCCTCCGCCCGAGCGCTCCACCACACGGCCAGGACCAGACACATCCATCCCAATAGTGGCCAGCCCACAATCCCCTGCCAAAACAACACAACGACCTGGATCACATTTGCCTCTTGAGCCGCGTACGGATCGCGAAACATCACGACCCGCAGAAAACAGAGCAGCGTCGCGCCGATGAGAAATGGCACGCGCCTCCGCCACATCCCAGTTTCCGGCGAAGGGCTCATCGCGCCGAGCCGCCAAACCATGAGCGTCGCGATCGCCAGCAGCAGCAGACCTTGCGGATGCGAAAACTCCAACGTCAGTAGCAGCACGACGACGGCGCCGCGTTTCCGATCCAGCGGCACGAGCAGGCCGAGCAACGCCGGCCAGAACATCGTTTGCTGAAACGTACTCTCATTAATCATGAAAACCTGCGCCGGCGCCGCCGCCGCGCAGATGCCGAGAAGCGCCCACGGGAACAACGCAGGGCGCTCGTGCCGGACCATCCACCACGACAGCGCCGCAGCCACGGCTGGCGCGACGCAGAGCGGTAGTCCGAACAGGAATCGCAGCACCGCCAGATCGCGCGTCACATGCGCCGCCCACACCACCGGCTGCCACAGTACCGCCGAGAAAAACCGCGCCGCGTACATGTAAGCCTCGCCATTCACCAGCGTGTAGCAGAAGTGCGCCCCGCCATCCCACACGAGCGCAAGATCACACACGCACGCCCACACGCCCGCCACCGCCAGCAGCGCCACCGCGAGCGTCACATCCCAACTCTCAAACCGAGGGCGGTCGCTCTTCATCGGCAAAATGGAAACGGTGGATGGTGGCGCAAGCCGCCGAGACTAGCCGGACCCGCGCGCCGCGCCGCAACAAGAATCACCGCCGCGATTTTATCCTTCGACTCCGGCTCTCTCAGAATTAACAACACAACCATGCGTTTCCTCCTGCCACTCGGCCTCGCCACTCCGCTCGCCTTCGCCATCGACGACTACAAGCCGGGCCCGGATGCCGAGCCGCGGCCCGACGTCCCTCACGGAGAGGTGAAAAAGATGCCGCCATTCGAGACCAGCCAGATTTTCCCCGGCACCACGCACGACTGGCAGCTCTACGTCCCGAAACAATACGACGCCGCCAAACCCGCTTGCGTCATGATCTTCTTCGACGGCGGCGGATACGCCAACCCGACCGGTGCAACCCGCGTGCCCGTCGTCTTCGACAATCTCATCGCGAACAAGGACATGCCCGTGACCATCGGCGTCTTCATCAATCCGGGCACATTCAAGGCCGCCGCGCCCGAAGCGAAGGACCGCAGCAACCGCAGCTTCGAATACGATTCGCTCGGCGACGCCAACGCCCGCTTCGTCCTCGATGAAATCATGCCGCTCGTACGCAAGGACTACAAGCTCACCGCCGATCCGAACGGCTGGGCCGCGTGCGGCGCGAGCAGCGGCGCAATCGCCGCGTTCACACTCGCGTGGGAACGTCCCGATCAGGTCCACAAGGTCGTCAGCCACATCGGCAGCTTCACGAATATCCGCGGCGGTTACGTGTACCCCGCGCAGATCCGCCAGACCAAAGCCAAACCGAAACCCCTTCGCGTCTTCCTCCAGGACGGCGCCAACGACCTCGACAACTTGCACGGCAACTGGCCGCTCTCCAACCAAGACATGGCCGCCGCGCTCAAGTTCGCGGGCTACGATTATAAGTTCGAGTTCGGCGACGGCGGTCACTCCCCGAAACACGGAGGCTCCATTTTCCCGGACACGATGCGCTGGCTCTGGCGCGACTGGCCGAAAGAATAAGCGTCGCCGTCAAACGTTCGCCATTTCCACTCCCGCCCGCGGTGCCGGCTTCTGCCCGCGCAGCCTGCGAGACAGGTCGGCGAAAAGCGTATACACCACAGGGATGATGAGCAGCGTGAGGAACGTGCTCGTCAACATGCCGCCGACGACGGCGACGCCCATCGGACGGCGACTCTCCGCGCCCGCGCCGAAGCCGATCGCGATCGGCATGATGCCCGCGATCGTCGCGAAGCTCGTCATCAAGATCGGGCGCAGCCGCGTGATGCCAGCCGAGCGCATCGCCTCGAGCGCCGTCTTCCCCTGCTCCATCTGCTGGTTCGCGAATTCGACAAGCAGGATCGAGTTCTTCGTCACCAATCCAACGAGCAGGATCAGCCCGATCTGCGAGAAAAGGTTCAGATTCATCGCCGGAATGCGCGGGATGATTTTGCCGAGCGCCGTCGCCCACGCTGGCGCACCCGGCCCGTAGTGAGTCATGCCAAAAAGCATGGTGCCCATGTCGTTCACACCGCTCAACAGCCACAGCGCGCCGAATGCACCAACCGCCGCGAGCGGCAGCGCAATGATGACCGTGATCGGGTGAATGAGGCTCTCAAATTGCGCCGCGAGCACCATGTAAACGATGATAACCGCCAGCAGCAGGACGACATAAATCTCGCCGCCGGTGTCCTTCAAATCCTTCGCCTCGCCACTCCATTGGTAACGATAGCCCGGCGGCATATCTTCCCGCAAAATTCCCTCGATCCGCTCGATCGCCGTCCCTAGCGGCACGCCCACTGGCGTCGCCTGGATCTCCGCGCTCCTCAGGCGGTTGTAATGGCTGATCTGGCTAGGCGCCGCGACCGCCTGCGTGCGCACGACCGACGCCAACTGCACGAGCTGTCCGTCCTGACTGCGGACGAAAACTCCATCGAGATCTCGCGGCGTCAGGCGCGCGCTGCGGTCGAGTTGCACGATGATGTCGTATTCCTTCCCGTCCCGCTTGATCTTGCTGAGATCCAGCCCGCCGAAGAGGATCTGCATCGTCCGTGAAATCTCCTGGATGCTCACGCCCAACGCCGCAGCGCGGTCGCGGTCAATCGTCACTCGCAACTCCGGCTTCGCGATCTGGAAAACGCTCCGCACGTTGATCAGGAATCCTTGGGACCTCAGCTTGTTCGCCAGTTCCCCTGCGTAGTTCGACAGCGCATCGAGATCCTGGTTTTGCAGTTGCAACGTGAGCGTCTGCCCGAAGCCGCGCCCGATCGCCTTCGGCACGATGGCAAACGCCAACGCACCTTCGATCTCCCCGAAAAAGCGCGCCTGCATCCCGGTCGGGCCTGCGACGAGATCCTGCACGCTCCGCCGCGGCAGCGGTTTGAATTTGATGAACATCAGCCCGCTCGACGGGTCGCCCGGCCCTCCTCGGGACAGCGCAACCGCGGAAAAATAACTGTCCGTCTCAGGATAGCTTTCCACGATCCCCTCCATCTTTCGGATTTGCCGATCCGTATATTCGCTCGTCGAACCATCCGGCGCGACCACCACATTAAACAGGCGCCCCTTATCCTCCTCGGGCAGAAAATCCTTATCCAGCCGTGCGAGCAGTCCCACGGCGAGCAGGATCGTGAGCGCGCCTGCCAACACCGTCAGCCACCGGTGCCGCAACACGCGATCCAGCCAGCGTTCGTACGTCCGCGTCACCGACGCCATGAAACGCTCGAAGAACCTCAACACGAAGTTCTGCTTCGGCTCTTCATGTTTCGGCTTCAGGATGCGCGCCGCCATCATCGGCGCCAACGTCAGCGCCACGAATGCCGAGATGATCACCGACACCGCAACCGTCGCCGCGAATTCCAAAAAAAGCCGTCCGGTCGTGCTCGTCTGAAATGCCAGGGGCGTGAACACCGCCACCAATGAAAACGTGATCGCGATGATCGCGAACGCGATCTCATCCATCGCCTTCTTCGCCGCCGCCATCGGCTCCATCCCCTGCTCCACGTAACGGTAGATATTCTCCAGCACCACGATCGCGTCATCCACCACGATCCCGATGCTCAGCACCAGTGCGAGCATGGTGAGGATGTTGATGGAAAATCCAAACGCCTGCAGCGCCGCAAACGTCCCGATGATCGACACGGGGATCGCCACCGTCGGGATCAACGTCGAGCGGAAGTTTCGCAGGAACACATAGATCACGATCACCACCAGCCCGAACGCCACGCCGAGCGTGATCCACACCTCGCCCACCGCCGCGCTCACGTATTCGGATTCGTCGTAAGGTAGGTCGATGTTCACGCCCTCCGGCACCACCTTCTTCAACCGCTCCATCTCCGCCTTGATATTGTTCGCCACCTCGATCGTGTTGGCCTGCGTCTGCTTCACCACGCCCAGCGCCACCGCCGGCTTGCCGTTGTAACGCCCGATCGACCGCAAATCCTCCGGCCCGGTCCGAGCCTCGCCGATGTCGCGCAGCCGCACCAGCGTCGCGCCTTCGCTCTTGATGATGAGCAAATTGATTTGCTCGGCCGTCTTTAGTTCGCCCAGCGTTTCGATCGTCATTTCGCGATCGAGATTCTCCACGCGCCCGCTCGGCAACTCCACGTTCTGCTGTTTGAGCGCCCGCTCCACGTCCGTCACCGTCACGTTACGCGCGGTCATTTTCTTCACGTCCAACCACACCCGGATTGCGAAACGTTTTTCGCCGCCGATCACGATTTGCGACACCCCGCTCACCGTCTGCAGCACGTCCTTGAGTTGCGTCTCGGCGAGCCTTGAAAGCTCCAGCGTATCGTAACGATCGCTGTGCAGCGCGATCCACATCACCGGCTGCGCGTCAGCCTCCTGCTTCGCGATGATCGGCTCGTTGATGTCGTCCGGCAGTTTCCCGCGCACCCGCGCCACTCGATCCCGCACATCCTGCGCGCACACGTCGATCGCCCGCGCGAGTGTGAATTCGATCGTGATGTTGCTCACCTGCTCCTTGCTCTCGCTCACCATCGTCTTGATGCCCTCGATCGAGTTCAGCTCCTCCTCCAGCCGCTCCGTGATCTCCGTCTCCACCACCTGCGCGTTCGCCCCCGGATACACCGTCTGCACGTTCACGATCGGCGGATCGATGTTCGGCAGCTCCCGCACGGGCAGCCGCAAAAGTCCGATCACCCCGAAGAGCACGAGCGCCAGACTCATCATGACCGTCAGCACCGGCCGGCGGATACTGATTTGGGGAAGTTGCATCGCCTACTTAGTCTTTGCGGCCGACGTGTAAGCCGCCGCCTTCTCCACGCCGGCCAGCTTCACCTTCCCGCCCGGACGCATTTTCTGCCAGCCCTCCACCACCACGGTCTCCCCGCCCTTCAGCCCCTCCAGGATCTCCACGCGACCCGCGACTCGCAGCCCCGTCCGCACCGGCACCATCTGCGCCGTCAGCTCCTTATCCACGGTAAAAATCATCGTACGCTCGCCCTGCGGCATCAGCGCCGCCTCGGGGATCACCAACGCATCTTCCTTCACCTTCAGCGTCACCTCCGCACTCGCGAACATGCCCGGCTTCAGCCGTCCATCCGGATTCGCCACACGCGCCTTCACGATCGTCGTCCGGTTCACCGGATCGACCTGAGGCGCGATGAAATAGACTTCCCCGTCGAACGTCTCGTTCGGGAACGCCGCGATCGTCAGCGCGAATTTCTGCCCCAGTTTAAGCTGCCCGAGATAACGCTCCGGCACATTGCCCTCCACCTTCACCGGGTCGAGCCGCACCAGCGACGTCAGCATCACCTGTCGATCGATCACCTGCCCCGGACTCACATGCCGCGCCCCCATCGTCCCCGAAAACGGCGCTACGATCCGCGTATCCTTTAGTTGCTCTTTGATCAACTCCACCGCCGCGCGCATCCCGTCGAACGCCGCCCGACTCTCATCGAGTTCCTGCACCGAGACCGCCCTCGTCAATGCCAGCTCCTTCGAGCGCTCGAACTTCGACTGCGCCAGCCGCAGGTTCGCTTCCGCCTGCGAAAGTTGCGCCGCGATTTTTCCCGCGTCGATCTCCACCAGCGACTGTCCGGCTTCCACCTTTTGGCCTTCTTCAAAATTGATCTTCAGCACGATCCCGCCGATCTGCGCCTTGATCTCCACCATCTCATCCGCCTGGACCGTGCCCACGATCGAGAGCGACTCCGTCAGCGGTTCCCGCAATGCCTCGACGGCCACGACTTGAGTCGGAAAGCCACCCGGAGGCCCGCTCGCCGCTGGTTTTTTGCACCCCGCAAGGCCGCTCAGGATCACGATAGAAAAGGTAAACAAACGCATACTCAGTAATTCTTCGCCCTGGGGAAAACGGATGCCACCCATCGGCGAAGACGACCATCCGCGCAAGTTGTCATGAAGATTCACGCAACCTCGGGCGCCGTTGACGACCCGCCCTGGTCGCTTGATTTGTTTCGCCACCCCAGCGCGTCGCCGCCATCGTTCCGCAGTCATTCTCCCGCATGAAGCTGAGACTTTTCACCGCCACATTGCTCGCCGCCGCCGGGACTGCCATCGCCGTGGACGAGCGTTTTCCAAACTCGGTCGAAAAGAGCCCCCTGCCGCGTGGCGATGGCTTCGCCGCGCATTTCATGGCCGACCGTGGCATCGCGAAACACCAAGCCGCGATCTTCGCAGACAATTTCGAGGAAGGCGAACTGGGCGCGCGCTGGGATGAAAAAGCGCAGGACAAAGGCCGATCCCTCAGCCTGGCGCCCGCGGGCGGCGGCGCATGTGGCGATCGGTGCATGAAGGTCGAAGCGCGTCTCGGCGAGAACACGGGTGGCGGATTGACGAAATGGTTCGCACCCACCCCGACCGTGCATGTGCGCTTTTACACGCGCTTCGACCCGGCATGCGACTACGTGCACCACTTCGTCACGCTGCGCGCCAACAAGGGCCTGCGTGGCGGCGACAAATGGAGCGGGTTCGGCGGCGCCGGGCTGAAGCCGGAGGGCGATGATCGTTTTTCCACGGCCCTGGAACCGTGGGGCAATGACGGGAAGTGGGCGGCGCCAGGCCGATGGAATTTCTACTCGTACTGGCACGAGATGCGCGCGTCAGGTGACCGCAAATACTGGGGCAACTCCTTCATCGCCGAAGGCCAACCGAACATCGAGAAGGGGCGCTGGATCTGCGCGGAGTTCATGCTGAAAGAAAACACCCCAGGCGAGCCCGACGGCGAGCAGGCTTACTGGATCGACGGCCAGCTCCGGGGCCACTGGCGCGGGATCAACTGGCGCAAGTCGCCGACGCTACAGGCGAATGCGCTGACCCTGGAAAGCTACATCACCGACCGCTGGACGAAGAACCCCGTGAACACGGTCGACTTCGACAACCTCGTCATCGCACGGGATTACATCGGTCCGTCAGGAAAATAAATCATTACCGTGTGCTGCCGAAGATCGTCCGCGCGAATTACTTTCCCGCCGAGCGCACGGGACGCCATGGTGCCGCCGCTACGCCCTGCCGCGCCAATGAATCTCCCCGTCCTTCTCTCCGCCACACGCGCGCTACCAGCGCATCACAAGGCGACGCGCATTGCCGACACGCGCCGGTTTTCGCGATGAACGAATCCCTTCCACCGAAAGCGTGGCTCACCGTGGGGCTCTTGTGGCCGGTGGCGCTGCTCAATTATCTCGATCGCCAGATGCTCTCGACGATGAAGCTGTCGATGCAGGTGGACATCGCGTCGCTGCAAAGCGCGGAGACCTTTGGGCAGCTCATGGCGATTTTCATGTGGGTTTACGCGATTTGCAGCCCGCTCGGCGGCGCGATCGCGGATCGGCTAAACAAGAAATGGCTCATCGTCGCGAGCCTACTCGTGTGGTCGGCGGTCACGCTCCTCATGGGCCAGGCGCACGATTTTCAATCCCTATACTGGCTGCGCGCGGCGATGGGGATCAGCGAGGCGTTTTACATCCCGGGCGCCCTGGCGCTCATCGCGGACTATCACCGCGGAAGCACGCGCTCGCTTGCGGTGGGTATCCACATGAGCGGGCTCTACATCGGGCTGGCGCTCGGCGGAGTGGGCGGGTGGATCGCACAGGATGTGTCGTGGCGAGCGGCGTTTTTTTCGTGCGGGCTGATCGGCGTCGGTTACGCCTTCGTGTTGGTGGCCCTTTTGCAGGAACGGCCCCGTGATGCCGCGGCCGAGGAAACGAGCGCTCCGGGAGGAAAGGTGAATGGCGTGCACTGGCTTGGGTTCGCGCTGCTGCTGGTCTGTTTCGCGATGCCCAGTCTGCCGGGCTGGGCGGTGAAGAACTGGCTGCCGACACTGCTGCAGGATCGTTTTTCGCTCGATCAAAAAACCTCCGGCATGATGGCGACGATGAGCACGGCGCTCGCGGGATTCTGCGGTGTGCTCTTCGGTGGAAGGCTGGCAGATCTGTGGTCCGCCAGGAATGTGCGCGGTCGGACGTGGGTGAGCGCGCTCGGTCTCACCCTGCTGGCCCCGGCGCTAGCGGGCATGGGCCTGGCGCCGACGCTGCCGCTCGTGCTGCTGTCCGCAGCATTGTACGGCGTCGGATTCGGGCTCTTCGACGCGAACAACATGCCGATCGTCTGCCAACTCGTACCGCCACGCTTGCGCGCCACGGGTTACGGGGTCCTGAATTTCGCGGGCATCGCCTCGGGCGCATGGTTGACGCCCGTGCTCGGGAAGCTGAAGGATCACGGCATCCCGCTCTCACAGGGATTCGCGATCACCGCGGTGCCGGCGCTGCTAGCGGCGGTTGGCATGTTTCTCTTAAGACCGAGGATGCGCGATTCCGGCGATGCGTGAACATTCGTCACCGAGCCCAAACGTTTCCCATGAAATACCTCGCTCCGCTCTTCCTCGCCGCCACGCTTCTGGCCGATGAGCCGCACTTCTTCGATGTGTTCGTCGGCGGCCGCGACGGCTACCCAGTGTATCGCATCCCGTCGGTCGTGGTGTCGAAAAACGGCGCAGTGCTGGCGTTTGCGGAAGCGCGGCAAAAGCTCTCCGACCAGGCGCAGAATGACATCGTGCTCAAGCGCAGCACGGACGGCGGTGAGACGTGGGGCGCGCTGCAACTAATCCAGGACGACGCCGAGAATTCACTCAACAATCCGACGGCACTCGTAGCGAAAAGCGGGCGCATCTTCCTGATGTACCAACGCATCCCCGGCCACCTCACCGAGCACAGCAAGGAAAAGATCGCGACGGGATTCGACGGCCCGGATGTCTATCGCACGCTGATCGTGCAGTCGGATGACGATGGCGCCACGTGGAGCGCGCCGCGTGACATCACGCGCGGGACAAAGCGCGAGACGATGGCGACGACGGTGTGCAGCGGACCCGGAATCGGCATCCAACTCACGCACGGCGCGCACCAAGGGCGGTTGGTCGTGCCGTTCAACGAAGGCCCCTACGGCATCTGGAACAACTACGCTGCCTTCAGCGACGACAACGGCGACACGTGGCGCTGTGGCGGGAACGTGCCCGGTGCGATCGTGCAGGGAAGGAGCCAGATCAACGAAGTGCAGATGGTGGAACTCAGCGACGGGAGCGTGCGGCTGAACTCCCGGCAGTTCGCGGGCGCGAAGGTCCGCAAGACGGCGCTGAGCCACGACGGCGGCGAGACGTGGACGCCTGTCGAAGACGTTCCCACGCTGCGCGATCCGAGCTGCATGGGCTCGATTTTTCGCCTCGCATTCGGCGAAGGGAAAGGCGCGGTGCTTTACAGCGGCCCTGACAGTACCAAGCGCGATCATGGCACGATTTTTCTGAGTACTGACGATGCGGAGACGTGGCCGGTGAAAAAGGAATTGTACGCCGGGGGCTTCGCCTACAGCGTGCTCACGCGGCTGGCGGACGGCTGGGTGGGCTGTCTGTTCGAGGCGGACGACTACAGGCGATTTGTTTTCGCGCGTTTCCCGATGGAATGGATCACCGGGATTGCCGCACCGCCGCGGCCGCAGCCGTAACGGCCGGACTGCCGATCAAGCGCCGAGGTGGATCGTTTCGGCAAAATGGCACCAGAGATCGGTGCCAAAATGTCCGCCAATTTTCGCACCGAGCACGGATGCAAACGACGCTTCGCGCAGCACCGCAAAGACGGTCGAGCCCGAGCCGGACAACAACGCACCAGCAACCTCCGGCTGCCCGAGGAGCCATGTCTTGAGATGCGCGAGGAACAGATGTTTTTCGAAGACCGGCCTCTCAAGATCATTCACCAGCACGCCCCAAGAAAACTCCTGCGCCGCGTAGTGGACACTTGGAATCTCGATCGACTCCCGCCAATGCCGATACGCCCACGGCGTCGGCACGCCGAACGCCGGTTTGACGAGGAGCAATGGAAGCGCATGTGGAAACGCGGTGGGCGTGACGATTTCGCCACGACCACGGCAGACCGCCGCAGATTGCATGACGAAGAACGGGACGTCGGACCCGAGTTCGGCAGCCAGCTCGACGAGCCTTTCGCGCGGGATCTCCGTCTGAAAAAGGCGATCCAGCGCTAGGAGGGTCGTCGCCGCATCGCTGCTTCCCCCGCCGAGGCCCGCGCCATGTGGAATGACTTTCCGCAACTCGACGCGCACGTGCGGCTCGAAACCGAACGTCGTGCAGAAAAGCCGCACGGCGCGCACGACAAGATTGGTATCGTCGGTCGGGAGCGAAGCGTCGCTGCAAACGAATTCGAGGCCGCCGCTATCGCGCAACTCGAAGTCGAGTTTATCGAAGACCGAGATGGGGACGATCAGCGATTCGATTTCGTGAAAGCCATCGTCGCGCCGTCCGAGGACTCGGAGGGAAAGATTGGTTTTGGCTGGAGCAAGAAATTCCATGCGCGGTTACGAGTAGGCGCTGGGCGGCACAGGCGCAAAGGCTGAAACACCACTCCGCTGCGTTTTCGCTGCAACACGGCGTGCATGCGCGCGGTTTGACTTCGCGATAACCGGTCGTTAGTCGTAGTTCACTTTGAAAATTGGATCTGCACCCGGAGCCTGCTGCATATCACTTTTAGCGGCCCTCACCTTCGCCGACGCGCAGGCAGCGCCTGAAGCATCACCGAACGATCAGGCCCGATTTTTGGCAGGCCTTCCCGTGCGCGACACGCCTCTCGCCAGCTACGGCCTCGACGCGGCATGGACGGATCACGCGACGGAATTTGACCACGC
>JAYTDO010000511.1:0-6716 GCA_043735935.1 Chthoniobacteraceae bacterium
CCTCGACTACTCCTTTTCCGTCGGGCACGAAGACGGAACCCTCGAAATCAAACATCCGACTCCGGGCGGCGGTGGGGCCGTGCTGCGAAAGTCGTTTGGTGCGCTTCGGAAGTTTATCGAGCGATTCGATCTGGCGAAGCTGCGGCCGGCGCCCGGCCTGATCGTGCGTGGGGCGCCGGAGCATTGGCTCGCGATGGGCGACGGCGTATCGCGCTTTGCGGTGTATTGCAAAGGGGCGGCGCCTTCCCGCATTGAATTCGCCCTGCCGGCAGGACGCTGGCGCCAACGGTGGTTCGACGCGGGCAGTGGTGAACTTCTTCTCGAGGACACATTTGTGGCGCAGGGGCAACCGGTCCCGCTGGGCCTCCCGGACTGTTGCAGCGAAGTGGCGCTCGACCTGAGTCTCGATCAGCCGTGACGCTCCGGGCTTGCGTCTGCTCCGGATGCTCACGACGTTCATCCCGCTTTGAAAATCGACGAACCTCCCGCTTTTAAAATCTCTCCTGCGGCTCGCGCCGGCCTGATCCTCGTCGGGGCGATCGCGTGTGCTTTTGCCCTTTTCGCCGTTTGGCTGGTGCCTGAGGTTCGGCGGATTCACCACCAGAAGGAACTGACCCAGGCGGCGAACGCGGTTTATGAAGCCAAGGGGGACGGCGAGATGGTTTGGATTGCTGCCGGGAAATTCACCATGGGCGGCATCGGCCAGGATGTGCCGTCGGACGAAACGCCGCTTCACGATGTGAAGATCGACGGCTTTTGGATGGATAAGACCGAAGTCACCAACGAGCAGTTCGAGAAGTTCACCAAGGAGACCGCTTACGTGACCGTCGCCGAGCGACCGCTCTCCGCGGCCAAGCTTCCGGGGTTGCTTCCTGAATTTGAGGGCAAGACCGTTTCACTCTGCTTTCGCCCGCCGCCGGAGGGCGGCGAACCGAAGGGGCCTTACGATTGGTGGGTGCCCGTCATCGGCGCCGACTGGCGTCATCCCGAGGGCGCCGGTTCAGACATTTCGACCCGCGCAAAACACCCGGTCGTCCACGTCTGCTACGAGGATGCGATGGCATTTTGCAAATGGGCCGGAAAGCGGCTCCCGACCGAATCGGAGTGGGAATACGCTGCACGCGGCGGGATGAATGCGCAGCCATTCATCTGGGGCCAGGAAAAGAACCCGGGCGGCCACTGGATGGCGAACATTTGGCAGGGCCGCTTTCCCACCGAAAAAAAGGTGGAGGACGGTTACGCGGGCACTGCGCCGGTCGGACGTTTTCCCGAAAACGGATACGGGCTGTACGACATGGCGGGAAATGTATGGGAGCTGACGGAAGATTGGTATCGTCCGGACACCTACGCCCAAATCGTGAAGAATCCGGACAAGGAAGCGCGCCACAATCCGAAAGGCCCGGCAGACAGCTACGATCCGGATGAACCCGGCGCGTGGAAAAAAGTCACCCGGGGTGGTTCCTTTATGTGCAGCGACAACTACTGCCGCGGCTACCGCCCGAGTGCCCGAATGAAGACCGCACCCGATACCGGCTTGGAAAACACGGGGTTTCGTTGCGCCAAGAACGGAACGCCGCCCTAGACCGTAAACTACAGCCCGGGAGGGCGCTCGATGGCGCCGATTTTTCCCGGGAGATTTAAACCACTCATGAATCCCGTGCTGTTCTCCCGACGCCAATTTCTCGGCACCACCGCCGCCGGCCTGCTCATCCCCAAAGCGCAGGCAGCAGAGCCGTTCGAGCTCAGTTTTTTCGTTCTGGGCGACACGCATTACCTCGCGAACAAAGACACTCCGGTCGAACTCGATCCCGTGTCCGCCGAGATCAATGCGGGCCTCGTTCGGACGGTGAATGAGTTGCGCGGCACTGCGATCCCGGATGTGGCGCGGGCCGGGAGTGTCGGGGAGCCGCGCGGGGTCATTCACGTCGGCGACTTGATCGACACCGGCGACAAATCGGGGCCCGTCTTCGACACGATGAAGATCACCGAGCTGTCGCACTGGCAGGCGGCTTACGGACTGAATGGCGAGGGGGGCACCCTGAAGTATCCGGTTTACGAAATCCTCGGAAATCACGATGCGCCGCATGGTGACGGCCTTGTGCGCGAGCGGCTCTTCGAGCGAAACAAAACACGGACGGGCCTGACGAAGCTTTCGGCGAACGGGCTCCACTATTCATGGGATTGGGGCCCGGTTCACTGCGTGTGCCTGGGGCTCATCGTCGGGGAAGATCAGAGCGTGGTTCGCAAGCGTCGTTTTGCTGCGCTCGATAGTCTCGAATTCCTCGTCGAAGACCTCGCCGAGCACGTCGGCGACAGCGGTCGCCCTGTCGTCCTCGTCCATCACGTCGACGTCGCGCGTTACGGGCTTCCGCCGGAAGTGCCCGGACCATTTGAAGGAAAAGAATGGGACCCGGCCGACGTGTCAGCCTACTACCGCACCATCCGCGGGTATAAGATCGCGGCGATTTTCTACGGCCATACGCACACGCGAAACGTCTTTCGGTGGGACGGAGTGAACCCGAAAGCCGAGACGGGCCTGCCGGTTTTCAACTGTGACAATTCGGGTCATTTCAAATTCGACGATCAGGCGTTTTTTCACGTCACGATCAACGAGCGCGAGCTGCTAGTGCGCGAATACAAGACCACCGACCGGTGGCAGACGGGCGCGTGGACGCCGATGTCCTGGTCGATTCCGCTGGCGTAGGAAGGCTGCCGTTTTCGACCTGCTCGCCAATCGCAAATCGCGCGCGTAATTTTCCGGAATGCCAAGGACCCACACTATCGAACAACCGTCCGAACTTCTCGCGTTCCTCTTCGCGTCGTGGCCTGAGGTGAAGCGCGGGAAGGTCCGGGCTTGGCTGAAGTTTCAGTGCGTCACGGTCAACGGACGAGCCATCTCCCAATTCAACCATGTGCTCAAAGTGGGGGACGTGGTGGCGATCGTGGCGGATCGCGCCGCGGTGGCGCGGGTGGACCTTCCTGCCGGGCTTAAGATCTGCCACGAAGACGCGGACATCATCGTCATCGAAAAGCCCGAAGGGCTGCTGAGTATGGCGACGGATACGGAGGACGAGAAGACGGTTTTCTTTCAGCTCACACAGTATCTCCGCGGCGGGCGGGCCGAGGCTCGAGAACGCGCATGGATGGTTCATCGGCTGGACCGCGAGACGTCGGGGCTCATGGTTTTTGCAAAAAGCTCCGCGGCGGCCGCGGCGCTCCAGACAGCTTGGGAGCAGGCCGAAAAGTGCTATGAAGCCGTCGTCGAGGGACGGATGCGTGAGGACTCCGGCACTTTCGAGGGCGAACTTAACGAATCGAACGCACACAAAGTCTTCAGCGCACCGAAGAGCGAACTCACCCGGCACGCGATCACGCATTACAAGGTGCTCGCGCGCACGGGCGCACGCTCGTTGGTGAAACTCACGCTCGCGACCGGGCGCCGGCACCAGATCCGCGTGCACCTGTCGGACGCCGGATTTCCCGTGGTCGGCGACAAGCGGTATGGCGCAAAAAGCGATCCGGCGAAGCGGCTCGCGCTGCACGCCACCGCGCTGACATTTCCACACCCGTCCACTCGACGCACGATGAGTTACGTTTCGCCACTCCCGAAAGAACTCGCGCGGCTCGTCTAGGCGCGATCGCTCGATGCTTGCCGCGCGTCTTTGCCATCCGGCTGGACGCCCTTTTCAAGCTCCGCATGCACTCCGGCCAAAAGCTGCTGAGCGAGGCGATACGATTGTTTGTCCGTGTTCGCACGGAGCGCCCGGAACAATTCTGCGACCCGATTTCTGACCAAGTGCGACGCAAGATCGGCGAGCGAGATCGCCTCCGGTGTGCCGAGGGCGGAGGCGTGGGAGCACGCCGCAGTCAGAGCGAAAATCTCGGCCCCGATGTCCACGAAGCGGCCGAGGGTGAGCTGTTCACGCTCGAGCTTCGGGCCGGAACGCGCCATCGCGTGAAAGAGGGATCGGGCAAGTCGATGCGCGGCGTTTCCCGCCCATCGGACGTGACGCTTGAGCGCTGGCGCAACGCCGCTCCCGCCATCGAACACCGGGATCCACTGGCGCGGATACCACGCCGCATAAAAAAGGCCCGCCTTGACTGCTGCGCGCAACCGCAACGGAGCCGCGAGGCGGGAGTCCAGCACCGGGGCGCCGACCCTCAGGTGCGGATCCAGCGCCTCGCGCGCGATGAACAGCCGCATGATTTCACTGGATCCTTCGAAAATGAGATTGATACGCGAGTCGCGCATCATCCGCTCCACCCCGATTGGAGCATCTCCACGCGCGGCGAGCGACGCGGCAGTTTCGTATCCGCGTCCGCCTCGGATCTGCATCGTTTCGTGGACGTGCTCCCACGAGCGTTCGGTCGCCCAAAGCTTGCACATGGCGGCTTCGAGACGGACGTCGGCGTGTTTGTCACGATCCACGAGGCTCGCTGCGTAAAAGGTCATCGCCTCCATCGCGAAGGTCTCTGCGGCCATGCGCGCGAGTTTCCCGGCGATCGCGGCGTGTTTGCCGATGGGCGCGCCCCATTGCACCCGCTCGGCTGCCCATCGACGCGAAATGCCGAGGCAGCGTTTGGAAAGCCCGACGCACGCGGCTGGGAGCGTGAGGCGTCCCGTGTTGAGCGTCGTCAATGCGACCCGCAGGCCCTTGCCTTCCGCGAGCAGGATATTCTCCCGCGGAACTTTCACGTCCGTGAACCGGATCACTCCGTTATACAAGGCCCGCAGTCCCATGAAATGGCAGCGCCGCACGACTTCGACTCCCGGCGAATCCATCTCGACAAGGAATGCCGTGATCTGATTTCGCCCGTCCTTCACCGGCGTCCTCGCCATCACCACGATCACACCCGCCTTGACGCCATTCGTACACCAAAGCTTTTCACCATTGAGGATGAAATGCGCTCCGTCCGCCGTCGGTTCGGCGTGCGTCTCCATCTTCGCGGGATCGGATCCGACACCCGTCTCGGTGAGCGCAAAGGCGGAGACCTCGCCCGCAGCGACGCGCGGAAGAAAACGCCGCTTTTGTTCTTCGCTCCCAAAAAGGATGAGTGGCTGCGGAACTCCGATGGATTGGTGCGCCGACAGCAACGCCGTGAGATTTCCACAATAGCTCCCGAGCAACACCGCGGCGCGGCAATAGTTCGTCTGCGAAAGCCCGAGGCCGCCGTAGTCGACGGGGACCTTGATCCCAAAAGCGCCCAGACGCGCCAGGCCGGCAAACACCGAGTCCGGGATTTCGCCGCTGCGATCGATCTCGTCGGGGTCGACGTGATCGCTCAGGAAGCTTTGGAGCTGTGCGAGGAATGCGTCGCCCTGGTCTCGATCCTCCGGGCGTTGCAACGGGAACGGATGTAACGCGCCCAAATCGAATTCCCCCATGAACGTTCGACTCACGAAGCCGGCGCGGCTGGTCTCCCTCGCCGCTTCCGTCAACTCCAGGGCGTCGCGTTGCGCTCGCGACATTTTGGAGGTGTCGATGACTTAGACGGGGGCCGGGGTGGGGGTCGATTCAGTTTTCATGAAAGTGTTTTCCTGTGCGCGCCATCTCCATGAGCAGCGGGCACGCTCGGTATTGCGGCCCGGATTGATCGGAGAGGCGCGAGAGATCATCCACCACACGCTGGGCGCCGAGGCTGTCCGCGTAGCGGAGTGGTCCGCCACGGAAAGGCGCGAACCCAGTGCCCATGACCATGGCAAAATCGACGTCGCTGGCCGCGTCCACAATTCCCTCTGCGACGCACATGGCCGCTTCATTGATCATGAGAAGCGCCATCCGATGCGCCAACGCTTCGCGGGAAGGCGGAGACGCTTTGGGCGAGTCGGCACAAAGTCTGGCCGCATCTTCGTTTTCTTTGGGAGCGTCCTTTTGATCGTGGATGTAAAACCCTTGGCCCGTCTTCCGTCCGAGCAGCCCGGCGGTGAGCAGCTTTTCGAGAATGGCTGGCACATTCATCCGGTCTGGAAAGGCGCCGGCGAGCGTCGCCGCGACATGCGCGGCCACGTCGATGCCCACTTCATCCAGAAGGCGCAGCGGGCCCATCGGCATTCCGAAGTCGAGCATCGCCTCGTCGATCTCGTGCGGGGGTGCTCCCCCTTCAAAGAGCCGCGCTGCCTCGGTGAGATACGGCAGGAGGATCCGGTTGACCAGGAAGCCCGGACTGTCTTTCACGAGCACGGGAAGCTTCCCGATACTTTGCACAAAGCGGAGCGCACGCTGCGCGCAGCGCGGCGACGTATCGCGACCGGTGACTACCTCCACCAGTTGCATCCCGTGTACCGGATTGAAAAAATGAATTCCGAGCACTCGTTCGGGATGCATTGTCGCCGCGGCGAGTTCGGAGATGGATAAGGCGGATGTATTACTCGCGAGCAGGGCTCCTTCGCTGACGAGGTCGTCGAGGCGACGAAAGATTTCTTGCTTCACGTCCATCTTTTCCACGGCCGCTTCGATGACGATATCGACCCGCTGGAGCTTCACCTCCGTGTCCGCAGGCGAGATCCGGCTCAGACCGCCCCGCGCTTCATGCTCCGTGAAAAGATGACGCTGAACCCCTGCCGTGAATAGTCCCGCGACGGTGGCCATGCCGACCGCGACACGACTTGCGTCGACATCACGCAGGATCACGGGAAGACCGCGCGCGGCGAGCCATTGGGTGATTCCGGCGCCCATCACCCCGGCCCCGATGACGGCCGCACGCGCGACCGGCGG
>JAYTDO010000512.1:0-2300 GCA_043735935.1 Chthoniobacteraceae bacterium
TCGTCGGGTAACTGCCCTCGTAGTCATTGGCGTAAAGCCGCAGGCCGAGGCCGATCTGGCGCGCGCTGTTCATGGCGTCGGCCTGCCGGCCGTTCATAATGATCTTGGTGTAAACGGGCATGGAGAGCCCGGCGAGGATGGCGATGATGCTGATGACGACGAGGAGTTCGATGAGGGTGAACGCCGCGCGGGTGCTGGTGGTTTTCATATTCGGGGTCTTGCTGTTCTTGGTTTTGATTTTCGCCATCCGCGGAATGTGGCTGGCGATGCAGGAAAACTCGCGCGGGTGTGTTATGGAATTGTTACCGCGCGGTTCGGGGTTGGTTCTTTTTCGCAACCGTGTCCGGGATTGTTTAGCCACGGATTTCACGGATTTCACGAATTGGCGGAGGGGAGGAATCCGTGTCAATCCGTGCAATCCGTGGTTCCATTTCCGGCTCTCCTGCGCGTTACCCACAGCGGATGTTCTCCGCCCACCTACGCCTCGCTTGCACCGCCCTCGTCACGCTCGCCGCCGCCCCGATTTTTCCCCTCCTCGCGGTGGAGGATGAGACGGCGGCGAAAGAGCGCGCTGTCGCCGGGCAGGCGGCTCCCACAAAGGGTTCGCAGATGCTCTACGGGCCGGTGCTGACGTACGAAATCGAAGCGCCGAGGCCGAAGCAGGGCGGCGCGCTGCCGAAGCATGTGGCGGCGAAAGGGCTGGTCATCAAGCTGGGCGGGAAGGACGAAGGCTACGTCTGTTTCGACACCGACACGCTGCGCATGGCGGCGGGTTGGACGGGCGGTTTTCTCAAACTCCAGCAAACCAATATCGGCACGTATAAAGGCGAGGGAACTGGGGCGGCGGAGATCGCGGGCGAGGTGAGTTTCCGCAGCCCGGAATGGCCTGGCTGGTCGCGTGAAGATTCCTTTGCCGATCCTCGCTCGGGGAAGGCGGGGCCGCTGCCGAGAGAGCGCTGGCGCTGGAGGGGATTCCATCTGCACGGGAATCGCGTGATCCTTTCCTACGAGGTCGAAGGCTGTGCCGTGCTGGACGCGCCGCGGCTCTTGCTCGCGGGCGGGCAGTCGTGGATCGCGCGCGAATTGACCATCGGCAAATCGGCGGTGCCTTTGCGAATGTCGCTGGGCAATGATGTCGATGCGCTGGTCTTCAGTCCCATTGGCAAAATCTCCTACCGGGGGAACGCCATACCCACGGAGGGACCGCGCGTGAATTTTCTACTGCCCGCGCATGCGGAGACGGTGAATCTAATCGTGGTGTATTTGGGACGCGCAGATTCCGTTGCGATTGGGAAGATGACCGCGGAAATGTCCAAGGCGAAAGCGCCCGATCTTGCGGAGCTGTGCAAAGGCGGCCCGGTGCGCTGGCCGCAGACGATCGAGGTGAAGGGCGCGGTGGCGAAGGATGCCGCGGCTTACGTGGTCGAGACGATCCCGCTGCCGGAGGAGAATCCGTGGAAGTCGTGGATGCGGATTTCGGCGTTCGATTTTTTCTCCGACGGACGCGCGGCGGTGGCGACGATGAATGGCGACGTGTGGATCGTCTCGGGCTTGGACGCGAAGCTGGAGAAGGTGGTGTGGAAGCGTTTTGCCGTGGGGCTTTTCGAGCCGCTCGGGCTGCGCATCGTGAAGGACACGATCTATGTGCATGGGCGCGATCAGCTCACGCGGCTGCACGATTTGAATGGCGACGGCGAGGCGGATTTCTACGAATGCTTCAACAACGACCGGACGCTCTGGCCGAGCTATCACGCGTTCGCTTTCGATCTCCAGACGGACAGCAAGGGGAACTTCTATTACGTGGTCGGCGGCAATCAGCTCGGGTCGAAGCGCGACTGGCACGCCTCGCTCTTTCGCGTCTCGCCGGATGGCGCGAAGACGGACGTGGTTGCGACGGGTTTCCGCGCGCCGAACGGCATGGGCATCGGGCCGCACGACGAGATCGCGGTGAGCGACAACCAGGGGCACTGGATTCCTTCGAGCAAAGTCAGCCTCGTGAAGCCGGGCGGCTTTTACGGCCACGTCGCCGATCCACGGCTGGATGCGAAGGCGCCGGCACCCGCGTCGTTCGAGCCGCCGGTGTGCTACATCCCGATGACGATGGATAACTCGACGGGCGGACAGGTGTGGGTGACGGGCGGGAAGTGGGGGCCGTTGGACGGGCGAATGCTCTCCACGTCGTATGGCAAATCCTCGCTGCTCGCGGTGCTCGATGAAAAGGTGGGCGGGGTGGCGCAGGGCGGGGCGTTCACGCTGCCGGTGAAATTCGCGTCGGGGATCATGCGGGCGCGTTTCAATCC
>JAYTDO010000513.1:0-5858 GCA_043735935.1 Chthoniobacteraceae bacterium
CGATGTAGCGGAGCGCGCGGAAATTGTCCGCGGGCCGGGTCGATTCGAGCGTGCCGAATTGCACCTTCATCTTGTGCGCGGTCTGCCACGTCCGGGTGATGACCTCGCCGACGCGCCCCATCGCCTGCGAATCGCTCGACATCATCGAAAACGCTCCGAGATCGTGCAGCAAGTCTTCCGCGGCGATCGTCTCGGGCCGGATGCGGCTCTCGGCGAAAGCGACGTCCTCGGGGATCTTCGAGTCGAGATGGTGGCAGACCATCAGCATGTCGAGATGCTCGTCGATCGTGTTCACCGTGAACGGCCGCGTCGGATTCGTCGACGAAGGCAGCACGTTCGACTCGCCGCAGACGCGGATGATGTCCGGCGCGTGTCCACCGCCCGCGCCTTCGCTGTGGAAAGTGTGAATGGTGCGCCCTTTGAACGCCGCGATCGTGTCCTCCACAAATCCGCTCTCGTTCAGCGTGTCCGTGTGGATCGCCACCTGCACGTCGAACTCGTCCGCGACGCCGAGGCAGCAGTCGATCGCTGCGGGCGTGGTGCCCCAGTCCTCGTGCAACTTCAGCCCGACGACGCCCGCCTCGACCTGCTCGCGCAGCGGCTCCGGAGTGGAACAGTTTCCCTTTCCGAGGAAGCCGAGGTTCATCGGGTATTCGTCCGCGGCTTCCAGCATCCGGTGGATGTTCCAAATGCCGGGCGTGCAGGTCGTCGCGTAGGTCCCGTGGGCCGGACCGGTGCCGCCGCCGATCATCGTGGTGACGCCGCTGGCGAGCGCGTGTTCGATCTGCTGCGGACAGATGAAATGAATGTGCGTGTCGATGCCGCCCGCCGTGATGATGCAACCTTCACCCGCGATGACTTCCGTCGCGGCACCGATCGTCATGCCCGGCGTGACACCACGTTGTATGCCCGGATTCCCGGCGTGCCCGATGCCGACGATACGCCCGGCTTTCACCCCGATGTCCGCTTTGATGACGCCCTGCACGGCGTCCAGGATGAGTGCGTTGGTGATGACGAGATCGAGTGACTCCGCATCGCGCGCCGTCGGGGACTGGCCCATGCCGTCGCGGATCACTTTTCCTCCGCCAAACTTCACCTCGTCCCCTCTCGCGCCCGCCTCGGCGATCAGATCGCGCTCGACCTCGATCCACAGTTCCGTGTCGGCGAGACGCACGCGATCGCCGATCGTCGGCCCGAACATCTCGGCGTATTGTTTCCGCGTCATCTTCATAGCTTGCCGTTCACCCTTCCGTTCAAGCCGTAGACCTCGCGGGCGCCGGCGAGGGCCACCAGTTCGACTTCGCGGGTGTCGCCGGGCTCGAATCGCACGGCGGTTCCCGCGGGAATATTCAGCCGGAAACCGCGACTGGCCGCGCGGTCGAATTGAAGGCCGGTGTTGACTTCGAAAAAGTGAAAGTGGCTCCCCACCTGCACGGGTCGGTCGCCGGTATTGGCGACGGCGATCGTCTTTGTCTCGAGGCCTGCGTTGGTCTCGATGTCTTCCCCGTGCGCCACGATGATTTCGCCCGGGATCATTCAGCGCACCGGGTTGTGGACGGTCACCAGTTTCGTGCCGTCGGGAAAAGTCGCCTCGACCTGCACCTCGCCGATCATCTCCGGCACGCCTTCCATCACGTCGCTGCGTTTCAAGATCGTGGTCCCGTAGCTCATCAATTCCGCGACCCGCTTGCCGTCGCGCGCGCCTTCCATGATTTCATAAGTGATGATCGCCATCGCCTCGGGATAGTTAAGGGCGAGGCCGCGCGCCTGCCGTCTGCGGGCCAGATCCGCGGCCACGACGACCATCAGCTTTTCGGTTTCGCGGGGACTCAGATGCATGGACGTCCTTTAGACAACGAGGTGCGCCTTGACAACTTCGTCCGTGAGATCCGCCATCGGGCCCTCCGCCACCACGGCTCCGCGGTCCATGATCGCGAAGGTGTCGCCGAGTTCCTTGCAGAAATCGAGATACTGCTCGACGAGCAGGATGCTCATCGTCCCTTCGCGGCGGAGCATTTTGATCGTCTCCCCGATCTGATCGATGATGTTCGGCTGAATGCCCTCGGTCGGTTCGTCGAGGATGAGCACCCGCGGTTCGGTGAGGAGGGCGCGCGCGATGGCGAGTTGCTGCTGCTGGCCGCCGCTCAGCATCCCGCCCTTTCGCGCCAGGAATTCCTCGAGGATCGGGAACAAACCGAAGATGCGATCGAGTTGGCCGTTGACCTTCTTGCCGTGCGCGACGGCGCCGATCAGGAGGTTTTCCTGCACAGTCAGGTGCGGGAAAATGTCGCGCCCTTGAGGCACGTAACCGAGGCCCATGCGCGAGCGCGTCTCCGGGTTGCAGCCCACGAGTTCCTCGCTGTCGAGGGTGATCGATCCGCCTGCCGGTTTGAGCAGGCCGACGATGCTTTTGAGCGTCGTGCTTTTGCCGACGCCGTTTCGGCCCATCAGACAAGTCACGCCATTGGCGGGCACCTTCAGGTTCATGCCGCGGAGGATGCGCGACCCGCCGATGTTCACTTCGAGGTTGGTTAAATGCAGCATGGGCTTTTTGAAAGTCGGTGGTCGTCGCGTGGACGACGGATCAAGGGCGTCAATGCTTCTGCTTCCTCCCGAGGTAAACTTCGATCACCCGTTCGTTGTTCTGCACCTCATCCACGGCGCCTTCGCAAAGCACGTGGCCCTGATGCAACACGGTCACTTTTCGACCGGCGCTGATCTGCCGGACGAAGACCATGTCGTGCTCGATGACGACGATGGTGTGTTTGCCGGCCAGGCTCAGCAGCAGTTCGCCGGTGCGATGCGTCTCTTCGTCGGTCATCCCTGCCGCCGGTTCATCGACGAGCAGGAGCTTGGCGTTTTGCGCGAGGAGCATCCCGATTTCCAGCCATTGCTTCTGCCCGTGGGCGAGCGCTCCGGCTTTCCACGCCGCTTTGTCGGCGAGGTTGATCGTCTTCAAAATCTCGAAGATGCGTTCCCTTTCCGCGGAGCTGGTCTTTTGGAAAAGCGCGGCCCAGACCCCGCGGCTGCCTTCGAGCGAGAGCACGAGGTTTTCGTAGACGGTGTGATCGGTGTAAACCGTCGGCGTCTGGAATTTCCGCACGATCCCGAGGCGGTAGATCTGGTATTCGTTGAGCGCCGTCAGGTCGTGTTGACCGTCGAATTCGATGGAACCTTCGTCCGGCCGCGTCCGGCCGGTGATGAGGTCGAGGAAGGTTGTTTTGCCCGCGCCGTTCGGGCCGATGACCGTGCGCAGTTCCCCTTCGTCGAGGTAGAAATTCAAATCGCGGATCGCCTGGAAGCCGCTGAAGGATTTGTTGACTCCTTCGGCGCTGAGGATGAACGAGCGCTGCGGGCTTTCGATCTTCATTCGCGTGTCCTCCGGGAAAACGCTGCCCGGATCTGCGCCGGGATGCCGACGATGCCTTTTGGCAGGAAAAGCACGATGACCACAAACATGCTGCCGAGCAGCAACAGCCAGAGGTCCGGGAATTTCTGGGTGGCATAACTTTTCAGCGCGTTCACCCCGATCGCTCCGACGATGGGGCCGATGAGCGTCCCGCGCCCGCCGACCGCGACCCACACCACGGCTTCGAGGCTCTTGGACGCCTCCATTTCGCTCGGGTTGATGATGCCGACCTGGGTGACGAAGAGCGCGCCGCCGAGGCTGGCGATGATGCCGCTGAGGACGAAGACGAAGAGCTTGTAGTTCGCGGCGGCGTAGCCGGAGAAGAGCACCCGCACTTCGCTGTCGCGCACCGCCCGTTGCACGAGGCCGAACTTGGTCGTCGTCAACCAACGGCACCCGCAATAAACGCCTGTGATCAGCAGCGCCGTGGCGATGTAGAGCCAGCGTTTCGTGCCGGGCGCGCGGATGTCGGCGCCGAAGATGAAGCGGAAATCGGTGAAGCCGTTATTGCCGCCCATCGTCATGTCATTTCGAAAAAACATGAGCGCGGCGCCGTAGGTGAGGGCCTGCGTGAGGATGGAGAAATAGACGCCCTTGATCCGGCTCCGAAACGCCAGGAAGCCGAAGCCCAGCGCGAGCAGGCCGGGCAGGAGCAGTACCATCGCACTCGCGAAGAGCGGGGAGCGAAAGGGCCGCCAGAACGTCGGCAGGAACGTGTGTCCGAGGAACACCATGAAGTCCGGAAGGTCGGAGTGATATTGGCCGAGTTGGCCGATCTGGAGCATGAGGTACATGCCGAGCATGTATCCGCCGAGGGAGAAAAAGAGCGCCTGCCCGAGGCTGAGCAATCCGGTGTAACCCCAGAGCAGATCCACCGAGATCGCGAGGATGGCGTAGCAGAGATATTTCCCCCACAGGTTCAGCGTGAAGTCCGAGACGACGCCGAAGCCGTTGAGGAGTGGCATCAGGGCGATCAGGACGGTGGCGACAATGGTCACGATGGCGAGTTCGACTTTGGAAATGGCAGGCTTCATCGGGAGTCGGAGGCGCTGCGGCACGGAGTGGAGTTGAGGTGGCCGTCCATTTAGCTTTCGAGGGCGCGGCTTTTGGTGACGAAGAGCCCGGCGGGCTTCCATTGCAGGAAGGCGATGATGCCGCCGAGGACGAGGATTTTACCGAGGACAGGGTTACCGAGATATTGCTGGAGCGATTGGTCGATCACTCCGATGCCGACGGCGCTGATGACAGTGCCAGCGATGCTGCCGACGCCGCCCACGACGACGGTCATAAAACAGTCGACGATGTAACTTTGGCCGAGGCTCGGCCCGACATTTCCGATCTGCGAAAGGAACGCGCCGGCGAGCCCCGCGAGGCCCGAGCCGAGGCTGAAGGTGAGCATGTTGACCCGCTGTGTGCGGACACCGAGGCACGAGGCCATTTCCCGGTTTTGCATGACGGCGCGGATGAGGAGGCCGAGCGGGGTGCGATTCAAAATGACCCAGACGAGCGCGACGGTGGCCACGGCGAAGGCGATGACGAAGCAGCGGTTCCAACCGAGGAGGACATCGTTGATGCTCCAGTGACCTGAGAGGTAGGTGGGTGAGTCCACCTGGACGTTGTTTGCGCCGAAGACGAGCCGGAAGAGCTGCTGGAGGACGAGCGAGACTCCCCATGTGGCGAGCAGGCTTTCGAGCGGGCGCCGGTAGAGCCATCGGATGACGGTCCTTTCCAGCAGAAGTCCCGCGAGCGCCGAGGCGATGAAGGCGATGGGCAGGGCGATGAGGAAGTAGGAGTCCAGCAGCTTGCCGGTCGCGTGCATGCCGGGGATATCGATGTTCAACCCGAACGGGGAGAGGTGCAGGCCGTCGGCAAAGATGCAGTGGGTGACGTAGGTGGCATACGCTCCGACGACCATGATCTCGCCGTGCGCCATGTTGATGACGCCCATGACACCGAAGGTGATGGCGAGCCCGAGGGCGGCGAGGAGGAGGACGCTGCCGAGGCTGAGGCCGCGGAATGCGGTGCCAATGGTGTTGACGCGGGTGCGATGGGTGTCGATGGCGGTGAGCGCTTCGCGCGCGGCGCTGGCGACGGGCGGACTGACGCGGGCGGAGTCCGCCGCGTCGGTGGACTCGGCTTCAGCGAGGGCGGTTTTGATGAAGTCGTAGCTGGCGATGCTGGCGAGGGATTGGAGTTCAGCCAGGGCCACGAGCCGTTCGGCGTTGTTTTCGCTTTTGAGTTCGATGAGCGCGATGGCTTCGCGGAGCGCGTGCCCGACCGTGGAGTCTTTCTCGGTCTTTTGTGCCAGGATGAGGGCGGCGAGATTGCTGAAGTCTTGCGCCATGCCGATGGCGACGATGGCGTGGAGTCGCTTCTGAGGGTCTGGATCGAGGAGCGTCTGAAGGTCGAGGATGCCCTTGAAGGTGGCGCGAAGATTGGAATCGTGCGG
>JAYTDO010000514.1:0-15621 GCA_043735935.1 Chthoniobacteraceae bacterium
CCGCCGGTCTGCTCGCCGAGATCATGGGTCGCGAAGGCGCGGTCTGCGGCGGTGTGGGCGGCAGCCAGCACATCCGCCGAGGACGTTATTTTTCGACCGGCGTGCAGGGAGAAAGTGTGCCGGTGGCGGTCGGCGCAGCATTGCAACTGAAGCGCGAAGCACGAGGCAGCATGGCAGTGACCTTCATCGGGGACGGGACCTGGGGCCAGGGTGCTGTCTACGAGGCGCTCAATATGGCGGCGCTCTGGAGCGTGCCGCTGGTCGTGCTCGTGGAGAACAATGACATCGCGCAGACCACGCCGCGCGCCGCCAATATGGCCGGCAGTATCGAAGATCGCGCCCGTGCATTCGGCGTCGCTTTTCTCCAATGCAGCGGGAGCGATGCGGAGGCGTTGCGCCAGAAGATCGCGCCTGCCCTGGAACAAGTCCGCCAGGAAGGGCGCCCTCTGGTCATCGAGTTTGAAACCACCCGCCTCGGCTCACACAGCAAAGGGGACGACACTCGCGATACGGCCACCGTGGCTGCGATGCGCTCGCACGATTGGTTCGAACTTTACAGCAGCCTCATCCCGGATGAACTCGCGGCTACGGACAGCGAGATTTGCGCGCGCCTGGATGCCATCGTGGCGGAGGTGGAAAATCGCCCGCCGTGCGCCGCCGCGACCCGTCCACCGGCAATGGAGGATTTGCCGCGGACGGGACCAGAAACGCCCGGGGTCGAGCGTGTGCTGGATAATCTGAACCGCGCGCTCCGCGAAATCATGGCGTCCGACAAGCGGGTCTTTCTGATCGGCGAGGACCTGCTGGATCCTTACGGCGGCGCGTTCAAGATCGCCCGAGGTCTTTCGACGGCATTCCCTGATCGCGTCATTTCCACACCGATCAGCGAACTCGGAATCGCCGGGGTCGGGAACGGTCTGGCGCTGGCCGGTCAACGCCCGATCGTGGAATTCATGTTCGGGGATTTCATCTTCCTCGCGTTCGATCAGATCGCGAACTTCGCCGCGAAGTCCGTCGCGATGTACGGTGAGAGAGTCTCGCATACGGTCCTATTCCGATGCCCGGTCGGAGGTCACCGCGGATATGGAGCCACCCACAGCCAGAGCGTGCAAAAGCACTTCATCGGGTTTGCCGATCTCGATCTTTACGAACTCTCGCCGCTCCACGACTGCGCAAAATTGATCCCTCGGATCATGGCGCGCGGAAATCCGGCAATCCTTTTCGAAAGCAAGGTCCTCTACGCGCAGGATCGCTTCGCGGGCTCGAACATCGACGAATTATTTGTGCTCGATTATTTGGACGCATGGACCGCGCGCGCGCGGATCTCCGACACGCCACAGGCGCTGGTCATCACGAGCGGCGGGATGTTTTACACCTGCTGGAAAGCTGGACGGGCGCTCTTTTTCGAACACGAGATCGAGACCCAAATCGTCGTCCCGTTTCGCCTTTATCCCTTCGACCCAAATCCGGTCGCCGCGCTCGCCGCGAAAGCGACGGCGATTTACGTCGTCGAGGAAAGCACCGCCGGTGGCACATGGGGCGCGGAGGTCGCGACAGTACTCGCCGCGCATACCCGGACTCGAATTCACCTCATCCACTCGACCGACGCGATCATCCCCAGCGCACGCCATCTCGAACGCGAAGTGCTCGTCCAGTCGGAAACCATCGTCGAGCGAATCAGCCACGACCTTTTGAATGCAGCCGATCATCGTCCCCACCATTAACAGCAACGACACCGACGCGATCCTCGTTTCGTGGGTGAAACACGATGGCGACACCGTGTCTCGCGGAGACACCATCGCTGTGCTGGAGACGACCAAGGCTAGTTTTGACCTCGCCGCCGAAGTCGACGGCGTGCTGGAGACCGCCGCGGTCGCCGGAAAACGCTACGAGTTCGGCGCGACGATCGGCCGGCTGTTTGCCGACGCCACAGAACACTTCGCGCATGCACCTGCGTGTGTTCCGGTGACAGCGGCAGCGACCGGCGAGTTCGTCGTCACCAAGGCCGCGCAGGAATTGATCGATCGGCACGGCGTGAGCGACGCGCAGCTCCGCACGCTAGGCAAGACGGTCATCAAGGCCGCGGACGTCGAGATCCTCATTCCCCGACCCGAGGAGGCCGGTACAATCGCGCCGAACGCGCAGCAACTGACCATCGCGCGCACCGTCAGCCGATCGCGCTCGACCATCCCGGATGCGTTCCTTTTGAAAAAGGTCGCCGTCGACGGCGCACTCGGAGCGCTCGCCGAGTTTTCCCGCGAGGAAAAGGCGATGGTCGCACTTCCCGACCTTCTGGTTTGGGCCGTCGCCCGGTTGACTGCTGAGTTTCCATTCTTCTTCGGATCGCTCCGGGAAGACCTGCGTTTTGTTCCGTCGCGCTCCGGCAATATCGGCGTGACGTTCGATGTGGGAAGCGGCCTGTTCATTCCAGTGGTGCGCGATGCGGCCACCCGTCCGCTGAAGGAAATCGCGAAGCAAATGATGAGCTTTCGGATGCGCGCACTGCGCAACCGCTTTCACGCCGAAGAACTGATCGGCGGCGATCTCTCGATCAGCCTGAATACGGATTCGGACATCTTGTTTGTTCAGCCAATCATCCTGCCGCCGCAAACGTGCATGCTCTCTCTTGGCTCGGTTCTCGATGAAACGGTCCTCTCCCCGGAAGGCGTCTTGGGAACGAGGCGCTTCATCCAACTCGGCGTTGCCTACGACCACCGGGTGATCAACGGGTATCAGGCGAACGCATTCGTCAACACCATCAAGTCTCGAATCGAAACGCCCGACCGCACAGCCTGGCGCTAAAGGCTTGCCCGCGTTCACCCTGTTTAAATACCTCCCACCAATCATGCCACCTCGCCTCAACGCCGTCCTCGCCCGCGTCTTTTCCGTCAGCCCCGAGAGCGTCTCGCTGGAGAGCGGTCCGCATGACATTGCGAAATGGGATTCAGCCGGGCACCTTAACTTGATCCTCGAAGTGGAGAAGGAATTTGGCATCCATTTCGGCGATGATGAAGTGGTCGAACTCGTCAACGCTGGAGCCGTCGCAGAAGCGCTGACGCGGCACGGCGTGCAAGGCTGAGAAATGAACTGGCCCGATGGGAAACGGTTCGCTTTCACCGTCTTTGACGATGCCGACTACGACCTGCTGGAGAACACACGCCCGGTGTATGACTTCCTTTCGGATCTCGGCTTCCGCACGACAAAATCCGTTTGGACGCTGAACGCGCTCCGCGAGGCACCGCTCGCGGGATTGAGCACTGAGACCGGAGATTATTTGGAATGGGTGCTGGCTCTCCAGCGGACGGGTTTCGAAATCGGGTTTCACGGCGCTCGCTGCCACAGCTCCCCGAGGCACGACACCGCTGAGGCTCTCGATCGTTTCCGCGCGCAGTTCGGCCATGACCCGCGAAGCATGTCGAATCACTTCCAAAATGCCGAAAGCATCTATTGGGGCGCGGCGCGCCTGAGCGGGTTGGCGCGCTTCGTTTACCGCGTCGCGAACTCGCGGCAACCGCTGCATTGCGACGGTCACATGCCGGACAGTGCCCACTTTTGGGGCGACCTGTGCCGCGAACGCGTGCGTTACGTGAGGAATTTCGTCTTCCGCGAAATCAACTCTTTGAAAGCGTGCCCCTACATGCCCTACCGCGATTTGGCGCGGCCTTACGTCAATGCGTGGTACGCCTCAGCCGAGGGCGGAGACGTGGAATCGTTCGTCGCGACGATTTGCCCGGAACAACAGGATCGACTCGTGGCGGAGGGCGGCGCCTGTGTGATGTACACGCATTTCGCCAAGGGTTTCTTCGAGGATGGAAAACTGAATCCGATATTTGCCTCGCGAATGCGTCGGCTCGCGGAGTTGGGCGGCTGGTACGTCCCCGTCTCCACGCTTCTGGATCATTTGGCCAAGCAAAATGGTGGACCTCACACCATTACCGACAACGAACGTCGATCGCTCGAGTGGCGCTGGCTGAGCAGCAAGCTTCGGCATGGTTCATCCTGATTTATGCCTCTGACGATCGTCTCCTACCAGCCCGAGCACGTCGACGCGGTGGCGAGATTTAACGAGAGAGGCAAGGCGAACGGCGCTCCGTTTCAACTCAACGCGACCCCTGAGGCAATGTGGCTCCCCAAGCGAACGGGCGGGACGTTGTTTCGTGAGTTTTTCCTGGCACTCGATGCCGGCGAAGTCCGGGGCGGATTCACCCTTCGGCGCCAGAAGTTTTCGGTGGGCGGGACCATCCGCGAAGTGGCCAACTACCAGGGACCGCTATCGGAGGGGTTGTGGGATCGCCGGTTTATGATGGCCGGGGTGCAAATGTTGCGGGCTGCGCTGAGGGAGAACCCCCTCTTGTATGCCCTCGGCATGGGAAGCATGGAGCAGCCGCTGCCGAAGCTCCTCCAGTCCGCCGGCTGGGCACTCGCGCCGGTGCCATTTCTTTTCAAGGTGCTGCGACCCGCGCGTTTTTTGCTCGAGATCCGCCCCTTGCGTCGAACCCGCGCGCGGGCTTGGGCGCTGGATTTGGCGGCGCTCAGCGGAGTCGGATCGCTCGCCATTCACGCCCGACAGCGTTGGAACATGCGGCGTTCGCTTCCCGCAGATTGCGCTGCGATGCCGACGCAGGAATATGGGGACTGGGCGGATCTCATTTGGGACCACGCGCGGGACGGATATTTACTGTCAGCGCAGCGCGACCGCGAATCGCAAAACGTTCTTTTTGGCGACGGAAGCGAGAGAAATATCATCCTCCGCTGCACCCGCTCGGGATGCGACATCGGATGGGCCGTCGTGCGCTCGACACCGATGAACGATGACAAGTATTTTGGACGACTCCGGGTCGGCTCACTGGTCGACGCGATGGCTGTCCCAGGCGAGCAATTCACAGTCGTCGAGCTCGCGACCCGGTACCTTGGCACTTTGGGAAGCGATCTCGTTGTGACCAACCAAACGCACCACACGTGGATCGCCGCCCTTCGCGACGATGGCTACTTTGACGGCCCGACGAACTTCATTTTTGCGTGCTCTCCCGCCCTCGTGGCGGAGGTCGGGTCGTTGGACGAATCGTTACGGCGATTCCACTTTAACAGGGCGGACGGGGACGGGCCGATCCATCTTTAAACGCACGCCTACAGATAGACGTTTTCAAGTTGCCGCTTGGCCCCCCCCGCTTCGACGACGCTCCGCTGGGAGTGGTCGAGGACGTGGCAGAAATACATCTGCCCGAGCCAGCGCGCGCGTCGGAAGATGCGGCCCTGTTCGAGAAATGGATGACGTTCTATCAAACGCAACGGGTGCTCGGCATTGTGCTCGGCGACGGCGAGTCGCTCTCCACACGCACTGTTGTGGCGTTCGCACCAGATGTCGTCGAGATAGACGAGCGGCATCGGAAGATACTGGTCGGGCCGCCCCCGGAAAATCCGGAGCGCATCCTGAGCCGAGTAATAATAATCGACGTCGATGACCACGTAGCCGATCGGCTCCGAGGACGGGAGCGCAGCGAGAAACGCGTCGACCGTATCGGAGATCTCCCCGAGATGCAGCGTCGCATTGGGTGGGAGCTTCGCGCGAAGTTTCGAGGCATCCATCGCGAAGTCGCCGTGGGCATACATGTCAGGATGATCCCGGTAGTCCCGCGCTGGCGGCATCCCCTTTCCCGTGTCAAAGCCGTGCAATTTGCACTCGATCCCGGTCACATCGCTGACACGCGCCGCGATGTCGGCCATGTTCATCAGCCCGGCGCCCGTTGCCACACCGAATTCGAGCAACGACACGGTCGTCAGGCCCATTCCGCGAGCCGCGTCGGCTGCCTTTAAAATCGCATACGCGTTATGCTGGCGGACGACGAGATCCCATTTCACCTTCGCGCGAAAGGAGCCAAACCCCAAGACCCCGAGCGAGATCAAATTAAGATGAAGAGGCTCCGTCAGCCGCTCGAAAAACATGCGCTCCCAGATGTGAGATTGAGTCAGTTTCTTGAAATAATTCATTAGCAATCAGGTTCGGAAAGGTGAAGCAGAGATGGCAAATCATCCAGTATCGGCGAAATGAAAATCATTTATTGCAATACATAGAAACCTTTACCATTCTCGCGAGAGCGTGCGTATCGTAATCCGCCTAGAAAGCCGATCGCAAGCTCACCCCCTGCTTCCAACTTCTTAATGAACACCAACGGAATCCTCCGTAAGCACTGGATTCACGTCGCACTCCACTTTGCGACGGACAGCGTGCTGTTTTTCTTCGCCTTCGTCATAGCCATGATCGTTCGTTTCGGCGACGAGGCCGACGAATCATTCTGGATCGAATGGCCCTACCTCTGCGTCGGGGCGCTGACCGTCGCCGCAGCGACCTACATCGCCGGACTTTACTCGACGCACAGCGCTGGTCGGGGAATCTTCGAGAGGGCCTTCGTGCTCGCTTTTTGCGTTCTCGCAGCAGTCCTGGTGCTGGTCGGAGTCACCTACGGGAGCTTTGCCCGACCTCTCGGACGCGGAATCATGATCATCGGCGGAGCGACCGCCCATTTGATGATTCTCGTGCATCATGTTTTCCTGCTCCACATGCTGAGAACGGGGCGCGAACGCGTCGCCTACATCGTCACGGGCGCCTTCGACGAAATGGAGACGAAACTCTTCTCGACGTTTGCGGGGAGAAACTTGGAATTCGTCGGCATCGTCACCTTCAGGGGCTACCAGCCTACCGGAAACGCTCGAATCCTGGGCACCATCGAGGAGCTCGAGGGCATCGTGAAACGCGAAAAGATTCAGCGAATTCTCTGCACCAACAAGAATCTCAACAACGCCACCCTGACGCGGCATTTCTGCCGTCTCCGCTACTCAGGCGTTTCCGTGATGCCGCTGATCATTCTTTGCGAGGAGATCGAGCAATACGTCCCGCTCGAACTCGTCACCCATGAGTGGCTTCTCAACGCCAGCGGCGAGCCGCATCTTCTTTACATCAAGAAAGTGAAGCGGCTTTTCGACATCCTCGCCTCCGCGTTGGGTTTGGTGTTCGGCACTCCGATCGTCGCGTTGGCAGCACTCGCGGTAAAGGCGACTTCGCCCGGACCCGTATTTTACCGGCAATCACGTAACGGTCGATTTGGGCACACGTTTACGATGACCAAACTCCGCACCATGTGCTTGGATGCGGAAAAGGGCGGCGTACAGTGGGCAGGCAAGAACGATCCGAGGATCACCTTCGTCGGTCGCTTTCTTCGCCGATACCGGATCGACGAGATCCCGCAGCTCTGGCACGTGCTGGCGGGCGACATGTCCTTCGTCGGCCCGCGCCCGGAACGCCCAGAACTCATCGCCGAACTCGCCCGGCAGATTCCGTTTTACGAAGAACGTCTGATGGTACAACCGGGACTCACCGGTTGGGCTCAAGTCAGCTACCCTTACGGCGCTTCGACGCTGGACGCCCGCCGGAAGCTCGAGTACGACCTGTACTACATGAAGCACATGAGCGTCTTTCTCGATATCTTCATCCTTCTCGATACTGTCCGCATCGTGCTCATGGGAGGGGCCACCGCAGTGGCCACCCGCAGCGCACCGGCCACGGCTACCATGCAGGAATGGGAACGCCTCAATGCCGGGCAGACGGCCGACGGAGTCGATTTGAAACTCGAAACGGCTTAGTGGCTTCCGCGGACTCGTCGGTGGCCGGTCTGTCGCCGCGCCGGAAAATCGCTTACATCAAGCGGGGGCTTTTCTCTTTCTCGAACGTTCGCACCGGCGAGCAACTCCGATCAAAATTTCCCGAATTCGATATCGAAGAAATCGACGTCGTTCGGGATATCCTGCGCCGGAACGAGTGGATCGTCCTCGTCAACTTCGTATGGATCCTCGCCAGCTACTGGCGGGACTTGATCACGCGGAGGCAAACCGTCCCGCTCGCCTTCTACCGCACCCCATACATCTTTGGGAAAGTCCGCGAACTGATCCGACAACGACTCGGCCCCCGGACGTCGGAATTCGCATTTTCCATTCAGACGCAATCCCTCTACGACGCGAGCGTTCCAGGCCTGCCGCACTTCGTTTACACCGATCACACGCACCTCGCGAATCTGACCTACCCCGGTTTCCCTTCACTCGAGTTATTTTCCCACCAGTGGATCGACCTCGAGCAGGATGTCTACCGGCACGCCCGCCACGTCTTTGTGATGAGCGAACACGTGCGCCAGTCTCTGGTCGAGCAATATGGAATCGACGGAAATCAGGTGAGTTGCGTCTGTGCGGGAAGCAACGTCGACCCTTCCCAGGTAGCCCTCGAAAACGACGACTATTCCAACAAAACGATTCTGTTCGTCGGGCTGGATTGGGAACGAAAGGGAGGTCCATCTCTTCTCAAAGCCTTTGAGATCGTCGCGGCCGAAGAACCCTCTGCCCGACTCATTATCGTTGGCTGCCACCCGACTGTGACTCACCCAAACGTGCAGGTACTCGGACGTGTCTCGCGAGACGAAGTGAAGCGCCAAATGACCAGGGCGACCGTCTTCTGCCTTCCCACCCGCGTCGAACCTTTCGGCATCGTCGTCGTGGAAGCTTTTCATCACCGGCTTCCCGTCGTCGCCACGAGCATCGGCGCGCTGCCCGACCTCGTCGTGGACGGCCTCAGCGGCCGACTCGTCGCACCCGACGATCCCCGATCGCTGGCCGCCGCCTTGACAGAACTCCTCCGAGATCCTGCGAAATGCCGCCGCTTCGGCGAACACGGCCACACCATCGTCCGCGAGCACTACACATGGGAGGCGGTTGGGCGGAAGCTTCGCACCGGAATCATGTCCGTGCTCGATGGCTCGCCACCCGTTTCGTGAATCTCGCCATGCGCATGCGATTCATGCTCGGCGGTCTGATCATGAGCAGCCTCGCGCTGCTGGTGCCGATTCGAATTTCCTCAAATGCCGAGTTTTGGAATCGACTAATGGATGTCGCGCACATTCCGTTCTTCGCCGCCTTCACCGTTTTCATGTACGCGTCCGATCCGCTCGGCCTCGCCATGCCAAGACAGCGACTCGCGGCAGCAGCACTCCTCGCTCTCCTGCTCGCCGGAGCGACTGAGATCATTCAGCCAATGACCGGGCGAGAGGAAAGTTACATCGACTTCCGTAACGGATTCTTCGGCATCGTACTCGCCTACCTCGCAATGCGGTGGGCTCCACGCCTGACCGTACCGCGTTTCTTTACACTGACCGCACTCACGCTTCTGCTCACTTTCTACGCATTGCAGCAGCCGCTTCGAGAACTACGGGCAATTCTCTGGCGGCACTCCCACTTTCCGTTGCTCGGCGACTTTGAAGACTCGGCGGAACTGCCCCTGTGGAAATGGACCGGACTCCGAAACCAGAAAGCCGGTCAGATTGATGCATCCACCGAGTTTCCCTCGCACGGCAGCCGCTCCCTCAAAGTCGCAACCGAACCCGTCCAATGGCCCGGAGTGCGCCTCCGACAGGACGGCGCGGACTGGCGTGGATTTACGGTATTCTCATTCGAGATCTACAATCCCGGAATCCCCTTTCCTCTTTCACTGCGGATTGACGACAGCGGCCCGGGACAGACTCGCGAAGAGCGATTCAACCACGCGCTCCCACTCGCCCATCATTGGAACCATTTTTGCATCCCGCTGGAGCAAATCGCGCAAGCGCCAAAGACCCGCCGGCTGGATCTAGCCCACATCCAACGCGTGGTCTTTTTCCTGGATACGCCGACGACGAGCCACGTGTTCCACCTCGATCATCTCCGACTGGAGCGTCAGTAGGTTTCCACGGGGGAACGCTTTCCATCCTCGGGGCTCCGTAACGCTGCCGCTGCGGAGCCCAGCGTGTCCACGCGCAAATCCCAAACCAGCGCGTCGCGCCGACGAAATTCATCCACCGAAAACGGAATGCTGGGTGCCATTCTGGCTTTGAACGCAGCAACATTTTGCAGCGCGCGATCCAGTTCGATCCTTGGGACTTTCTCCAGATGCCCGTGGGCCTCTTCAACCACATTTACCCGGTGGCAAATCATGGCCAAATCGTTTCCCGCACAAATCGCCAAACGAATCGTCTCCTCGAGCCCGTAGTGATTCAGAATGGCGCCCATGTCGAGATCGTCCGTCATCACGAGCCCCTCGAATCCGAGTTCGTGCCGCAGCAATTCGGTGATCACTCGACGTGAGAGCGAAGACGGTGTGCGCGTTTGCTCGATGCTCGGGTAAAAACCGTGCCCAATCATCATCGAATCCACCGCACCCTGCCCGGACGCGAAATGGCGAAACACCGCCAGTTCGTTCGCGTCCAGATCCGCGCGCGAGAGCGCGATTTCGGGCAATTCGTGATGGGCGTCGAGCGGGGCCCGGGAATACCCGGGGAAATGTTTGCCACACGTCAAAACGCCCTCGGCTCGGAGAGTATCGTTGAAGGCACCCGCATTGCGGATGACTTGCGCCACATTGTTTCCGTAGCACCGGCCGCGAAGCGAGTTGTCCGCCTCGTCGTCGAAGGAAATATCGAGGACCGGACAAAGATCGAGATTAAACCCAAAAATCCGAAGCAACTTTCCGGTGATCTCGCCGTGGCGCCGAATGAGTTCAACGTCGTCTTTGTCGCGCAGCTGGTTTGCGTTCGGTGGTTCGTGGCCGAGGAGCTTTAGCCGAGACACGCGCCCGCCCTCCTGATCGATCGTAATGATCGGCTCGACCTCCGAGAGGTCACGAAGGTCGTCGATGAGCGCGCGTAGTTGAGCGGGCGTATCGATGTTTCGACCGAACAGGATAAAAGCGCCGGGCTGAATGCGACGAAAGGTTGCGACGGTTTCAGCGTCGAGAGTCGGACCGGGCACGCCGGTCATCAGGAGTTGGCCGAGGGAATCTGGCATGGGTCAATTCACCAACTCATACCAATTGTTCCGCCGGCGCACCTCGTAGCCGGCATCCCGAATCAACCGCTCGATTTGCTCGGCTTGAAGCCGAAAACTTGTGCCCGCCGCGCTGACCACATTCTCCTCCATCATCACACTACCGAAGTCGTTTGCCCCATATTTCAAAGCGATCTGGCCGATCTTCGGACCCTGCGTGACCCAGGAACTTTGGACGTTTGGAAAATTATCCAGAAATATCCGGCTCAACGCCTGCATCCGCAGATACTCCGCGCTGCCGACCGGTTCGACGCCAGGCAGCATGGTATTTCCCGCTCGGTTTCGTCCCGGCTGAAACGTCCAACAAATGAACGCGGTAAACCCGCCGGTTTCATCCTGTTGTATCCTCAGTCTCTCGAGATGCTCGATCCGGTCTTCGATCGTCTCTACATGCCCGAACATCATCGTCGCGCTGCTGCTCAAGCCCAGTTCGTGGGCGATCGCCATCACCTTAAGCCACTGGTCGGAGCTGCATTTTAATGGCGCAATCTCATTTCGCACTCGGTCCACGAGGATTTCTCCGCCGCCACCAGGCACGCTTCCCAGACCCGCTTCCTTGAATTTGCCGAGGACCTCACGCAGCGGCATTTTGAAAACCGAAGCGAAGTGGTTGAACTCAGGCGGACTGAATCCGTGGATGTTAATGTGCGAATACTTCCCGCGGATGTGCGCGAGCAGATCGAGATACCAGTCGAGATCAAGGTCGGGATGGTGCCCTCCTTGCATCAGGATTTGCACCCCCCCAATTGCGGTCAATTCATCGAGTTTTTGATCCAGCTCTTCGCGTGAAATGACGTAATGGTCGGCATCCTTCGCGGTGCGGTAAAACGCGCAGAACTTGCAATAAACGTCGCAGACATTGGTGTAATTGATATTCCGATCGACGATGTAAGTGACGATCTCGGAACCGCGCCCATTGTGACGCGCGCGCTGAACGATATCTCGGCGCTGATTCGCCAGTTCACCAAGCTCATTGAGCGGCAGCGCGTAAAGCGCTCGCGCGTCGGCGCGCGAGATTCGGGCTCCGGCGAGCACTTTTTCGGTGAGCGGCGCGGGATCTATCATTGAAGCGACCATTATCAGGATCTCTAAGCCGGCTTTCCGCGTTGTTCAATACTGCCGAAGCCGCTCGATCGGCGTCATCTCATCGTCCACCTTGTCAGCGCGGCTCGGTGCGAATCCTCCACGCTGCTCCGGGAATCGGTTGCGAACGCTAGGCGCCTCACCTGCGTCGTCGAGCGGTGTCATTTCGTTGTACGGATCATCAAGCGCACAACCCGCGAACAACAGGGTGAAGAGGGCAAGGATGATGCGAAGGGGCTTAAACATGGTGGTCAATGGGAAGCCCTCGCTGCGAGGGCGCGGCAGATTCGACGCACGAGGCCGGGGCCTTCGTAAATGAATCCGGTGTAAAGTTGAATGAGCGATGCGCCGGCGTCGAATTTTTCGAGCGCATCATCCGGCGAAAAAATGCCTCCCACCGCAACGATCGGCACTTTCGTACGCTCAGCGAGAAACCGGACGATCTCCGTCGAACGCGCTCGAAGCGGCGCTCCGCTCAGTCCGCCCTGCGTCCGCCTCTCCTCTGGCAGACAGGAATGATCGATCGTCGTGTTCGTCGCGATGATTCCGGCGAGTTGATGCTCTTCGACTAGGGCGATGATTTCCTCAAGGGCTCCCCATTCGAGATCGGGCGCGATCTTGAGTAGCACGGGCCGCCCCGCCGCATTTCGCCGTTGAATATGGCCAAGAAGTTCATCCAGCGCCGCTGCGTCCTGCAAAGCGCGCAGCCCGGGAGTATTCGGCGAACTCACGTTGAGAACGAAGTAGTCGCCAAAATTCTGAAGCCGTTCAAACGAGAGAAGGTAATCCGCAGTCGCCTCTTCGATAGGCGTGACTTTTGATTTTCCAATATTGATTCCGACAGGAATGGACGGCCAGCGTCCGGATTCTCTTAGCTTCCGAAGACGCTCTGCGACGACGTCGGCTCCATCGTTGTTAAAACCCAACCGATTGATTAATCCCTCCACTTCGGGCCGGCGAAAAATCCGGGGCCGCGGGTTGCCCGGTTGCGCCCGTGCCGTGATCGTGCCGACCTCTGCAAAGCCGAATCCAAGGCCGGCCCACGCGGGAATGGCGACCGCATTTTTATCGAACCCCGCCGCAAGGCCGACCGGATTTGGGAATGTGACGCCGAAGACCCGTCGCTCCAGGCGCGAATCTGCCTGCGGACACATGCGCGCCAAAACCGGCGCCCCGATCCGCAACGAATCCATCGCGAGGTGATGAATCGTCTCGGCGTCGACGCTGAAGAGCAAGGGGCGAATCAATGACCGGTATAAGCTCATGCGAAGTCTATTTACCGATGCAGAACGTGCTGAAGATTTTGCCGAGCACCTCATCGTTCTCCACCCGGCCGACGATATCTCCGACGGCCTCCAGCGCGCCGCGCAATTCCTCGGCGATGAACTCGGCTGACAGCTTTTCGTCGAACGCCTTCCGTGCCGCGTCGGCATAGCGGAGTGCCGCGGTCAGCGCCGCGTGATGACGTGCGTTGATTGCCACGGACCAATCCCGTGAGGCGGCGCCGCCACCCGTCACGCGCGTCACGATGGCTTCGGTCAGGTTGTCGATTCCTTCACATTTGAGGCAGGAAATCCGCACACCCTCGATCTCGCACCATCCCACGTGCTCGCGTATGTCCGTCTTGTTGAGGACCAATATGGCGTCCCGTGGATTACCGATGTCGACCGGTGGCTGGCTTGCATCGACCACGTGCAGCACCAGATCCGCCCGCTCGACCGCGCGCCGCGTCCGTTCCATTCCTTCTCTTTCAACTTCGTCGTCGGATTCCCGAACCCCCGCGGTATCGACAAGGCGCAACGGGATTCCCCTCAAATTGATCACTTCCTCGATGACGTCGCGAGTCGTCCCGGGACGCGGGCTGACGATCGCTCGTTCCGTGCCGAGCAGAAGATTGAGCAATGAGGATTTCCCGACATTGGGAGCGCCGTAAATGACCGTGCGGACGCCCTCCCTCAAAACCTTTCCCTGACCGAAAGTCGCGAGCAGTTCCGCTGCGCCCTCCCGCATCGCGTCGAGCTTCGCCAAAAGCGCAACCCCGGTCGCCGGATCGATGTCTTCATCTGGAAAATCGATGAAGGCTTCCACATGGGCGAGGACTTCGATGAGTCGCTCCCGCAGAATTCCAACGCGCGCCCCGAGCCGTCCCTCAAGCTGTTGCGTAGCGGCCTGCATCGCGAGATCGGTTTGGGCGCTGATCAAATCCATCACCGCCTCCGCCTGTGTGAGGTCCATCTTTCCGTTCAAAAACGCCCGCTGGGTAAACTCCCCGGGCAGCGCGCTCCTCGCCCCACAGTCCAGGAGCAACTCGAGCGCACGCTGGCATACGAGCACGCCACCGTGGCAGGAAATCTCCACCACGTCTTCCCCCGTGTAACTGTGCGGCGCGCGAAAGACGGTCAGCAGGACGTCGTCGAGCTTTCGCCCGTCTGCGTGAATCGCGCCGAACTGGGCTAGACGCGGCGTCATTTCGCCCGGCGCACGCTTCGCACGAAAAACCTGCGTCGCGATATCCAAGGCGCGAAGCCCACTGATCCGGAGGAGTCCGATCGCTCCCTCTCCGAAGGGCGTCGCGATGGCAGCGATGGTATCGATCATGGCTCGAGACGCATTTTCATCCGGCAGAATGCCGCCCGACCCGACGCCTTCCAACTGCGGCGGCGGGTTTGCAAACGAGACAAAAAACGATTCGACGCGAGTTCGATCAAGTACCGCGGCGACTTGGAGGCGCGGCCTTCGGCTTCTCCTTCTTGGGCTTTTTGGTTTCCTTTTTGTGACTGTTATTTCCTTTGGCCATACAAGCGGGTGGTTTGAGTTGAAGTTTTAGCGGCGCAAAATACTCGCTGCCTGCTCATCTTTGATCAGTCTTCAAGTTGACGGGGCGAACCAAAAACGCAATCGCTTATCCTCACCGAAAATCACTCGTTGTGTTCTCTCAACCGCGTCAATCACGCGGACGCATCTACTCCCCGCAAATGGAGCCGCGACGACAACCATGCTCGCCATGAATTCCCTAAAACGCCTCATTCTCAATCGCACCTCTGCCATCCTACTCGCCTTGATGAGCGCCAGCGCAGTCGCGGGCCCGGCGAACCTCATCCGGAATGGCTCCTTCGAAGGCGGCACACTTTACTGGCATCAGATCGATCCGAAAAACGACACGCTTGTGAAGGATGCAAAGGTCGGCGAATACGCGCTGCGTATCGCGAAGGGAAACGTGATGAGCGCGCCGTTCCTGGCCGAGCGCGGACAGCCGATGACCGTTTCCTTTTTCGTGAAAGGCGAGAAGCCAGGCCGCGTGGGCGTACAGATGCCGCCGAGCGCGCGCGAGCCGGGGCAGAAGGCGAAGCGGCTGTGGACTCGCGAGGCGGAGCAGACTGCGGAGATCGGCACGGAGTGGAAGCGCGTGTCCTTCACCTGGCTCGCGGATGTGCCGGCAGACGGCTTCTGGCCGAACCCACATTACCTCGTGCAGATCGGCGGCTACGATCAGCCGATCCTCATTGATGGCGTGACGGTGACTGTGGGCAAAGACGGCGCGCCCACCTATGTGCCGCGGCGCGAAATCGAAGTCGTGGCGGAGTGCACGAATCTCCCTGGCTGGGCGGGCGCGGCGGGGAACGCTTTCGAGAAAGGCGCGAC
>JAYTDO010000515.1:0-1632 GCA_043735935.1 Chthoniobacteraceae bacterium
CGAATTGACTGACGTGGCCGCGCAGCATCCGCTGCACTGGGGCTACGTGTTCGACGACATCGTGCACAAGCGCGGCGGCTTCGACATCATTCTGGCCAATCCGCCGTGGGAGGTGTTCAAGCCGCAGGCCAAGGAGTTCTTCGCCGACCACTCCGACCTCGTCAGCAAGAACAAGATGACGATCAAGGAGTTCGAGAAGGAGCAGGGCAAGCTGCTCGAGGACAAGGCGGTGCGCGAGGCGTGGTTGGCATACGAGAGTCGGTTCCCGCACATGAACCAGTATTTCCGGCTGGCGCCGGAGTACCGCCACCAGTTCGCAACCGTGGACGGGCGCAAGGTCGGCTCCGACCTCAATCTCTACAAGCTGTTCGTCGAGCGCTGCTTCACGCTGCTGCGCCCGGGCGGGCACTGCGGCATCGTCATTCCGAGCGGCATCTACACCGACCTGGGTGCCAAAGGCTTGCGCGATTTGCTCTTTGAGCACACGCATATTCAGGGGTTGTTCTGTTTCGAGAACCGGAAGACGATCTTCGAGGGTGTGGACAGCCGATTCAAGTTCATCGTGCTGACCTTCGAGAAGACCTCGGTGCCGCGTTTGCAGGCCAGTGGCGAAAACAACGCCAGCGCACCGCCTGACGATCTACTGGCGCCGACCCGAATGGGCGCTTTGGGGACCACACGATTTCCGGCTGCGTTCATGCGGCATGACGTGGATGAGTTGGAACGCTTTCCCTCGGAAGGCGCGTTGTGGCTGGATGTGGAGTTGATCCGGAAGCTGGCACCGGATAGCCATTCGCTCATGGAGTTCAAGAGCGAACTTGACGTCGAAATCGCGCAGAAGATGCTCCGCTTCCCGATGCTCGGGACGCGACTCGAAGGGACATGGAATTGCGTGCTTGCACGCGAACTTCACATGACCGACGACAGCCACCTGTTCAAGAGCGAGCCCGCCCCGGGGCGACTGCCTCTCTACGAGGGGAAGATGGTCTGGCAATTCGACTCAGACTATGCCAAGCCGCGCTATTGGGTGGACGAGCATGAGGGACGGCGATCACTCCTCGGGCGAGAGGCTGATGATGGACGTATTCTCGATTTCCAAACCTATCGCCTCGGATTCCGCGACATCGCGAGGAACACCGACACGCGCACTTTGATATGTAGCATCAGCGCAGCGGCATTTCATGGCAACAAGCTACCAGCCTTGCGCATATTTGATGGCGGTGGGAAGCGACTGATTACGAATTCGGAACAAATGTTCCTATGCGCGGTGTGGAACAGTTTTGTACTGGATTGGATGATCCGACAAAAGGTCACAGCAACGCTCAACTTCTTCTACCTGTATCAATTGCCCGTGCCCCGGATAGCCCATGGAAATGGCGCTATCTCGGCCTACGTTGAGCGTGCCGCACGATTGGTGTGTACCGCCCCAAAATTCGACGCTCTCGCCAAAGAGCTTGGCCTGCGTGACCACCGCGACGGCGCCACCGACCCCGCCGAGCGCGCCCGCCTGCGCGCAGAACTCGACGGCCTCGTCGCCCACCTCTACGGCCTGAGCGAAGACGAGTTCGTCCACATCCTCGCCACCTTTCCGCTGGTGCCCGAGCCGGTCAAGCAGGCGGCGCGCAATGCCTA
>JAYTDO010000516.1:0-3157 GCA_043735935.1 Chthoniobacteraceae bacterium
CCTTATCCGTCTTCGGCCACGCGAGACCGCCATCGGGTCTGGGTTTCTGCACTATCAGCTCGTATCCCATGCGTTGAGGACTCAGATCGAGAAGGCGGCTAAGTCCACCAGTGGCGTGAACAACATCAATTCCGGAGAGATCCGTTCATTGATTGTCGCAACCTGCTCGGTGACAGAACAGCGCGAGATCGTAAGTGAACTTGAGCAGAAGCTGGCGGTGATTGATGCCCTCGAAGCCGACATCGAAACCAACCTCCAGCGCGCCGAAGCCCTGCGCCAAGCGATCCTGAAAAAGGCCTTCGCCGGCGAACTCGTGCGGCAAGACCCTGCCGACGAACCCGCCGCCGCCCTGCTCGCCCGCATCCGCGCGGAACGGGAGGCGGCCAGCAAGGCTCCCACGACGAGGAAAGCCACAAAGCAAGGAGGCCGGAAGTGAACCGCCAAGGAATCCTTGTGGGTTGCGGTTTGTTGAGTCGGACTCTTCAGAAATCCTTAAGAGGGTGTACCGAAACTCCAAAGCGTGTCATCCTGAGCGGAGTTTCGCCGGGGAAAGGCGGGGGGCGAAACGGAGTCGAAGGACCCCGGCGGTTCGTTCCAGCGCTCGACGTTATCGGACTGCCGGGGTCCTTCGACTGCGCTGCGCCCACCTTTCCGCCTCCGCTCCGCTCAGGATGACATGCTTGAGTTTCGGTCCACCCTCTTAGAGTTCAAACCCACCGGCAACCATGAACGATCCCAAATCTCAACTGCTAATCTACCAGAGCCAGGATGGCCGCATCCGGCTGGATGTGCGCTTTGAAGTGGAGACGGTGTGGCTGACGCAGAAGCTGATGGCGGAGCTATTTCAGACCTCCGTGCCAAACGTGAGCATGCACATCCGCAACGTCTTTGCAGAGGGAGAGCTGACAGCGAATTCAGTAGTAAAGGAATTCTTAACGACTGCCGCAGACGGCAAAAACTACGCCACCCAGCACTACAACCTCGATGCGATCATCTCCGTGGGCTACCGGGTGAAATCGGCGGTGGCGACGCAGTTTCGTATCTGGGCCATGAGTGACGACGTGCTTTCAGAGCCGATACGGCACGCGCACATCCGCCCGCTCCGTCCCGAAATCCCGCGTGTTGCGCGTGATCAGCACGCAGTTCTCGACCGCAGCCGTGGCATAGACGATGGCATCGGGCACCTTGAGCCGAAGTTCGCGGCGAATGAGGATCGCCCGCTCCGACACTGCTGCATCCACCGCGCGGACTTCAAACCGCGCCAGAAACTGGCGGACCACATTTTCCTCTTCGGCGGACTTCACGCCGACGAGCACTTCGATGTGCGTGATGATGCTGATCAGGAGCTGAGTGTAGCGCGCCAACTCTTCCCGCGCGGCCTCGACCCCGTTCAGGTAGTCAATGAGGATATTGGTATCAAAGACGGCTTTCATTGGCCGGCCACTCCGCGCGCAGCTTGTCCTGATAGGCCAGCCCGTCCACTGCTCGCTTGCGCCAGAGGCCGAACGCCGGATCGATTTCGCCCGGCGCCTTTTGCTCCAGGTAGCTTTGCACCACGGCGCTCACCACGTCCGCTTCCGAGCGACCTTCGCGGCGGGCCAGTTCCGCCAGTTTCGGGGCCAGCGCATCGGGAATTTCAACGACGGTTTGCATTGGCGGCATCATCGTCCGGCCTCAAATAGTGTCAACTGCCGAGCCACTCCGCCATGACCACCGATTCCATCATTTCCAAAGTCTGGGGCTTCTGCACGACGCTGCGCGACGACGGTGTGGGCTACGGCGACTACCTAGAGCAGCTCACCTACCTCATCTTCCTCAAGATGGCGGACGAATACGGACGCCCGCCTTACAGCCGGAATGTGGGCATCCCGGCCAAGTATGCGTGGCCGACCTTGAAGAATCTCAAGGGCGCGGAACTGGAGGTCCATTACGTGACGGTGCTCCGGGAACTCGCCGGCAAGCCGGGAATGCTGGGGCAGATTTTCACCAAATCGCAGAACAAGATTCAGGACCCGGCGAAGCTCGCGCGCGTGGTGGAGATGGTGGATGAAACGGCGTGGATCGTTCTCGGCGCGGATACGAAGGGGGAGATTTACGAGGGGCTGCTGGAGAAGAACGCGGAGGACACGAAGTCGGGAGCGGGGCAGTATTTCACGCCGCGCGCGCTGATCAAAGCGATGGTGGAATGTGTGCGCCCGCTGCCGGACAAAAGCATCGCCGACCCGGCCTGCGGCACGGGCGGATTTTTTCTCGCCGCCTACGACTACCTCATCGCGCATGGTCCGCTGAACAAGGCGCAGAAGGCGTTTCTCAAGCACCAGACCTTCTTCGGGCACGAGATCGTCGCGAATACGCGGCGGCTGTGTCTGATGAACATGTTCCTGCACAACATCGGCGAGATTGACGGGGAGAGCCTCGTGTCATCGAACGACGCGCTGATCGCCGACAGCGGGCAGCGTTTCGATTACGTGCTGGCGAATCCGCCCTTCGGCAAGAAGAGCAGCATGACGATCACGAACGAGGAAGGGGAGCAGGAGAAGGACGATCTCGTTTACAACCGGCAGGATTTCTGGGCGACGACCGCGAACAAGCAGCTCAACTTTCTCCAGCACATCCGCACGATGCTGAAGACCACCGGCAGCGCCGCGGTGGTGCTGCCGGACAATGTGCTCTTCGAGGGCGGCGTCGGCGAGACCGTCCGCAAGGCGCTGCTCAAGAACACCGACCTGCACACGATCCTGCGCCTGCCGACGGGGATCTTTTACGCCAATGGGGTGAAGGCCAACGTGCTCTTCTTTGATAACAAGCCGGCGGCGAAAGACCCGTGGACGAAGGAGATTTGGTATTACGACTACCGGACGAACGTGCATCACACGCTGAAGCGGAAGCCGATGCGGTATGACGATCTCACGGACTTCATCGCGTGCTATCACCCCGCCAACCGGCACGTCCGCAAGGAAACGTGGGACGCGGAAAAGAACCCCGAGGGCCGCTGGCGGAAATACCGCTACGCGGACATCGTCGCGCGCGACAAAACGAGCCTCGATCTTTTCTGGCTCAAAGACAAAAGCCTCGCCGACCTCGACAACCTGCCCGAGCCGAAAGACCTCGCGGAGGAGATCGTGGAGAACATCGAAGCGGGGCTGAATAATTTTCG
>JAYTDO010000517.1:0-6382 GCA_043735935.1 Chthoniobacteraceae bacterium
GAGCTGACCGTCAGCGCCGATCTCTACCTCACCCAGCGCCTCGTCTTGCAGCCGCGTTTTGCGGGGGAAGTTTCGGTTCAAGGCGACGACCGCTTCGGCACCGGCTCCGGCGTGACCGAGACCGACATCGGCCTGCGCCTGCGCTACGAAATCCGCCGCGAGATCGCGCCCTACATCGGCGTCTCATGGCTGAGGCAATACGGCGAAACCGCCCGCATCTCGCGCCGCGAAGGCGAGACCACCGACACCATCGCCCTCACCCTCGGCCTCCGTCTTTGGTGGTGAAAACGCACGCGGGAAAACACCGCGCCAGCCACCGTAAAAACTCTAGTCAGACAAAACCAAAACCCAAAAAAAAAACAAATGAAAACACTAACTAAAACCCTCGCCGCCGCCCTCCTCAGCCTCTCGTTCGCGAGCACTGGCTTCACCGAGGAGGATCACAAAGGCATGAAGGATCACCTCATGTTCAAAGACGGAAAAGTCATGATGGTGATGGGAGGCAAGAGCATGGCTGCGGATAAGGAAGTCGCCCTCACCAATGGCGCGAAAGTGGCGGTCGATGGCACCGTCACCATGAAAGACGGCAAGACGATGAAGATGAAGGAAGGCGAGATGATGGGCATGGATGGCGAGATGATGAAGCACGAGGCCAAGAAGCCTTGATGGTCACGTCCGCATACTGGCCATCGGGCCAGACTCTCGCGCACGTTGAGTGAACACTCTCCCGCGCTTCATCCCGCCAGCGCCGCGGCGCTCACATACTCCGCGAAAGATCCTTCACGATCTGAATGTAATCCTGGAGCGGCTTGGAAGGGTTGTCCGCCCGCCACGCGATGGTCGCTTCGCGGCGGAGCGGCGGGGAGAGCGGGCGAAAGACCACGCCTTCGTGCGGCAGTCCGGTGATTTGCTCGGGCATGAAGGCCACGCCGAGACCGTCCGCGACGAACTTGATTGCTGTGGGCTCGACATCCGCTTTTTGCAGAATCTTCGCCGCAAAGCCCGCGCCCTGGCAGGTGGCGAGCAGCCACTCTCGCGCGCCGGGATGCGTCTTGGCGGACATGCTAATGAAGAACTGCGCGGCGAGGTCGGCGAGCTTGAGCTGCTTCTTCTTCGCCAGCGGATGGCGGGCAGGCAGGGCGACGAGGATGGTGTCGTGCGCCACGCATTCAGAGAGCAAATCGTGGCCGGCGAGCGCGGGTAGCAGGCCGATGAAACCGAGGTCGATCTTGAGCCCGTCCAGCGCCTCGAACTGTCCGGCGCTAGTCATGTCGAAAAGGTTCAGCGCGACGCGCGGGTAGAGTTTTCGGAAGGCGCCGAGCGTCGCCGGAAGCAGCCCATAATGGATGTTCGCGATGTAGCCGATGTTGAGCTGGGAGCTTTCTCCGTCGTTCATCCGCTGCACGGCGGCGACGCTTTCGGCGGACAGTGCGAGGACTCTTTTCGAATCGAAAAGAAACCGGCGACCCTGCTCGGTGAGCGCCACCTTGTTGCCCGCGCGGTCGAGCAGCCGCACACCGATTTCGTCTTCGAGATTGCGCACCTGCCGGGTGAGCGAGGGCTGCGCCAGCCGGAGCTGCGCGGCGGCTTTGGTAAAGCTCAACGCTTCGGCGACCGCGATGAAATACCGCAGGTGGCGAAGTTCCATGGCGCGGAGCATCGTCCCTTTATAGCCGAAAGCTATCGCCAATCTTCGGGTCGAAAGCGGGAGTTTGCCGAGGGCGGCTGCAGAGGGCGGGATAGCGCATAGCTTTCGGCTATGACGCCACCGCGCATGAGGTATTGGTCGGAGCGGGGGGATGTCCCGACGCTGGTGGGATGAGCGACCAACCCAACTCGGAGATCCTGGAGAAACTCGCCACCGGCATCGAGGGCTTCGATGACATCACCGCGGGCGGATTGCCGCTCGGGCGCACGACGCTGCTCATGGGCGGTCCCGGCTCGGGTAAGACGGTCTTTGCGCTCCAGGTGCTGGTCAGCGGCGCACTGCGCCAGGGCGCGCCGGGCATCTTCGTCGCCTTCGAGGAGAATGCGCGCCGGGTTTCGGCCAATGCCGGGTCGTTCGGCTGGGACATGGGCGCGCTGGAGAAGAAGAAGCAGATCTTTTTTGTGGATGCCGCCGTTCGCTCCGACGTGGTGAAAGGCGGGGCGTTTGACCTCACCGGGCTGCTCGCCGGGCTGGCGGCGAAGGCGCAGGAAATGGGCGCGAAGATCATCGTCTTCGATGCCATCGACGTGCTGCTCAGTCTGCTCGATGACCCTGCGGCAGAGTGCCGCGAGCTTTACCGGCTCCACGAATGGCTCACCAAAAATGAGCTGACCGGCATCATTACCACGAAGATCGAGGACAACCAGCCGGGCACGGCGCAGCGCTATGGCTTCATACCCTTCATGGCGGATTGCGCGGTGCTGCTGACGCAGCGCGTGGTGGAGCGCGTGACGGTGCGGGCGATGCGTGTGCTGAAATACCGCGGCTCGCCGCACGTCCTCAATGAAGTGCCCTTCGTGATCGGCCCGTCGGGCATGGATGTCGGCTCCCCCAATGGCGTCCACCCCGAGCCGCAGCCTTTCGATGAGCGCATCTCCACCGGCATCGAGCGCCTCGATGAAATGATCGGCGGCGGCTTTTATCGCGGCACCAATGCCCTGGTCACGGGCAGCTCGGGCGCCGGCAAATCGACACTCGCCGGTGCTTTCCTCGAAGCCGCCTGCCGCCGCGGCGAGCGGGCGCTTTTCATCTCCTTCGACGAAAACTCCCGCGACATCGCGCGCGACCTCGCCACCATGAGCATCGACCTCGCGCCACATCTCGCGAGCGGCTTGCTGCGGATGGAGGCGGTCCGCTCGGAGGCGGCTTCCTCGGAGGAGCATTTTATGCGGATGAAGCACGTCATCGCCGAGCAGAAGCCGCGCTGCGTGGCCATCGATCCGCTCTCGGCGCTCGCCCGCGTGGGCGGAGCGATGGCCGCGCGCGCCGTGGCCGAGCGGATCATTTACCTGTGCCGGAATGCGGGCATCACCGTGCTCTTCACCAGTCTGCTTGAAGGCGTGGACCCGCATTTGGAAACAACGAATCTGCACGTTTCAACGATCTCGGATTCGTGGATTCAGATCTCGTTTGCGCTGATCGACGGCGAGCGCAACCGCGCGCTCTCGATCATCAAATCGCGCGGCTCACCGCACTCGAATCAACTGCGTGAGCTGAAATTCAGCCCCGAGGGCGTGACGCTCGCTGATCCCTACACGGCGGGCGGCCAGGTGCTCATGGGCACCTTGCGGATGGAAAAGGAGATCGCCAACGGATCGAAGAACGGGAAACGAAAGGCCCGAAAGCGGGCCCCGGCGGTTGGGAAAAAGCGGAAGGATGCCCAGTGAGTGCGACCAATGGCGGAGACCACTCGAACGGCGCGCACGTCTTCCGCCTCTATGTCGCGGGCGGAGCGCCCAACTCGGTGCGCGCGCTGGCGAATCTCTACGCGCTCTGCCGCACGCACTTTCCCGAGAGCCACCGCATCGAGGTCATCGACGTCCTGCTGGAACCGCTGCGCGCCTTGGGCGAGGCGATCCTCGTCACGCCCACGCTGGTGAAAGTCTCCCCTGCCCCAGAAATGCAGATCATCGGCAACCTGAGCGACGAGGAGGAAGTCCTCCGCGCGCTCGGCCTGCCCCAAAAGGAAAACATATGACTCCCACGACCGAACGATCATCTCCGCCGCTCGCGCGCAGCCCCGAAAAGGCGATCACGCTCGCGCTGAGTCTGGCGCAAGCCGAGCGGGCGATTCAGGCCTTCACCGCCGGCCAGACCGACGCGGTCGTCGATGCCGACGGCAAGACTTACCTGCTGCGCCCGGCGCAGGAACACTTGCGGCAAAACGAAAGGAGGTTGCGGGAGATCATCGACAGCGCGGCCGATGTCATCACGGTCGTGAACCGCGGCGGCACGATCCTTTCCCAAAGCCGCGCGGTGCTCAGCGTGCTCGGCTACGAGCCCGAGGAACTGGTGGGGAGCAGCATCTTTGAACTCGTTTACGGAGAAGATCTGCGGGGGCTCTACACCGCATTCTTCAACGTCATCGAGGGCTTCGAGGAGAGCGCGACGGCGCTGTTTTATCATCGGACGCGGAATGGCTCCTATCGCCTGATCGAGGCCACGGTGAGTCCACTGACTGGAGCGACCCCGGTGAGCGCCGTCATCATGCTGCGCCCCGTCGCGAGCCCCCGACTGCTTCCCGCCGAACCGCCACCGCACGAGACCGTCTCCAAGGATGCCTCGCACGCCAAAGACCGTCTCCTCGCGATGCTTTCGCACGAGCTGCGCACGCCGCTCAACCCCATCGCGCTCGGAGTCGCGGAGCTGCAGGAGGACGAAAGGTTCGTCGAAGCGCGCCCGACGCTTTCGATGATCCAACGCAACGTCGAAGTGCAATCGCGGCTGCTCGAGGAGCTGGCCGATTTCACCAGCGTCGGAGAGCACAAGGTGCGGCTGCGACTCGAAGCTCTCGATGTTCAGGAAATGATCCGCTGCGTGCTGGAAATCTGCCGGAGTGAGCTCTCCGCCGCGCGCATCGAGGTGCGGCTTTTCCTCGGAGCTGCGCCAGGCGTCGTCGTGGCGGATTCGGTGCGGCTCCAGCAGGTGATGTGGAATCTGGTCAAGAACGCCATCAAGTTTTCCGAGGCCGGCAGCAGCATTGCCATCGCCACGGCGGACGGCCCGCCGGGTTATTTGACGATTGAAATCTCCGACGACGGGATCGGCATCGAACCCACTCTCCTCGCTTTGGTTTTCGATTCCTTCCAGCAGGGCAGCCTCGCGGAGCAGCGCGCCAAGGGCGGCCTCGGCCTCGGCCTCTTCATCGCCAAGGGTCTGACCGAAGCCCAGGGCGGGACACTCACGGCACTCAGCGAAGGTCGCGACAAAGGGTCGAAGTTTCTCATCACATTACCGCTGGCTCCCGCGGACCAGGCTGTTCCCGCCACCCAGACCGACGCGCGCTTTTTTGATCCCGCGAGCGCCTCTTTTCCCAAGCTAAAGCCATGAGCCATTGCGATCATTCCTCCAGACTCAGCCAGCGTACGCTGGAAGTGCTCTCCGCGTCGCAGATGTATCGCGACTACGCACGGGCTTTCACTCAAGGCACCGGACTCCCGCTCCGGCTGCAAGGGGCGGGGCTGCTCCATCTCGTCCGCTACGCAAGAAAGCAGGAAAATCCATTCTCCGCCCTCATGGCGAAAACCGACCGGAGCTGCACGCCGAGCAGCGCGCAGGGATACGCTTTGCAGTGCCGGTTGGAGGAGGAGGCTCAGTTTCAGCCGAAGACGCTCAAGGGTTTCGCGGGCCTTTGCGAGACCGCCGTGCCCGTGCGCGTGGGGCAGCATGTGATCGCGTTTCTCCATACCGGGCAGGTCTTGTTGCAGCGACCTGACAGGGTGAAGTTCAAACGGATCGCGGCAACTCTCCTCACCTGGGGCGCGGAGGTCGATTTGAAGAAGCTGGAGGAATACTATCTCAACACGCGCGTCCTCACCGTGAATCAATACGCGGCGCTCATCCGCCTGCTCGTGGATTTCGCCGCGCATCTCGCCTCGTGCAGCAGCGACCTCATCTTGCATGGGCAGCATAAGGAGTCGCCGGCCATTGCGCAGGCGCGCAGCTTCATCGCGGACCACTCGGACGAAGATCTGTCGCTCGCTTCCGTCGCGCGCGTGGCGAATATGAGCGCGCCCTATTTCAGCGCGAAATTCAAGGAGGTCGGCGGGATCAACTTCGTCGATTTCGTGGCGCGCACGCGGGTCGAGAAGGCGCGCAATCTGTTTCTCAATCCAGACCGGCGGGTGAGCGAAGTCGCGTTTGAAGTGGGCTTCCAGTCGCTCTCGCAGTTCAACCGCGCGTTTAGAAAGATCGCCGGTCAATCACCGCGGGAATCCCGCGCTGCACTCGCAGCGACCTAGAAAGCGGCGGGCGGCACGAGCCGGGAAAGTGCGGAGTCTTTCCGAAGGGATGCGGAGCGGACTTTTCGGGGTGGTGGGAAAGTCATCACACGAGCGGCACCACGACGCCCACATTCCAATACGCAACCCTCGAAAAATACCGACCATGAAGACGACACTGAAACTCACCTTCCTCGCACTGGCCTTCGCCGCCACTTCCGCGTTCGCACAGGATAAGCCTACGCATGAAAAGATGAAGGGCACCAAGGACTGCGGCACCTGCTGCAAGCAAGGCGGCGACTGCTGCGACAAGTGCGGTCACGATAAGTGCGCGCCCTGCTGCGACAAGAAGAAGGAAGCCCCGAAAACGTCATCGGCTGCCATCCGCCAAACGTAATGAGACCATGCCCGCTCGCTGATGTGATGGGCGACGAGAGGACGATTTATGATGAAC
>JAYTDO010000518.1:0-3548 GCA_043735935.1 Chthoniobacteraceae bacterium
CACGGAGATGTGGGAGCGCATGAGCTACTACGGCATGCGCGCGCTGCTCGTGCTTTTCATGGTCGATGCCGTGGCGCACGGCGGCCTCGGGCTCACGGACAAAACGGCGACGGCGATCTACGGGCTTTACACCGCCATCGTGTATCTCGCCGCGCTGCCCGGCGGGTGGATCGGCGACCGTCTGCTCGGCGCGCAGGGCGGCGTGTGGTGGGGCGGCATCGTCATCGCCCTCGGGCATCTCGTGCTCGGGCTGCCGCGGGTCACTACTTTCTATCTCGGCCTGCTCTTCGTCGCGCTCGGCTCGGGCTTGCTGAAAGCGAACATGAGCGCGCTCGTCGGACAGCTCTACCCGGAGGGCGGCGCGCGGCGCGACGCGGGGTTCACGCTCTTTTACATGGGCGTGAATATCGGCGCATTCATCGGCCCGCTCGTGTGCAGCATGCTCGGGGAAAAGATCGGCTGGCGCTGGGGATTCAGCGCCGCCGCGGTCGGGATGATCCTCGGGCTGGTGCAGTTCAAAATGACCGAGCGGCATCTCGCGGGCACGGGTGTGCGGCACGCGCATCCGGGGCAGAATGTGACGCGCGACTGGACCGCGCTCGCTGTCGGAGTCGGCGCGCTCGCCGTCTTTACCACGCTCTGCATGATGGGTTTCGTGCGGCTCGATCCGGTGTGGCTGGCGCAGCGCACCGCGCTCGTCATCGTCGCGATTGCGGTGCTCTTTTTCGTCTGGGTCTTCGGATTCGCCGGCTTGGATCGCGAGGAAAAGAAACGCTACCTCGTGGTCGTGATGCTCTTCGCCGCATCGGCAGTTTTCTGGGCGGGCTTCGAGCAGGTCGGCTCCTCGTTCAGCCTCTTCGCGGAGCGTTTCACGATGCGGACTTTCGGCTCGTGGGAAATGCCCGCGGGCTGGTTCCAGTCGGTCAATCCGCTCCTCGTCGTCTCGCTCGCGCCGGTCGTCGCCGCGCTCTGGGTCACGCTCCAGCGCCGCCGCGCGGAGCCGCTGCTCGCCACGAAAATGGCGGGCGGTCTGCTGTTCCTCGCGGTGGGTTTTCTCGTCGCGGCGTGGGCGGCGCAGCGCGCACTGGCGCACGGCCCGGTGTGGCCGACATGGCTGATCTCCGTCTATCTCCTGCACACCATCGGCGAGCTTTTTCTCAGCCCCGTCGGCCTCAGCGCCGTGACCAAACTCGTCCCCGCACGGCTCACCGGGCAGACGATGGGTGTCTGGTTTCTCGGCACCTCGCTGGGCAACCTGCTGGCCGGTCTGCTCGCCGGCGAAGTCACCGGCAGCGCGACCGCCGAGATGCCCGCGCGCTTCCTCCAGGTCGTCGGCACCACGGGCGCGGCGGGCCTCATCCTGCTGCTCTGCGCCCGGCCCATTCAGCGCCTGATGATCGGCATCAAATGAAACTCTATGCGTCACGAAAACATCCCCTCCGCCCTGTTCACCGAGAATCGCGCACGCTTGCGGGAGCGGCTGCCCGCCGGCTCGCTCGCAGTCGTCAATGCCAACGACATTCCTCCGACGAATGCGGATGGCACGACGATTCCGACACCTAACTCCGACCTATTCTATCTCAGCGGTATCGAGCAGGAGGAAAGCATTCTCGTGCTCGCGCCGGACGCACTGGATGAGAAAATGCGCGAGGTACTGTTTGTCCGCGAACCGAGTGCCCACCTGAAGACCTGGGAGGGTCACAAGCATCCCAAGAGCGAGGCGCAGGAAATTTCGGGCATTACGGAGGTCAAGTGGCTCACGGACTTTCCCATGATCCTCCACAAGCTGATGTGCGAGATGGAGCACGTTTATCTTAACTCGAATGAGCATACCCGCGCGGTCATCGAGGTGGAGACGCGGGAGGCGCGGTTTGTGAAACAGGTGCAGGCCAAGTATCCGCTCCACGACTACCACCGGCTGGCGCGAGTGATGCATCAGCTTCGCGTCATCAAGTCCGACGCGGAGGTCGCGCTCATCCGGCGCGCGTGCGGGATCACACGGCAGGGCTTTCTCCGCCTGCTGCGAAAGGTGCGGCCGGGCCTGATGGAGTTCGCGGTGGAAGCTGAGCTGTCGCACGAGTTCATCGCGAACCGCGCGAAGTTCGCCTACAACCCGATCATCGCGGGCGGGGCCAATGCCTGCACGCTGCACTACAACCAGAACGATCAGCCGTGCCGCGACGGCGAGCTACTGCTGCTCGACGTGGCCGCGTGTTACGCCAACTATCAGTCCGATCTCACGCGCACGATCCCGGTGAACGGACGTTTCACCAAGCGCCAGCGCCAGGTGTATGACGCCGTGCTGCGCTGCCTGCGCGCCGTAACCAAGGCCGCGGTGCCGGGCAAGCTGCACAAGGACTGGCAGAAGGAATCCGAGGGCATCGTGCAGGAGGAACTGCTGCGGCTGAGGCTCTTAAAGCCGCGCGACATCCCGCGGCAGGACCCCGGCAACCCGGCGGTGAAGAAGTATTTCATGCACGGTGTGGGGCATCCGCTGGGGCTGGATGTGCATGATGTGGGCCTGCTGAAACAGCCCTTCGCGCCCGGCTGGGTGCTCACCGTCGAGCCGGGGATCTACATCCCGGAGGAAGGTCTCGCGGTGCGACTGGAGAACACGGTGGTCGTCACGGAAGGCGAGCCAGTCGATCTCATGGCGGACATACCCATCGAAGCGGAAGAGATCGAAGCGCTGATGAATCGCGGGGCGAAGAAGCCCAAGGCCCGCCGATGAAACACGCGCTCGCACTTCTCTTAACCCTATCCGCATTCTTCGCCGTGCCAGTGAAAGCTCAACAACCTAACCGACCCGCAACCTCCGATGCTTCCATGCTGACCATCGACCGCATCTTTGGCTCCGATGAATTTCAGGGGGTGAAGTTAGGGGCCTTCGTCTGGAGCAAACGCGCGTCGGCCTACTTCACGCTCGACGCATCGCATCCTGCGGACAAAGCCCGGGATCTGGTGCGCAACGACATAGCCAGCGGCACGAAGGAAATTGTCGTGCCTGTCAGCGCCTTCATTCCACCGGGGATGGATAAGCCGCTGGAGGTCGAGGCCTTCGAGTTCTCGGCGGACGAGTCGAAGCTGCTCATCTTCACCAACAGCAGGCGTGTGTGGCGGCGCAACACGCGCGGAGATTATTGGGTGCTGGATGTGGCGACGCGTGAGCTGAAGAAGCTGGGCGGCGATGCCGGGCCTGCCACGCTGATGTTTGCCAAGTTCTCGCCCGATGGCACACGGGTGGCCTATGTCCGCGCGAACAATCTGTTCATCCAAGACCTGCGCGACCTGCGCATCACGGCGCTGACGACCGATGGCTCAGCCGCGCTCATCAATGGCACGTCCGACTGGGTCAATGAGGAGGAACTAGGCATCCGCGATGGGTATCGCTGGAGCCCGGACGGCAAGGACATCGCGTTTTGGCAGTTCGACACGAGCGGCGTGCGGGAGTTTCATCTACTGGACGACACGGAGGGTAACTATCCGCAGGTCATTTCCTTCCCGTATCCCCAGGTGGGCGAAAAGAACTCCGCGACGCGCCTGGGCGT
>JAYTDO010000519.1:0-7738 GCA_043735935.1 Chthoniobacteraceae bacterium
ATAAAGACGCGCAACGGCGCGGACGCGAGCATCGGCCTACCTTCCTCGCGCGACCGTCCGCCCGCAAGTCCCCTCGTTTGAGATTCATGCAGCGGGCACTTTGCCTTTCGAGCTTTAGGGGTGACAAACACAGCCGCCCCTGCTTTTCTTCCGGCCCCCATTTTCTAAACTCAATATGTCCAAACCAATCATCCTCAAAAACAAAGTCGGTATCAGTGGCCTTGGCGCCGGCGTCTGGAACATCGGGCCGGGAAATGACCCGTTTGGCGGCCCCACCCGCGATGCGATCCCGATGCTCGATCGCCTGCCGATGCTGGCCGAAGCGGGCATGAGCTACTACGAAGCTCACGACGTGGAGATCACCGCCGAGATGGCGCCTGCGGCCGCGAAAATCGCGAAGAAGCTCGGCCTGAAGTGCGCGATGTACACCCCGAGCTTTTTTGCCGCGCCGATCTTTAAGGACGGCGCCATGACGTCCAACGATCCCGCCGTTCGCAAACTCGGCCTCGCCAATGCACTCAAGGCCGTCGACACGACTGCCTACCTCGGTGCGAAGACGATGGTCTTCTGGAATGGACGCGAGGGATTCGACTTCGTGCTCGCCAAAAACGGACGCGACGCCTTCCTGCGGCTCGTCGAGGGCTTCAATAAAGTCGGCGCCTACGCGAAAAAGAATTACGGCACCAAGATCAAGTTTGCCATCGAGCCGAAGCCGAACGAACCCCGCGCCAACATGTATCTCGCCAACGTCGGAGAGGCGCTTTACCTCATCAGCCGGCTCGACAAGGAGTTGCAGCCGCTCTTCGGGCTCAACCCCGAGACCGCGCACTCGCGGATCGCGGGTCTCGATTATTTGTGGGACATCGAGATGTGTCTGGAAGCAGGAAAGCTGTTCCACATCCACCTGAACTCGCAGGACGGCCAGCGGTACGATCAGGATCTCCCCTTTGGCTACACCGAACCGCTCAAGGATCTCGCCCTGCTCGTCGTGCTGCAGGATGCGAAATACGCAGGGCCGATCTGCTTCGACGTCAAAGCGCCGCGCGTGGATGACCCGAAAAACATCACGGACATTCTGACCGTCTCCTCGAACAACCTCATGTGGCTCTGGGAGCGCGCCCTCGCGGTCGATCGCAAAAAGATCGCGCAGTTCCGCGCCGAAAACCGCCTCACTGCGCTGAGCGGTTATCTCGCTCAGTGCCTGTACGGCAAATAATCCGAACCTCCATTCGAAAAGCCGGCGGCGGACTCCAAAAGGGTCCGCCGCTTTGCTTTTCAGGGGAAATGTTCCGCTCCCTCTAAGATCCCCGCGCGCCGATCCGTCTCGCCATGTAAGACAGCAAGAAAACCGCGATCCGATCCGGAGCGATTTTCTTTCGGTCCAAACGTTCCACACGATTGACACCCACCTCCGCACACGTAACTCTCAAGAACCCTATGGACCCCGAACACGAAAAGAAATCGCTCATGCAAAAGCTGCAGGAACGCCTCGCCGCCTCCCGGTTTTTTACCTTCTCGCTCCTGCTCCACGTCATCCTCGTGGTCCTCGGCGGAAGTGTCGTCCTCTTTCACCACTTTAACGAAGCGCCCGACTTCACGAGCGACGGCGGCGGACTCGTCAGCAGCGACGTCGCCGTGCAACCGCCCGCCGAACAGCCGCCTGATCCTGCGCAGCAAACCTTCACGCCGGAACAGCCCTCGATCAGCGCACCGTCGGTGAGCGCGATCACTTCCACGACCTCCACGAGCACGACCTTCGCCATGGCGCCCATGCAGGCCCCCATCAAGGCGATCGTCGGTGACGTGAAGGCGATGGACACGAGCAAGGCCGTCTCGCGCTCGACGGGTGCGGGTGTCCCATCCGCGATGGGCGGCCGCATGGGCGGCATGGCCCGCGGCAACATGATGCGGCAGAATAACGGCAAGGAGAAGAGCGAGAAGGCCGTCATGGCCGGACTGCGCTGGCTGAAAGATCACCAAGGCGAGAACGGCTCATGGGGTGAAGGCCACAAGCCCGCGATGACGGGACTGGCACTGCTTTCATTCCTCGGCCACGGCGAACTTCCTGAGTCGCCGGAATTCGGACCGACAGTGAAAAAGGCGCTCGATTGGGTGCTCGCCCGCGGCAACGAATTCCAAGGCCGCATGTCACTTACCAAGGACGGCTGGGGCGACAACCACGGCGTTTACGAACACGCGATCCTCACTTACGCGATGGGTGAGTATTATTCGATGACGAAGGATGAACGCTTCGCCGAACTCCTCAAGCAGGCGGTCGGCTACATCGTCCAGGGCCAGACCCCGCTCGGCGGTTGGGATTATCAATACAAGAAGGGCACCCGGAACGATCTTTCGGTCGCCGGTTGGCAGATTCAGGCGCTGAAAGCCGCCCACCTCACCGGCCTCGGCATACCGGGAGTGGACGAGGCCTTGGACAAGTCGATGGTCTTCATCAAAAAGTGGCAGGGTAACGAGGGCGGATTTGGTTACGACAAAGCAGACAACCGCGCGAGCCTTACCGGTGTCGGCGTGCTCTGCACCTACTTCTGGAAACAGGACAAGGACAAGACCGTGAAGGAGGGTATCGACTTCCTTCTCGGCAAAGCGGACGTGAAATACAAAGGCGACAAGGCCGACCTTTACGCTTGGTATTACAACACTCAGGCGTGTCTGATGTTCGGCGGTTCGGCTTGGAGCAAATGGAACCGCCTTTTCCAGGACGAGATCGCGGACAGCCAGAGCCCCGATGGAAGCTGGCCCCCAACCCAGGGTGGCGTGGGTGATTTGCAAAAGAATCCCGGTGGCGACGGCCCATACTATCGCACGACTCTGTGCATCCTCATGCTCGAGGTCTTCTACCGCTACATGCCGATCAACAAATAGGCCGAGTCGCCGTCGGACTGATTTGAAAACCCGCCCTTCAAAAGGGGGCGGGTTTTTCTTTTGAATCGGAGGCCCCTCGCTTCGGGTTTGCGCTTCGAGCGGATCAGGCTATCAACGCAAGTCATGCCACACGGCTTTTCCCACCCCGTCTCGCTCATCGCCGCCATCGCGCTCGCTTTGCCACTTCGCGCAGCGAATACGGCTGAGCACGCCGACCTTTTTGAGAAGACGATCAAACCGATCCTCACCGAGCACTGTTACAAGTGCCACAGTCACGAGGCGGATAAAATCAAAGGCGGACTCGTGCTCGATACGCCCGATGGCGCATTTACCGGAGGCGATACCGGACCGGCGATCGTCCCCGGCGATGTCGCCAAGAGCCTGCTCGTCACCGCCATTTCGTACAAAGACGAAGATCTCCAAATGCCGCCAAAGGGCAAAAAGCTCAGTGACCAGCAAATCGCGACGCTGACCGAATGGGTGAAATCCGGCGCTCCCTGGCCGAAGCCGGTCAGTGGTCAAAAGATGACGCTCCGCGCGACGGGAAAAATCACCGACGACGACCGACGGTGGTGGGCCTTTCAGCCGATGACGAAGCCGCGTCCTCCGTCGCTAACCGACGCTTCGACCGCGAGCGAAGTCGACCGTTTTGTGCTGGCGAAGCTCGGGGACAACGGGCTCCAAATGGCGCCCGCCGCCGCGCCCGCGCAGCTCGTCCGGAGGCTTTATTTCGATCTCACTGGTCTCCCACCGACGCCCGAGGAAAGCGCCGCATTCGTGCAAGCCGCCACCCGCGATCGGCAGGCCGCGACCACCGCGCTCGTGGACCAACTCCTCGCCAGCCCGCGCTACGGTGAACGCTGGGCGCGGCATTGGCTCGACCTGGCTCGCTACGCCGAGAGCGACGGTTTCAAGGCCGACGACTATCGGCCAAACGCGTGGCGATATCGGGATTACGTGGTGGCCGCCTTTAACAACGACAAACCCTACGATCGTTTTGTGCAGGAACAGCTCGCGGGCGACGAACTTTTCCCGGGTGACCCCGTCGCGCGCACCGGCACCGCGTTCCTTCGCCATTGGATCTACGAATACAACAACCGCGACGTCGCGACGCAGTGGACCAACATTCTCAACGACCTGACCGACGTGACCGCCGACGTCTTCCTCGGACTGGGCGTCCAATGCGCCCGCTGCCACGATCACAAGTTTGATCCGATCTTGCAGAAGGACTACTACCGGCTCCAGGCGTTCTTCGCTCCGATCCATCCGCGCGACGACGTCCTACTCGCCACGCCGGACGAGGAGGCGGCTTACAATGCAAAACTGAAAACGTGGGAGGAAAAGACAGCGGCGATCCGCCAGCAGATCACCGACCTGGAACAACCCTACCGCGACAAGGCTGCGGAGGAAGCGATCACGAAATTCCCACCGGAAACGGAGGCGCTCATCCGCAAACCCAGCGCGGTGCGAACACCGCTCGAAGAGCAACTCGCGCAGCTCGCATGGAAGCAGGTGACTTACGAATGGGATCGCCTCCTCAATCGCATGAAATCCGCCGACAAGGATCAACACGTGGCCCTGACGAAGCAGCTCGCCGCCTTCGACGCCGAGAAGCCGCAGGCACCTGCGACCACATTCACAGTCAGCGACATCGGCCCGACGGCGCCCCCGATCCGAATTCCCAAGAAGGATCAACTCGGCGACATCGCGCCGGGCTACCTCACGCTGCTGGATGAAAGGCCCGCTGACATTCCGCCGCTCGCGGAGCATCCGTCCTCCACAGGCCGGCGCGCCGCTCTGGCCCGCTGGCTCACGACTCCGGAGAATCCGCTCACCGCGCGGGTGATCGTCAACCGCGTTTGGCAGTATCACTTCGGCACCGGCCTCGTCGCCACTTCGTCGGACTTCGGGAAACTCGGTCAACCGCCGTCGCATCCCGAATTGCTCGACTGGCTCGCGCGCCAGTTTGTCGAGGACGGCTGGTCGTTCAAAAAGCTGCATCGGCGAATCCTGCTCAGCGCCGCGTGGCAGCAATCCACCACGCCGGTCGACGCGAAGGCATCGCAACTCAAGGACCCCGAGAATCGCCTTCTCTCGCACATGAGCACACGCCGTCTCGACGCCGAGCAAATCCGAGACAGCATCCTCGCTGCGACTGGCGAACTCGACCTCACCGCTGGCGGCCCGAGCGTGGACCCGAGCAAACCGCGGCGCACGATCTTCACCAAGGTCATGCGCAACACACACGATCCGCTCCTCGAGGCGTTCGATGTGCCCGACGGCTTTTCGAGCATGTCGCAGCGCAACATCACCACCACACCCACGCAGTCCCTGATGATGTTTAATAGTCCCTGGATGCTCGCGCGGGCGCGCGCTTTCGCGGCGCGGATCACGCGTGAAAATTCGACCGACACCCGCGAACAACTCACCGACGCCATTCGCATCACCTTCGGACGCGATCCGCAACCGGACGAAATCGCCGGGATCGAAAAGTTCATGGCCGCTCAGGCGAAAGTGATGGAGGCGCGGATACTCCCGGAAAAACAAACGCCGTTTGTGTCCGACAAGATGCGCTTTCGCGACGGCCACGCTGCGCTCCTCGCGCCGGGCTCGACGCAGGAACGATTGATCGTGCCGGCGCCAAAGGGATTTCCCGACGGAGACTTCACCATCGAGGCCTTCGTTAATATGAAATCGAGCTACGACGGCGGCGAAGTGCGCACGATCGCCGCGACATTCGACGGCGCGAGCGGGCACGCTGGCTGGCAGTTTGGAGTCACGGGGAAGAAGTCGCGTTACAAACCGGAGACGCTTGTCCTCCTGCTCAGCGGCGAAGGCACTCCCGCGCAGGAAGCGTCCGAGCCGCTGTTCTCGGGCGTAAACATCGAGCCGGGCAAACCCTACTTCGTCGCGGCGTCCGTGAAGCTCGATGACGCGGGCGAGAGCGGGATCACGTTTTACGTGAAGGACATGACGAACGATGATCAGCCGATCATGGTCGCGAACGTTCCGCACAAGACGATCGCTCACGTCGGCTCGACGACGGCGCTCACGATCGGCGGGCGCTCCGGCGAAGCCAAACACCTTTGGGACGGTGTCATCGACGACGTCCGCCTTTCGGGCGCTGCGCTCGGGAAAGACGACCTGCTTGTGGCCAAGGAAGTCTCGACCGACCGCACGTGCGGCTACTGGCGCTTTGAACCCACTCCGGGCGTCTTCAAAGACTCGTCGCCGCTCGCCAACGACATTCTTCCGCGCACCGTCGCACCTGCAAAGATCGACTCCCGCCAAGGCGCGCTCGCGGACTTCTGCCATGTGCTGCTCAATGCGAATGAGTTTCTCTACCTCGACTAAACCATGACCTTTCCGCATCACGACTTCACCACTTCGCGGCGCGACTTCCTCGCCCGCGCGGGCGGCGGTTTCGGCGCGCTCGCGCTCGCGAATTTGCTCCAGGGCAGTGCGATGGCGGCAGAATTGGAAAAGGAACAGCCGCGCTCACTCACTCAGCCGCTGCTCCCACGGATTCCCCATTTCGCCGCTCGCGCGAAAAGCGTCATCTTCCTTTTCATGGAAGGCGGTCCGTCGCATCTCGATACCTTCGACCCGAAGCCGAAGCTGCTGGAACTCGCCGGCAAGCCGATCCCGCCGAGCTTCGGGCGCGTGATCACGGCGATGGGGGAATTTGGATCTCCGATTCTGCCGAGCAAACGCGCGTGGGCGCAGCACGGTCAGAGCGGCTTGTGGGTGAGCGACTGGCTGCCCGAGACCGCGACGTGCGCCGATGATCTCGCCGTCATTCGCTCCTGCTACGCGGACGGCATTAACCACTCCTCCGGCGTCTGCCAGATGAACACCGGTTCGATCCTCGCCGGGCGCCCCTCGCTCGGTTCGTGGGTGAGCTACGGCCTCGGCACCGAGAATCAGAACCTGCCATCGTTCGTCGTCATGCAGGACAACGCCGCAACGGTGATCAACGGCCCGCGGAATTGGGGTCCCGGCTTCATGCCCGCCGTCTACCAAGGCACACGCATCGACGCCGGCAGCGAGCCGATCGCGAATCTTCGCGCGCCGGAAGGGATCGACGACGCGCAGCAGCGCGGCAAGCTGGAGTTCCTGAATCAACTCAATCGGGCGCACGCGCAGTCGCACATGCAATCCGAACTCGAAGCCCGAATCGCCAGCTACGAACTCGCGTTCCGAATGCAGACGGAAGCGCCGGAGGCGGTCGAGCTAGCGAAGGAAAGCGCGGCTACGAAATCCCTCTACGGGATGGACGCGAAGGAGACGGAGAAGTTTGGCGGGATGTGCCTGCTCGCGCGCCGTCTCGTCGAGCGTGGCGTGCGGTTCGTCCAGCTCTACAGCGGCGCCGGCAGCAAGTGGGACGCGCACAAAGGGATCGAACGCAACCACAGCGAGCTTTGCCGGAATGTCGACAAACCGATCGCCGGCTTGCTCAAGGATCTGAAAGCGCGCGGCCTGCTGGACTCGACGCTCGTCGTGTGGGGCGGTGAATTCGGCCGCACTCCGATGAGCGAAAAAGGCGACGGCCGCGACCATAATCCGACCGGCTTCACGATGTGGATGGCGGGCGGCGGCGTGAAGGGTGGCCAGGCGATCGGTGCCACGGACGAAGTCGGCCTGCATGCGGTCGAAGAGCGGCTGCACGTCCACGATTTGCACGCGACGATCCTTTACCTCATGGGGCTCGACAACATGGGGCTCGTGTACAAATACAAAGGCCGACCGGAACGCCCAACCTTGAACGAGGGCGAACCTTTCAAACGCATCACGGGCGCCGTTTAAGCGCCCGCCCGCCAGAGCACGCGGCTACTTTACCGCGTAGCAATAAACG
>JAYTDO010000520.1:0-38787 GCA_043735935.1 Chthoniobacteraceae bacterium
GGCGAAATCCCGATCGCTCACCGCATCCATGCTGTTTTGGCTGATCGCGGGAAAGTCGAGCGCCTTGGCGACGAGTTCCCGATCGAGCTTGATCGTCGAGCCCGCGATGGCGCCGCTGCCGAGCGGGAGGACGTTCATGCGCCGCCGCGCATCCGCGATGCGATCGACGTCGCGCGCCGTCATCTCGACGTATGCCAAAAGGTGGTGGGCGAAAAACACCGGCTGCGCGCGCTGAAGGTGGGTGTAACCGGGGATGACGATGTCGCGGTGCTCATCGGCCAGCGAAACGAGCGCGCGCTGAAAGTCCGCCAGCAATGCGCTGATCGCGTCGCATTCCGCGCGAAGATAAAGCCGGATGTCGAGGGCGACCTGATCGTTCCGGCTCCGGGCGGTGTGCAGTTTCGCTCCGGCATCGCCGATGCGCCGCGTCAACTCCGCCTCGATATTCATGTGGATGTCTTCGAGTTCGACCTTGAACTGGAACTTTCCCGCCTCGATCTCGGCGCCGATTCCGCGCAGGCCAGCCACGATTTTCCCGCGCTCTTCGGCGGTGATCAGCCCGGCCGCTTCCAGCGCGGCGGAGTGCGCGATCGAGCCCTCGATATCATGACGCCACAGACGCCAGTCGAAGCTGACGGATTGGCTGTAGTTTTGGAGAAGTTCAGCGGTTTGCTCGGAGAAGCGGCCTTTCCACATAATCAATCTTTCCGCTGCAAACAGACGCCCTTGCGGCGGAGATCGTCGCACGTCGCCTCGATCCTCACCGTCTTGCGCTCGGGAGTGAAGCCGAGCCGCTTGCTGATGCACGTTTCAAGCGTGTCGATGTGCACGTCTTCAAACTCCACGATCCGGTTGCAATCGACGCAGATGAGGTGGTTGTGATTCGGGTGATCGACGTAGTTCGGATCGTAGAATTTGTAGTCTTTTCCAAAGTCCATCTCCTTCAACACACCACACTCCACCAGCAGCGGAAGGGTGCGGTAAACCGTGGCCCGGGAAACGTCCTTGTCGATTTCCCGCGCCATGAGCAACAGGTCCTCGGCGGTGTAATGTTCGGTCGTGCTGAAGGCTGCCTCGATGATGGCGTCGCGCTGCGTGGTCTTTCGCAGACCTTTCTTTTCGATGTAATCGTAGATGCGCTCGCGCGTGCCGGGATCCATTTCGGCCACGATAGGAACGCCCATCCCGCGAGTCAACGGCAGGAGTCAGCGGGGCGCCCGTGCGACGATGAGCAACTCGACTGCCTCCCGGTAACGCCGCCGCTCGGCGAGCAGGTGCGCCGCTTTGCGCACAAACCACTGTGGCGCGTCGTCGCCTTGCGCGACGGCAACGATGACGTTCCGCGCCCCATCGGTGTCGCCTGAAACCTGCAACGATTGGGCGTAATCGCGGGCGTTCACGAAATCATGAGGATCGCTCAGCCATCGGCCTTCCATGTCGCGCCCTGCGCGCGGCGATCCCGTGGGAAACTCGGAATCCGGGATCGACGCCGCCAGGGCCGACCACGCCAGTTCATCTTCTCCCCATCCGTGCAATAACGTCGCCCAAGTCGTGGCGTCGCGGTCGCGGAGCGCGGCATGACCATTCATCCACGCCTCGATTTGCCGGGGATTCCCAAAACGCGCGGCGAGCCGATAAAAGATCGCCGCCTCCCAATCGGGCGCTTCACCGATTTTGGAGCCACGCTCCGTCCACCAGCGGTCGTATGCCGCGCGCGCCAGATCCGGCGGCACGATCTCGGCATAGGTAAGGAGTAGCGCAGGATGGCTCTCGACGTATTGGGCCCACGCGTCCGCGGCGCCGGGCCGCCGCGCGGTTTGCTCGAAGGCGATTCGGAACACTTCATCGACACGCCTTTCGGCACGCTCCACGGCCAACTGCCAGTAATGAAGCGCGAAGACCGGCGCAAGACGTTCGCAGGCCTGCGCCTGATCCGCAGCGACGTACCACGAGCCCGGCTGCAGCCGGAGCGCGATCCGAAAATGCCCCTGCCAATCCATGCCGCCCTGCATCGGTGGCGCAGCGAGTTCGCGAATCCCGGCCGCCTGATGTAATTCGGCGCAGAGGTGGAAATAGCGGATGGAGGACTCCAACTCCGAAGCCGGCATGAGCACCGTCGCCCGTTCGCGAGCGATGAGCCGAGCAAGGGAAAGCGGAGACCAGGCGGGTGCGTCGCCGAAAAATGGCAGCGCCCAAAACGCCGCGATCCCGAGCGGAACCAGCACCGCCTTTTGATTGGGCCTCACCAGCCGCGTCCCCTCGGCCGGCGTGCAAACCAGGGCGAGCGCGGCGAGCGCGAATCCGGCGGTGCCCCAGCGATGGGCCGGCACGTCGAACAACGCGTGAATGAGCAGCGCCGCGGCGGCCGCGAACCCGGCCGCGCGCAAGAAGAAGCCGCGCTCGGCAGCGAACATCTGCCGCACGCCGGGAACGACGAGCATCAGCAGTCCGACCACGCCGAACACCACGGGGACCACACCCAACTCCGACAGCCACTGAAGCCAACTGCTCTCCGGATGCAGCACGGGCCGACCACCGGTCTCGATCGCCTGATACATTGGGAAAACCTGCGTGAACGATTGAAGCCCGTGGCCGAACAGCGGCGCATCATTCCACAAACGCAGTGTGTCCTTCCACACTGCCACCCGCATATGGTTGGAGACATCGCCGCCTTCCTTCGACGCAAAGCGCGCGAGGACCTGCCCCCCGAAGGCGAGGCCGATCGCGAGCGAGACCAGGCCGGTTCCCAACGCAAATCCTACGGCGCGCCGGCTGCGAAAACGGAGCACCACGCAGCCGAGGAAAATGCCGATGCCGGCGATCGCGATCAACAACCCACCTCGGGACTGCGTGGTAAGTAACGCCGCGAGCACGAGGCCCATCAACCCGAGACCACAAACGACAAGCCCGCGCCTTCGCCGCGCGCCCGCTGACGCGACACAGCCGGCGCCCATGATGAAGGACATCGCGAGCAAACAAGCGGTGTGATTTCGATTTGGAAATGGGCCGAACCCGAACCAGCCGGGTGTAAATCGCAGCCCGTAAATCGCGTTCGGATCGATGCCCCGTGTCGCGTAGGACACCGCCGCGACCACGGCGCCGGATGCGAGTAGGCTCCATGCCAAAACGGGCCGATTTTTCCGGTCGATGGCGAGCGTCCGCACCCAAAGAAACCAGACGACTCCGACCGCCCCGGCGAGCAGCGCGTCGAGCGCCCGCGCCGGTTCGGGATGGTGTGTCCACGGGAACGCGAGCCCGAAACTTTCCGCCAGCGTCGTACGCCAATACGTCGTTCCGAACCAGGCCGCGGGCGCGAATTCCTGAAACAAAAGCAGCGCAAGTCCGGTGATGATCAAGGCATTGGTCCGCGGCCGCGGCCGCGCAACCGTCGGCGGCCGGAGCCAGACTCCGATCGCGAGCAGGACGACCACCCCGATCTGACACACCCGATCGACCGCTCCAAACGCGAGCGGCGCCGCCACGACCAACAGCGCGAAGACGCCGAGCGCTACGGCACCAACCGCCGGGGCTCGACGATCGCGCTTTACCGTTTCCATCGCGCCACCGCCTTGACGTACACGGGTCGAAAACACTCCGCGATCCGCTGCCATTCCACCGTGTGCCCCCGCTGCCGTGGTGCGTGCAGCGTCCATGGCGTGCTGCCGTTGTATTTTACATGCACCGTCACTTCGTTTTCGACCTCGCCGTGTTCGACAAATCCGACTCGCCGCATCGTCGTTTCGAAAATGGCCCAAAACTCCTGCGCACTCCGGCACCGCTCCACCTCGATTTCCAGCAACTGCGCTTGAAGCAAGGCGTAGCGCACCTCGCCCCGGCGGGTGATGACGCGCGTCAATTTTCGCCGCACATCCTCCCAACTGCCCACGAGGTGAAAGTACCGCAGCCCTATCACCGCGAGCATAAAAATCGCCCCGATCCCGATCGGAAGCGTGCGCCCCTGGCTCCAGAAAATACTCAACCCGAGGAGGCTCAGCACGACGCAGACTCCATAGACGCCGAGCAGGATGCGCCGTTTTGAAAAGCCGAGGTTTTCGAGCTTGTGATGAAAGTGCTCATCGTCGGCGTGGAAGATCGGAAACCCGCGAAGCGCCCGCCTGCACAGTGCAAAGGTCGTATCCAGCATCGGCACGCCGAGGGCCACAATGGTGACGAGAAGCACGGCCCCGATGGAACCTTTATGCGAGCCGAGCAATGACAACGACGCGATGAAAAAGCCGATCAGGTAGGCGCCGCCGTCGCCGAGAAAGATGCGGGCCGGCGGGAAATTAAAGACCAAAAAACCGAGGAGCGCGCCGGCCATCGTAAACGCAAACCACGCGACGGCCAGTTGCTCGGAGAGGATGCCGACGATGCCGAGTGTCACGGCCATGAACATCCCGAGACCGCCCGCCAACCCGTCGAAGCCGTCGATCAGGTTGATGATATTCGGGACGGTGATCAGCCAAAAGACCGTCGCGCCGTAGCTCGCGAGCGCGCCCAGTTCGACGCTCCACCCTCCGCCGGGATAACTCACACGCTCGATGCCCAGGCCGAGCCAATGAACCAAACTCGCGATCAGGATTTGCGCGATGAGTTTGCGCTTCGCTCCGAGGCTCTTCAGGTCATCCCACAAGCCCAACCCGAACATGAGCAGGCAGCCGAGCAGGATAGGAGCCCAGCGCGACGCGCGATGGGGTTCGATCGCAAGGATGATGGCGACGCCCAGCAGCAGCGCCAGCATGAGCGGGACACCGCCGAGCCTCGGAATCGGTTCCGTATGCCGTTTCCGACTTTCATTGGGATCATCCAGCCCGATTCCCCGCTTCGCAAAAAGGATGACGGACGGCGTCGCGAGAAACGTGACCAGGAAGCCGAAAGCGAAGAAGCATACGGCAAAAATCATCGCGCACCGCCTTTCACGCAGGAGCCGCGTGGGCAGTCGATACAGACCCTCAGCGGCCCTCGGTTTACCTTTTCAATCATCTGGTGAAATTTTAGCACGCACAGTGCCACGCTCATTTTCGCGAGGCAAGCGGCGGTCGCCTCACCGGTCCAAAACCGTCCGCCACGCCTCGAGCGCCGCCTTTCGGTGCGCCTCAGCGCCCGGCCTCGCGCAGGGCGGCACGACGTCCGCACGCCGTTTCGCCGCGAGGACCCAATCGGCCACCTCGCCCGCCTGGCCCGGCAAAAAGGCGCCAACGTGCGAAAACGTCTGCAACTCACGCGCAATCGCCCCGTCGGTCGGACCGACCCAAAGGATGGCCCGCGGCAGCGTCAGCACGAGGCCGAGTTTACTGGGCCAAAGACAGCCTTTGACGACGGGCAGTTCCGTCACCACGCAGACCTGAGCGGCCAGCAGCGCGCCGGGAAGTTCCGACTCCGGGACATACGTTTTCCATTCGCAGCGTTTTAATCCGAGTTCCGCCGCGCGGGCTTGGGCCTTTGCCCACGACGGGCCGCCTCCTTGAAAAAGGAGGGTCGCATTCGAGTCCTGCTGTTCGATTAAGGCCTGCGCGGACAGCAGCGTCTCCCATTCGTGCGCCCGCCCGAGATTACCGGAATACATCCACGTCCACGGCTCCCTTGGTGCCACGGTTGGAAGGGGTTTCGCCGAAATGGACGCAAAGACCCACGGTCGAATGACGACCGACTCGACCCCGTAGCGGCGCACTCTGGCCGCCATGTCGTCATCGAGTACCACGACCGCCGCCGCGCGCCGGTAACACCACCCCATGATCGATGCGATCACACGCGACACCCGCCCATCCCCGATCTCACCGAGCGCCACGGCGATCTCCGGGTAAAGGTCCATCACCCAATGCACCGATTTCGCGCGGTGAAACAGCGCGGCCAACGTCGCCACGACCAGCAGGCACGGCGGCGAAGAAGCCGAGACGATGACGTCGGCCCGCGGTCGCCGCAGGGCATCACAAAACATCCGGCACAGAGCGACAAGCTCCCGGATCATCCGCTGACGACTCGATTGCCCCGCGCGATAATCCTGCCGGGCCGCGACAAAGTCGACGGTATGGCCGCGCGCCGCGAGGTCGTCCGCCAGTTCTCGCAGGAGCACTCCCGTCGGCGCCGGGTCCGGCGGGAAATATTGATTGAGAAACAGGAACCGCACGGCGGTCAGGCGTTGCTTTTCACCACCGAAGCAGGATTTCCGCCCACGATCGTTTTCGGTGCGACGTCTTTCAGCACAACGCTGCCCGCCGCGACCATGCTGTCCGGGCCGATCTGGACGCCGGGTGCCACAAATACCTGGGCCGCGATCCACGACCTTTCACGAATGGTGATCGCCTTCGTGATGAGGTCAAAGTTTGCGGCTCGAAAATCGTGTGAGCCGGTGCATAGGAACGCCCGCTGCGAAATACACACGTCCGACGCGATGGTCACGGGAGCGAGAGAGAGAATCATCACCTCCTCACCCAGCCACACGCGATCACCCAACGCCAGGCGCCACGGAAAGCTGATGTTCACGTTCGCGCGGACCACCACGCCTTCCCCCACGCGAGCCCCAAAACAGCGGAGCAGCATGACACGGAGCGCCGAGGGCCACGGGATCGTCGTTTGGAAAAACGCCCACCTGGCCAAAATCCACAGCGCCTCCTTCCACCGCGGAACACCACGGTCGAATCCACCCGAATGATAGTTCTTCAACTCCATCGCGCGCGGTCGCCCGGTGATTGAGCACTGGCACAAGCTCTGCTATTTCTTTGCTGCGAAAAGACGTTCATGACTCGATTGCTTACAACGATTCGATAGAACCGCGCTTGGGCAACAGGCGAGCATTTCCGTCCGCCCGCCCGACACGCAACCAAATTCATGACCCAAGGCTCTTCCGAACCAACCCGATCTCATGGCGAGACCGCGCCCCACTAAGGCCGGTGACGGGATCGCAGGAACACTCGCGGCGGGCTCAGACGATCCCGTGATCGATTTGCTACGTACGCTCGACACGCACCGGGATGGAGACCTCGCCGTCGTTTGCGGTGAAAGCGCGCTGACCTACGGCGAGTTGCGCCAGCGTTCAAGCGCGCTCGCCCGACGTTTGATCGAACTCGGCGTCGCGCCCGACGCACGCGTTGCGATCGTCGCCGATCGATCGCCGGACACGGTCGTCGGCATCGTGGCCATCATCAAGGCCGGCGGCGCCTACGTGCCGATTGATCCAGATTATCCGAAGGATCTCATCGCGTTCACGCTGACGGATTCCGGCGCGCGCGTGCTCCTCACTTCGCGACGTCACGCCCATTCGCTCCCAAAGGGCGGTCCGCAGATCGCGTTTCTGGACGAGTGCGGGACGGCCGATACCGGGTTCGCGTCCCCTCTCGGAAAAAATCTCGCCTACGTCATTTACACCTCCGGCTCCACAGGCCGACCAAAGGGCGTTCCCATCACGCACGCGAATCTCGCCCACTCCACGCGGGCTCGGCTCGAGTTCTACAAGATCCCGCCGAAGCGCTTCCTGCTGCTTTCGTCATTCGCGTTCGACAGCTCCGTCGCCGGACTTTTCTGGACCCTGTGCACCGGCGGCACGCTCGTCCTGCCTGCGGCTGGCGAAGAGCGCGACCCCACGGCGCTCGGCGCGCTCATCGAGAAAAAGGCGATCACTCACACTCTGTGCCTTCCATCCCTCTACGCCCTGCTGCTCGGCACTCGCACCGATTTCACCTCGCTCGAAACCGTCGTCGTGGCCGGAGAAGCCTGCCCCTCGGGCCTTCCCGAGCGGCACGCGAGCCTCTGCCCCGGCGCGCTCCTCTATAACGAATATGGACCGACCGAGGCAACCGTCTGGAGCTCGGCCTGCGAGCTGAATCCCACGGGCCCGATCACCATCGGATATCCGATTCCGGGAACGAGCATCCGGATCGTCGATGAGGCCGGAAAACCCGTCGCTGCAGGTGCCTCCGGTGAAATCCATATCGGCGGCCCCGGCGTTGCAGGCGGCTACTTTAACCAGCCGACGCTGACCGCCGACCGGTTTTACCGCGACGAATCGGACACGCCATTTTACAGGACCGGCGATCTCGCGCGGTTGCTTCCCGACGGCGCACTCGAGTTCCTCGGACGCGCCGATCATCAGGTTAAAGTTCGCGGCTATCGGATCGAGCTCGGCGCGATCGAATCCGTCCTGCAAACCCACCCATCCGTTCGGCAGAGCGTCGTGCTCGCCATCGGAGACGTTCCAGGTGACCGGCGTCTCATCGCCTACGTTGCGCCTGCGAGCTGCCCGATCTCCGAATTGCGCACGCTCCTCGCGGAGAAACTTCCCGCCTTCATGCAGCCCGCCGCATTCGTCGCGCTGGACACGTTTCCCCTGATGCCCAACGGGAAAGTCGACCGAGCCGCGCTTCCGGCCCCGAGCCGGCAGCGCCCGGAACTCGCCTCCACCTTTGCCGACGCGCGCACCGCACTCGAACGCCATCTCGCGGAGGAATGGTGCGCTTCGCTGCAACTCGATCGCGTCGGGATTCACGACAAGTTTTTCGAGCTCGGAGGCGACTCCCTCTGCGCTGCGCAGCTCATCCACCGGCTACAGCAAAGACTCGGAGAACCCATTTTCGTCGTCGCGTTATTCGAGGCACCGACCGTCGCGCAGCTCGCGGCATTCCTTCGTAAACATTACCCGGGAGCCGTCGAACGCGCGTTTGGCGAAACACAGACCACTTCCAAATCGCCGGCCTCACCCATCACGCCCGCGACGCTCGCCCGCGTTCAAAGTCAGATCCCTCTCCGCAAAAAAGACCTCACGCCGCCTCCGAATCGCCGGAACCGCCGGGTCATCTTCATCGTGGCGCCGCCGCGTTCGGGCACCACACTGCTGCGCGCCATGCTCGCGCAACACCCCGGACTCGCGACCACCTCCGAATTGCGGCTCCTGTCCTTCGACACTCTCGCCGAACGCCACGCCGCATATTCGGGCGCGCAAAGCATCTGGCAGCGAGGCCCGCTCGACGCGCTCAAGCTCGCCCGCGGTTGCGACGAGGCTGAAGCGGCGCGGATCATGCAAGAATGCGAGGAGCGCGGAGGCACCGTCGCAGACTTCTACGGGCTACTCCAGGATGCAGTCGCGCCGCGCGAGCTTGTCGACAAGTCGCCTTCCTACGCGCTCGATCCCGCCGCGTTGCGGCACGCGGAGTCTATTTTTGAAGACGCGTTCTACATCCATCTCGCGCGCCATCCGTATGAGATGATCCGCTCCTTCGCGGGCCGTCGCATGGATCGCGTCTACCTCCCGGAAGCCGACGATCTCTCGCCGCTCGAAGCGGGCGAAACGGTCTGGCTTCTCGCGCATCGGAACCTCCTCGAATTCCTCGCGACCATCCCCGCCACGCGCCAGCATCCGCTCCGGTTCACCGATCTCGTCACCGATCCGCGCGGCAGCATGGAATCGCTTTCCAATGCACTCGGCATCGCCTTCGATCCGCGCACGCTCGATCCTTACAAGGAAATGCGCCCGACTGGACCCACGAATGTCCACACGTCTGACGACCCGCGATTCATCGAGCATTCAAAGATCGACGCTTCAATGGCGGAGGGCTGGCGCGGTGTCATCGAAGACAATTTCCTATCCGATCTTTCTTGGGATCTAGCCAGGCGCCTCGGCTACGAAAAGCCGCGCGAACTGATCGCGGACGTCCGACCCACGGGCGCCTCGATCGACCCCATTTGCGTCATCGGAATGGCGGGCCGCTTTCCAGGCGCGCGAAACGTGGACGAGTTCTGGCAAAATCTTTGCGACGGAATCGAATCGATCCGTCCGTTGACGCCCGATGAACTCCGCAGTTCCGGCATCGACCCGGCCATCATCGACGACCCGAACTACGTCAACGCCGGCGCCGTGCTGGAGGACGCTGACCAGTTCGCAGCATCATTCTTTGGCTACACGCCGCGCGAAGCGGAGTTGATGGATCCCCAGCAGCGCATCTTTCTCGAATGCGCGTGGGAAGCCTTCGAGCACGCCGGTTGCGACGTGGAGCGCTTTGGCGATCCCGTCGGCGTCTACGCCGGCATCGCGCTAAACTCCTATTTTCAAAACAACCTCGCCACACGACCCGAACTCGCGCCGCAACTCGGCCATTATTCGCTCACGGTGGGAAACGAAAAGGATTTCGTCGCGACGCGCGTCGCGCACAAGCTCCACCTCAAGGGCCCGGCCATCAGCGTGCAGACTGCGTGTTCATCGTCCCTCGTCGCGCTTCATCTCGCCTGCCAAAGTCTGCGAGCCGGCGAGATTGGCCTCGCGCTCGTCGGCGGCGGGCGCGTCCGGTCGCCGCTCCACGCAGGCTACATCTACGTCGATGGCGGCATCCCATCGCCAGATGGACATTGCCGTGCATTCGACGCAAAGGCACGGGGCTGCGTCGCCGCGAGTGGCATCGCGACGGTCGTCCTCAAGCGCCTGGGCGACGCGCAACGGGACGGCGATCACATCTTCGCCGTCATCAAATCGACTGCCATCAACAACGACGGCGGCGACAAGGCGGGCTTCACGGCCCCGGGCGTCGAAGGTCAGGCGGAAGTCATCGCGCGTGCACACTCCGCGGCGGGGATCACCGCCGATACGATCAGCTACGTGGAGGCACACGGCACCGGCACGAGCCTCGGCGACCCGATTGAAATCGCGGCATTGACGCGCGCCTTCCATGCCACCTCGAGCCGAATCGCGCATTGCCGGATTGGATCGGTGAAAACCAATATCGGGCACCTCGATGCCGGAGCCGGCGTGGCAGGACTCATCAAAACCGTTCTGGCGCTCGATCGCGAAGTCATCCCGCCGAGCCTGCATTTCCAAACGCCCAATCCGCAGATCGATTTTTCGAGAAGCCCGTTTGTCGTCAACGATGCACTCACCGCCTGGCCTCGCGGTTTGGAGCGCCGTCGCGCCGGCGTCAGTTCGTTTGGGATCGGTGGAACGAATGCACACACGATTGTCGAGGAGGCCTCGCCCGCCGCCCCTTCCTCGCCATCCCGCCCGTGGCAACTCCTGATCCTTTCCGCAAAAACTCCCACCGCCCTCGACCGCGCCGCCGCGAATCTCGCCCGCCACCTTCGTGCGAATCCCGACGTCTCTCTCGCGGATGTCGCCCACACGTTGCAAACCGGACGCCGCGAGTTTCAGCATCGTCGCATCGTCGTCGCGCGAGACACTGCCGACGCCGCGGACGCACTGGAAAAGAACGCCGCCCGGCAAGTTGCGAGCGCCTTCGCCACCGCCGCGAATCCGCCGCTCGTCTTCATGTTTCCCGGCCAAGGAGCACAGTTCCCGGGAATGGCTCGCGAACTTTTCGAGACTGAGCCCGTGTTCCGCGCCGCCCTACTCCAGTGCGCCGCGCTCCTAAAGCCGCATCTCGACCTGCTCGGCGCGTTGTATCCTGGCGACGCAAAGGACGAGACGATGACACAGACCGCCATCGCACAACCCGCGATTTTCTCGGTCGAATACGCGATGGCGAAGCTTTGGGAGTCATGGGGCGTGCGGCCAACCGCCTTCGTCGGGCACAGCGTCGGTGAATTCACCGCAGCGTGTCTCGCGGAAGTCTTCACGCTCGACGACGCGCTCACGCTCCTGGCCGGACGCGCGCGCCTCATGCAAAGCGTTCCCGCGGGGGCGATGCTCGCGGTACGCCTGCCCGAACCAGAACTGCGCTCTCGGCTCTCCGCCGATGTGGAAGTCGCGGCAATCAATTCACCGCGCCTTTCCGTCGTCTCGGGTCCGCGCGAGGCCATCGCCCGATTCGCCGAAAAGCTGAACGACGACGGCGTCGCCTGCGCTCCGCTCCACACATCGCACGCGTTCCATTCTGCGATGATGGAACCGGTCCTTGCGCCGTTCACCGCGCTCGCACAAGGGGTTCGTCTCACGGGCCCGCGCATCCCGATCATCTCCACGCTCACCGGCGGCGCCGGCGCAAACGTCGCCACGCCAGATTATTGGGCGCGCCAGCTCCGCGAACCGGTGCGGTTTGCCGACGCGGTTCACGCCGTCGCACAGGAAGCCGTCCTGCTGGAAGTCGGTCCCGGTTGCACCCTCGCTCCCCTCGCCCGCCAGACTCGCGGCGGCACGGTCATCTCGTCCCAGTCTTCGGCACCCGGGTCCGAACAAGCCGCGATGCTCGAAGCTCTCGGCCGTCTTTGGCTCGCGGGAGTGCGGATCGACTGGAGTCGCATCCGCCATGGTGAGCGGCGCCTTCGCGTTCCGCTCCCGACCTATCCTTTCGAACGCGAGCGCTTCTGGATCGCCCCGGGCCAAATCGAACGCGCTGCACCCGCGACGCACGCCGAACCGCCCAAGATCACTGCGGCGTCCGACGCCGAAGGAAACACGACACTCGACCAACTGCGGACCTTGCTGCACGCGATGTCCGGCGTTCCGATCGAAAGGATGCGCGCCGACGCGTCCCTTCTGGAACTCGGGTTCGACTCGCTCTTCCTGACCCAAGTCGCCCTCGCACTCCGGAAGCAATTCCGCGTTGAAATTGCCTTCCGACAATTGTTCGAGGAACTGGCGACCCTGTCTGCGCTCGCCGCGCACCTTTCTGCTTCCGATCATCCGTCCCAGCCTCCCGCTCCCGCGAACGAGCAGGTCAATTTCGGACCGTTCCGTCCCATCCAAAAGGATTCCCATGAACAACTCGATCCGCGGCAAGAGACTCATCTCGATGCGCTGATCTCCAGATACACGGATCGGACCGCGAAATCCAAACAGCTCGCGCGCGAAACCCGCTGCCACTTTGCCGACCCGCGCTCGGTGTCGGGATTCCGCGCGTATTGGAAAGAGCTCGTTTATCCGATCGCCATCGAACGCTCCGCCGGAGCGAAGCTCTGGGACGTCGACGGACACGAATACGTCGATTTCACGATGGGTTTTGGGACGAATATTCTTGGGCATTCGCCACCCTTCATCACCGAGGCGATCGCCGCGCAACTTGCGCGAGGGATCGAGATCGGCCCGCAGTCTCCCGTCGCAGGAAAAGTTGCGGCGCTCCTCTGCGAGTTCAGCGGTATGGACCGCGCCGCCTTTTGCAATACCGGCTCCGAGGCGGTCGTCGCCGCCGTGCGTGTGGCGCGCACCGTCACAGGACGCGCACGGATCGCCACTTGCAGTGGATACCACGGCATCAACGACGAGTTCCTCGTCCGCGCAAAGACCGTCGGCGGCGAGAGGCGCTCGGTTCCAATCGCCCCTGGCATCCCGGATCACATCGCGAAGGAAGTCCTCGCGGTCGAATACGGCGCGCCCGAATCGCTCGAGATCATCCGCGCGCACGCGCACGAACTGGCCGCCGTCCTCGTGGAACCAGTCCAAAGCAGGCATCCCGATTTGCAGCCGCGTGAATTCCTTCTCGAACTGAGAAAGATCACCCGAGACGCGGGCGTCGCCCTAGTTTTCGATGAAGTCATCACCGGATTCCGCTGTCACCCCGGCGGAGCGCAGGCGTGGTTTGGTATCCGTGCGGACATGGTGACCTACGGAAAGATCGTCGGCGGCGGAATGCCCATCGGCGCGCTGTGCGGCCGGGCCGCATACATGGATGCGCTCGACGGTGGCGCATGGAATTTCGGCGATACATCGCGACCAGAAACGGGCGTGACCTTTTTTGCAGGGACTTACGTGCGGCACCCGCTCGCCATGGCCGCTTCTCACGCGATGCTTTCCTTCCTGCGCGATCAAGGCGGCGGGCTCCAGGAACGACTCAACGAGCGCACGGCCGGGCTGATCGCCACCCTCAACTCAATCGCAAGCAAACACGCAGCCCCGATCTGGATCGAGTCGTTCAGCTCGATGTTCATCGTTAAATTCGAGGCGGACTTTCGTTTCGGCGGGATGCTCTTTTTTCATCTGCGCGAAAAGGGAATCCACGCGTGGGACAATCGGCTTTTCTTCCTCTCCACCGCGCACTCGGATGAGGATCTCGCGCTCCTCATCCGATGTTTCGAGGAGAGCGTCGAAGAGCTGAAGCAAGGCGGCTTTTTCAAAGCGGCTAATGCAACCGCAGCCGCTCCCGCCGCGCCCATTCCGATGCGGTCCGAAGCCGTCAAATCGCCCCCCATCGCCGCGGAAGCGCCGGAAGCGGCACGTCCCCTCCAATTCAGCCTCTATTTTTTCGGCAACTATCCGGCGCCTCATCGCCCGGACAAATACGACCTCATCATCGAAAGCACGCGCTTCGCCGATCGAAATGGCTTTACCGCGGTGTGGCTGCCGGAGCGCCACTTCCATTCGGTGGGAGGCTTCTCACCAAACGCGGCCGTCATGGCCGCCGCCCTCGCCCGCGAAACGTCGCGCATCTCGCTTCGGGCCGGCAGCGTGGTCCTCCCGTTGCATCACCCGATCCGAGTAGCGGAGGAGTGGTCGCTCGTGGATAATCTATCGAATGGGCGGGTGGGCATCTCGATCGCGTCCGGATGGCACCCGAATGATTTTGTCTTTGCGCCGGACGCGTATGACCGTCGGCGCGAGCTTTCCACCGAATCACTCGCGACGATTCGCAAGCTTTGGCGTGGCGAGACCATCACTGCACGCGGCGGCGCGGGAGACGAACTGCGCGTGTCCATCTTCCCGCTGCCGGTGCAGCCGGAATTGCCGGTCTGGGCGACCTGCGTGCAATCGGAGTCTTACGTGAAGGCAGGTGAACAGGGCTTGAACGTGCTCGCCCAGCTTCAAAACCAATCCTTTGACGACGTCGCCGCGAAGATCCGCCTCTACCGCGCCGCACGCACCCGCGCCGGCCACGACCGAGGTCACGTGACGATGCTTGTGCATACATTTCTCGCGGAGAATGCCGACGCCGCCCGCGCGCTCGCCCGGGAGCCGTTGCGCGAATACCTCCGTTCACACGTCGAGATTTCGCAGCGCAAACTCGCCAGCCAAAACGGCGCGGCGGAGGTCAGCCGGACGGATTTGGATTATTTGCTCACGCGCGCCGCGGACGGTTACGCGGAGGGAAAGACGTTTATCGGCACCGTCGAATCGAGCGCCGACATCGCCGAAAAGCTGCGCTCCATCGGCGTCGACGAGGTCGGCTGCCTGATCGATTTTGGCATCGCGCAGGAAACCGTCATCTCGAGCCTTCCGAGGCTCGACGCCCTCAGGCGGCGCTTCGACGACTCAGCTCACACCATTCCTTTGACGGACGCACAACGCGGGCTGTGCATGCTGGCGGCTTTTCATCCGGACGCTTCGCGCTCTTACAATGAAACTTCCGCGCTGGCGTTCCGAGGCCCGCTGGACGTCGATCGACTGCGTCACGCTCTGGCTTCGCTCATCGAACGCCACGAGGCTTTGCGCACCACGATCGCCGACGATGGTGAAACGCAGACCGTCCATCCCAAGGCAGCACTCGATCTCGCCGTCGTCGATGCCGCGGAAGACGGCGCGATCGAGAGCTGCATTTCCGAGATTCGGGCGATGGAATTCGACTTCTCTCGCGCACCGATCATGGACGCCAGGCTGCTTCGGATTCGGCCGGATGAACACGTGCTCGTGCTGACTCTCCACCACCTTCTCGCAAACGGGCCCTCGTACGGGGTGCTCATGGACGAGCTGTGCGAGCTTTACAGCGGGGGCACGCATCTGCCCCGCGCGATGCAACTCAGCGAGTTTGTAATCGCGAGAGGTAAATTTGAGACCGAAATCGCGAAAGGATTTTGGATCGGGCAGTTTGCGAATCTCCCGCCGTCCCTTGCGCTCCCACTCGATCACCCGCGCCCCGCGTCGCGCACCTTCCGCGGCGGTCGCGCGGGCATGCGTTTTGATCGAGAATCCACGGCCGCGCTGCGGCAGACCGGCGCGAAACACGGCGCATCCTTATTTGTCTCACTCTTGTCGGCGTTTCAAACGCTGCTTCACCGGCTGAGCGGACAGGATGCTCTCGTCGTCGGCGTGCCTTTCGAAGGCTCAACTCGGACCTTACCAGGCGGTGATCGCCTCATCGCGAATACAACCAACGTGGCGCCGTTGAGGATTCGCGTCGATTCGGAGATGCGGTTTACGGATCTGCTCTCCGCGAACCGCGCCCTCGTCCTCGCTGCCAACGAACATCAGGAGTATTTTTTCGGTCATCTCGTCAGGGACCTCGCGCTGCCCTTGGATACAAGTCGCCCGCCGCTCTTCTCCGTCTTTTTTAATTATGAAAATGGCGGGTTCCATCGCGAAGTCGACGGGATCACGGTCGATCTCGTCAACGAGCGGGCGCCATTTCTCCAAGTTCGCGATACCGCGATGAGCGAGATTTACCTCAATGTCTCGGAACAAAATGGGACACTGTTCTTTCGGTGCGACTACAACCGCGACCTTTTCGCGCCCGAAACGATCGAGCGATGGCTCGGCCACTTGGAAACGCTGCTCAAGGCCGTCACGTTGGATCCCACGATTCCCGTTCGGCGCGTTGCATTACTCTCCGACGCCGAGCGAAACGCGCTGTTGCCAACGCTCGCCACGGCTCACGACGAACCTCCGAGCGAATCGCTCAGCGCGCGTTTCTCACGCCAGGCACGCGTCGCACCGGATGCAATCGCCGTCACGTTCAACACGGCCACTTTAACCTACGCTGAACTGGATTCGATGGCGGCTGAACTAGCGGGCCATCTCCGGGATCTCGGCGTCGGGCGCGACGTCATCGTCGGCCTACGGATGGAACGCTCCGCCGAGCTGATCGTTGGTTTGCTCGCGATCATCAAAGCAGGCGGCGCATACCTTCCCATCGATCTCGCCTACCCCACAGAACGCGTCGCCTTCATGTTAAGCGATTCGCAGGCGCCCGTTCTGCTCACTCAAAGTCATCTCGCAAATTCTGTCCCCGATTCCCTCGCCCGAGTCGTTTGTATCGATCGTTACGAAGCGCCGACCCATCCCACGATCTCCCCGGACACCGTGCCGGATGATCTGGCCTACGTGATCTACACCTCCGGATCGACCGGACAGCCGAAAGGCTGCTGCATCACTCACCGGAACGTGACGCGACTTTTTGAGACGACCTCCGGGTGGTTCCATTTCGGCGCCCGCGACGTGTGGACCATGTTCCATTCCGTCGCCTTCGATTTTTCCGTTTGGGAAATCTGGGGCGCTCTGCTCCACGGAGGCAGGCTCGTGGTCGTCCCTCACGACATTAGTCGTTCGCCGGATGCGTTTCACTCCCTCCTCGTCCGCGAAAGGGTCACGGTCTTGAATCAAACACCTTCCGCATTTCGCCCGCTCATCGCGGCGGACGCAACCGGGGGAAGTTTGTCTCTCCGCCTGATCATTTTCGGCGGTGAGGCGCTCGACATGCGCGCGCTCGGGCCGTGGTTCGCGCGGCACGGGGATGCGCGACCGCAGTTGGTGAATATGTACGGCATCACCGAGACGACCGTCCACGTCACCTACCGTCCGCTGACCGCTCGCGATGTGGAGAGTTCCAGCGTCATCGGAGTGCCGCTTCCCGATCTGAAACTGTATCTGCTCGATCGAGACCTCGAACCCGTGCCGATCGGAGTCGCAGGTGAAATATTCGTCGCCGGCCCGGGCCTTGCCCGCGGATACCTGCACCGCCCAGAATTGACTACCGAGCGCTTCATCCCCGATCCGCACCACACCGGCGAGCGGCTCTACAAAACAGGCGACCTCGCGCGGCGCCTGCCCGATGGCGATCTCGAATATCTCGGACGCATTGATCAGCAGGTGAAAGTTCGCGGATTCCGAATCGAACTTGGCGAAATCCAGGCCGTGCTCACGGAGCATCCCGGCGTGCAGGAATCGATCGTCATCGCGCGTCTTGAACCCGACGGAGCGACTAAACTCATCGCCTATTTCGTCCCAGGTGAGCCGGTAGCCGAAGCCCGCGAGCTGCGGAACCACCTCAGAGCCCGGCTGCCGGACTACATGGTTCCGGCAATATTTTTTCGCATCGAGCGCGTACCGCTCACGCCGAATGGGAAGCTGGACCCCAGCGCCTTGCCGAATGCCGAAGCAGCGGCAGAGTTGGATCCGTCCGGGTTCGTGGCACCGCGCGATGAAGCCGAACAACACGTCGCCGAAGTCTGGCGCAGCGTCCTTAAGATCCCTAGAGTTGGGATTCATGATGATTTTTTTGAGCTCGGTGGCCACTCCCTCTCTGCAATGCAGGTTGTCAGTCGGCTGCGAAGCTCTCTCTTTCCACAAGCGAGGGTCCCGGACTTGTTCGAACATACGACCGTCGCGTCGCTCGTGAGTAAACTGCGTACCGAAGCGCCACGGGAGGAGGGCGTTTTATGAAGGAGCTGCTCGCGGAGCTTCGCCGCAGGGATATCCGACTTCGGCGGGAGGGAAATGACCTGCGCTTCAATGCGCCGCCCGGCGCACTGAGTCCCGAACTCCGGAAGGAAATCGCCGCCAACAAATCCGCCCTGCTCGCCGCGTTGCCCTCCGAGGCGCTACCCGTCGCGCAAGCTGATCGCCGCGCGCCATTCCCCCTGTCATTTTCCCAGGAACGCCTCTGGATCCTCGACGACCTGGAACCCGGGCTGCCGACGTACAATGTTCCGCACTGCTGGCGGCTCAGCGGAACGCTCAACATCGGCGCGCTGGAGAAAGCATTGAACGAGATCGGGCGCCGTCACGAAATCCTTCGCACCACCTTCCACGCCACCGACGGGGCGCACCCGATTCAGACCGTCCACGATCATGTCTCGACGCCCCTCGCCGTCATCCCGGCGAGCCCGGACGTCGCGGAGCGGCTTGCATCGGAGGAAGCCTCACGACCGTTTGCTCTCGCCGTCGGACCGCTCTGGCGCAGAGCGCTGCTCGCGCTAGGAGCGGATGATCACATCCTGCTCGTCACCTTTCATCACATCGTTTCCGACGCCTGGTCCGTCGCCATTTTCACACGCGAACTCGCGGCCTTGTATCGCGCCTACTCGGCTCAGCTGGCGAGTCCGCTGCCCGAGTTGGCAATGCAATATGCCGACTACGCACGCTGGCAGCGCGAAGTCATCAACGAGGACACGCCGCAACTCGACTACTGGTCGCAAAGGCTCGCAGGCAATCTCGCGCCAACCGAGCTTCCGAGCGATCGCGCGCGGCCTCTCCGCCAGACCTATCGTGGCGCGGCGATCGCCCGCCGGATCCCGGGCGACGTCAGCGATGGGCTGCGGCGGCTTGCGAAGAAGGAAGAAGTCACCCTGTTCATGCTCTTGCTGGCGGCGTTTAAAGCGCTGCTCGTTCGCTACACCGGAAGCACCGACATTTTCGTCGGCACTCCCATCGCCCAACGCCCGCGGCTCGAAACGGAAAACCTGATTGGATTTTTTCTCAATACTCTCGCCCTCCGTACCGACCTCGAAGGCGATCCCACGTTTCAGGAGATCATCAAACGCGTCCGCTCCACGACGCTCGATGCATTCGCGCATCAGGACGTTCCGTTCGAGAAAGTCGTCGAAAGGCTCCAGCCGCCTCGGAGCCTGTCACATCATCCGATTTTCCAAGTCGCCTTCGTCCTCCACCCCCCAGACGACGGAGCGCCGACGCTCGACGGTCTCTGCGTCGAATCGTTCTCGACTCCAACCACGACGTCGAAATTCGACCTGACCCTTTTCGTCGTCGATGCCGCCGATGGATTAGAGGCGAAAATCGAATTCAGCACGGACTTGTTTGACGGCGGCACGATCGACCGTCTGCTCGACAGTCTCGCCCTGCTGCTCCGTGGAGTCGTTGCTGATCCCTCCGTTCCGCTATCGGGACTCCCGCTCCTCTCCGACCAAGACCGCCATCGGGTGCTTGTGGAGTGGAATCGCACCACCCGCCCATGTCCGCTCGACCGCAGCGTCGCATCCCTTTTTGAAGAGAGGGCCTCTCTTGCTCCCGACGCCGTGGCGATCATCGACGGGAGGGTGAAGACGACTTATGCGGAGTTGAACGAGCGGGCGGAACTCTGGGCCAATGACCTTCGCGCGCGTGGCGTCACGAACGGCAGTTTTGTCGGCGTCGAAGCGGTGCGTTCGGCTGCCTTCATCGAACGAATGCTGGGAATCCTCAAGGCCGGAGGCGCTTACGTACCGCTCAGCCCGGATGATCCGGCGGAGCGCAAAACGCGCCTGCGCGCGGAGTGTTCCGTCGTGCTCGATCTCGTTTCTGATCCGACCCAATCTGCGGGCGATTCCCGCCCAGCCGTGAGCGGCGACTCCGCTGCATACGTGCTTTACACCTCCGGATCGACCGGGACGCCCAAGGGCGTCGTCGTCCCGCATCGCGCGATTGCCCGTTTGGTTCTCGGCACTGACTTCGTCCAGATGCGCGGCGACGACGTCGTCGCCCTTGCATCCAACCTCTGCTTCGATGCCGCGACCTTTGAGATCTGGGGAGCCCTGCTGAACGGCGGCACATTGGTGGTCACTTCGTCCGACGTTTTGATTTCCCCGACCGCATTCTTCGAGCATCTCAGCGCGCACAGGATCACCACGATTTTCCTCACGACTTCACTTTTCAACCAAATGGCACGCCAGGCGCCCGCGATTTTTGCTCGTTTGCGAAACGTGGTATTTGGGGGTGAAGCGGCCGATCCGCAGAGCGTCGCTCTTGTCCTCGCAAATGGGCGCCCGCAACGTCTCGTGAATGGATACGGCCCGACCGAGACCACGACATTTGCCGTCTGCCACGTCGTGGAAGAAGTCGCTGGTCCGCGGATTCCCATCGGACGCCCAATTGCAAACACGACCGCCTACATTCTGGATCAACGTCTGAATCCCGTTCCGATCGGAGTCACCGGAGAACTTTTCATCGGTGGACCCGGCGTGGCGATCGGTTATCACGGATCGCCCGAACTGACCGCGGAACGCTTCATCGACACGCCCATGGGCCGGCTCTACCGCACGGGAGACCGCGTACGCTGGCTGAGCGACGGCAGGATCGATTATTTGGGACGCGCCGATCGACAAATCAAACTCCGCGGATTCCGCATCGAACCGGGCGAAATCGAGAGCGCCATGCAGAATCAGCAAGGCATCGCCGAATGCATCGTGCGCGCATGCATCGGGCCCGGCGGCGAGCAGCGGCTGGTCGCGTGGTTTCGCCCGAGTAATGGCCGGACACCGCCGGACAACGAAATTACCGCCGGCCTCGCGCGCGCGCTGCCTGACTACATGCTGCCCGCGGCGTTCGTGCCGGTGCAGCGTTTTCCTCTTACCGCGAATGGAAAGCTCGACGTCGACGCGCTGCCGATCCCGTGCCTCGACGCACGCGTCGAGGGCGACTACGTCGCGCCGAAAAACAGCATCCACGGGCAACTCGCCGAGATCTGGCAGGAGGTGCTTGGAATCCCGAAGGTAGGAATCCACGACGATTTTTTTGCGCTCGGCGGCCACTCTCTGCTCGCCGCACGGATGCTCGCGCTCATCGAGGGGCGCCTCGGCCTGAGGCTCCCGCTGGCCGCGTTGTTCGAAAGGGCCACCATCGAAAACATCGGGCGCAACCTTCTCGAACGACGCAAGCTCGCCGCTGGTGAAGCGCCCTATGTGACGATGCACCCCGACGGTCGGAGCACTCCGTTTTTCTTCCTCCACGGCGACTTTGTCGGCGGCGGCATCTTCACCCAAAGCATCGCACGACACATCGGCACGACCCGCCCTGTCCATGCGATTCACCCTCACGGACTGCGGGGTGATCTACCGCCTTGCAGCATCGAACGGATGGCGAGCGAGAGGGTCGAAACGATCCGCGCATTGCAATCGCACGGGCCGTATCTCTTGGGCGGCTACTGCAATGGTGCCCTCGTCGCCTACGAGATCGCCCGCAGATTGGAGGCGGCCGGCGAGAAAGTGACTGCGCTCGTCCTCATCGCAGCCGACGGCTCCAACACTCGATACCGTACGCTGCACGATTGGACTGGCAGGGTCAGCCGCGTGATCGGCGAAGACGATGCACAAACGCAGGCCCGTTTTCTCCGCTGGCAGCACCACGTCCGCCACAGTCGCGCCGTCGGCCTGCACTATTTACGCGCGTTCGCCGAAATCCGAAAGCTCCCGCCGGCAAAGATCCTCGCGCGGGTATGGAACAAAGGACAACGAATCCTCCGTCGAATCGGGGGACCGACTCTCAATGACGCGGTGCCACCGGACGCCGGGGACCACCAGGATCGCATCTCGACCGCCTACCAGGATATCTGGGACTGCTACGTGCCCGAGCCATTCGCCGGAAAGGCAACGCTGCTCTGGCCGGAGGACGATCTCCCGCTGCTCCCGCTCGGACCCACGGGCGGGTGGAAGGATTTGTGCGCGGACATCGAGACGATCATTGTCCCCGGCGCACACCACACCTGCATTACCCAGGACGCGAATCTCCGCGTCATCGGCGAGCAAGTCCGCCGCGTCCTCGACGAAGTCAGCCCGCCCGTCGATCCGCAGGAAGTCGATTAATGAACTCACCTAACCACTCCTCCTGGCAGCCAGCACCGCGATCACCGCATCTTCGCGCCGGCGAAGTTCACCTCTGGCGGGCGAACTTGGCCGACACCGACCCCGAACTCAGCACGGCGCTCTCGCCGGCGGAATGGATTCGAGCCGGACGCTTTCATTTCGAGCGCGACCGGCAGCGTTTCATCGCCACTCGCGGCATCGTGCGAACCATCCTTTCCCGCTACCTCGACATGGACGCAGGCGAGCTTGCATTCACCTTGGGCGAACACGGAAAACCCGCACTGGATGGAGTCTGCAGCACGTTGCGTTTTAATCTGAGCCACTCCGACGACCTCCTACTGGTCGCCGTGAGCCACATGCGCGAAGTCGATGTGGACGTGGAGTTCATGCGCCCGGACGTACCATTCGAAGCCCTCGCCGATCATTACTTTGCACCCGAGGACGCGTGGAAATTGCGCCTCCTGCCACCAGCGGAAAAGGCGTGGCAATTCTACGAACTTTGGACGCGCGCAGAAGCCCGCCTGAAGGCGAGCGGCCGCGGCTTGAGCGGCGCCAATGGCATCATCGAACCGGATCGTTGGTCCCTGCGCCGGGTCTCCCCGGCGGAAGGTTACGCCGCTGCTCTCGTCGTCGAAGGAGGCGAGTTTCAACTCGATTGCTGGTCATGGCAGAACTAAACGCCACCCCTCACGAAGTCGTCATCGAGCGCTCGCGGGGCGGTCTCCAAATACCGTGGCGGGAGTTTTGGGAGTATCGCGACCTGCTCGTATTACTCGTTCAGCGCGACTTCATTTCCCGCTACAAACAGACGCTCCTGGGCCCCCTGTGGTTCATCCTGCAACCCGTCCTCACCACGCTCATCTTCGCTGTCGTCTTCAGCGGCGTCGCCGGAATTCCCACCGACGGCATTCCCGCTCCCCTGTTTTACATCTGCGGATTACTGGGCTGGAACTACTTCTCGCAAAACCTGATCGCGGGCGGAGGCACCTTCGTCAACAACCAGCAGCTATTTACCAAGGTTTGGTTTCCGCGATTGATCGTTCCGGTTTCCACCGTGGTCTCGAACCTCGTGGCATTCGCCCTTCAGTTGATCCCCTTCTTCGGCTTCCTCGCTTACTACGAATTCTTTTCCACGGATCACGGCAGCATCGCGATTTCGTGGCGTGCAGTTCTCCTACCGCTCCCGGTGCTTCACCTTGCCGTGCTGAGCCTCGGCGTGAGCTTGTGGATGGCCGCATCGACCGCGCGTTACCGCGATTTCATCCATCTCAATCAATACGTCGTTCAGCTCTGGATGTATGCGACTCCGGTGATCTACCCACTGTCAAAGGTGCCGCCAAAATGGCTTTGGCTCATTTGGGCGAATCCCGCCTCAGCACCGATCGAGGCCATCCGCTGGTGCCTGCTCGGGCGCGGCACGCTTGACCCCGTCGGAGCGGCGGTTTCGATCGGCATCACCGGGCTGCTTCTGGTCACCGGCGTAGTCCTCTTTCAAAACGCGGCGCGTTCCGCCGTGGACACCGTATGAAGCCCGTCATTGAAGTCGCCGATCTTTCAAAGCTGTACGTGCTCGGTGCGATCGGGCCGACGAGCTTGCGGGACACCGTCCAGCAATGGTTCGGACGCGATCGCAAAAAAGTCTCACCGGCACCCAAACCTGCGTCGCTACTCCGCGCGGGGCCGGAACCGAACTCCTTTTGGGCGCTCAAAGACGTGTCCTTCACGGTCCAGCCCGGCGAAGTCGTCGGCATCGTCGGCAGGAATGGCGCCGGAAAATCGACGCTCCTCAAAGTGCTCTCGCGAATCACCGAGCCGACCTCGGGACGCGCGACCCTCCGAGGGCGCGTGGCGTCCTTGCTCGAGGTGGGCACTGGCTTTCATCCCGAACTGACCGGTCGGGAAAATATTTTCCTGAACGGAGCGATCCTCGGGATGAAACGGGCGGAGATCGCGCGGAAGTTCGACGAGATCGTGGCCTTCGCGGAGGTCGGGCCTTTTCTCGACACGCCAGTCAAACGCTACTCGAGCGGCATGTACGTGCGCCTCGCCTTCGCCGTCGCCGCCCATCTCGAGCCCGAAATCCTGATCATCGACGAAGTGCTGGCGGTGGGCGACGCCTCCTTTCAACGGAAGTGCCTCGGGAAGATGAGCGACGTCGCACGAGCCGGGCGCACCGTCATTTTCGTCAGCCACAACATGCAGGCCGTCCAATCGCTTTGCGGACGCGCAGTACATCTCGATCAGGGAATGGTCGCAGCCGAAGGCACCGCGCAATCGGTCGTCGCCGAATATCTTTCCAAGATCAGTTCCGCGACTGGGGAAAAGCGCTGGCCTATTGAGACCGCGCCTGGGAACGAGTTTTGCCGCCTCACCGCGGTGCGCGTGCTCGACGAAGCCGGTGGGCCCGCGGGGGTGTTGCCGACCCGACAGGAGCTTTGTATCGATCTCGAATTCGAGACCGCCCAGCGACATCAAGGGCTCTGCGTCGGATTCGATCTCACCAACTCCGAGGGCATCACCGTCTTCCGGAGCTACCAAACCGACCGCGAACCCGAGCACTGCCCCACGCTGCGAATCGGAGCGAATCGCTGGCGCTGTACCATTCCCGCCGGCCTGCTGAACGGGGGGGTCTATTTCGTCTGCCCGCGGATCGGTATCCATAATGTCTCATGGATCGTGAACCTGGATGCGGCGGTCGAGTTTGAAATGCTTCTCGACCACGGGGTCTCCCCGTTTTGGAACTCCCTTTCCGGCGCAAGCCGGCCCGGACTCGTCGCTCCCATCATCCGGTGGGAACCCGTCCATAGCTGAAATTTATGGCAACACCGATCTATCAACGCCTTGTTGAATTCGCGGAGCGGACGCTCCCGCCTATGATGAGCGAAAGCTTGCGCCAGCGGGTCAGGCAAAGGCGCCGCGAGCGAGATGCCGCACGTCTGGCCGAACGACTCGCGTGGTGGGACGCGCAACCCGCGAACGGTTCCGGGACGACCGTCGATTTACAGCCCGGTGTGCGGATGCAAATCTACTTCGGCGGCGAGCTCTCAAGATTCATCTTTCAAGGAGACTTCGAAACAGATGAACGCGCATTTCTAAACGCCTTCCTCCAGCCCGGAGATACATTCGTCGACGTCGGCGCGAATCTGGGGCTGTTCTCACTCATCGCCGCGGAACTCGTCGGCTCGCGCGGCCAGGTTCACGCGTTTGAGCCGTGCGCCAGGACCTTCGGACGACTTTCTGAAAACATCGCGCTCAATCGCTTTCACAACGTGCTCGCGCACCGTCTCGCCCTTTCGGACTCCGCGGGCGAGAGCAAGATGATCGCGGCCGTCGACGGCATGGACGCATGGAACTCGCTCGCGACGCCGTATATGGGCGGAAATTACGAGACGGAAACGATCTCCACTCAAACCTGGGACGAGTTCGCGACGACCCACAAATTGGCATCCGGCGTCGCGTTGATGAAAATCGACGTCGAAGGGTGGGAGGGGCCGGTTCTGGAAGGCGGTCGACGGATGTTATCCAGTGCGAACGCACCCGTATTGCAGGTTGAGTTTACCGATGATGCAGCAAAGGCAGCCGGCCATTCCTGCAGCCATGTTTACCGCCTCCTCGAGGAATTTGGCTATCAACTCTTCCGGTTCGATCCGCCCACCCGGACGCTGATCCACGATCCAATTCGGGCGGAGTATCCCTACCTCAATCTTTTCGCCATCAAGAACATGGAGGCCGTCCGCCAGCGGCTCGCCGGTTCGGATGTTTGAATCCCGCCCGTGAAAATCAGTCTCATCACGCCGTGTTTTAATGCGGCGAATTACATCGAGGAGACCATCGACTCGGTGCTCACCCAAGACTGGCCCGACATCGAATACATCATCGTCGACGGCGGAAGCACCGATGGGACAACCGACATCATTCGCAAACATTCTGCGCGGCTGGCGTGGTGGGTGAGCGAACGCGACGCCGGGCAAGTCGACGCGTTGAACAAGGGTTTTGCGCGCGCTACCGGTGAGATCGTCGGATTTATCAATGGTGACGACGTACTTCTTCCGGGCGCGCTTCGAGCCGTAGCGGAGGCGTTCGGCCAGGAAAAACAAACGGATCTCATTTACGGTGAAGTACAGTGGATCGACGGCAGTGGGGAGAGATCAGGGAGCCACCGCGGTCACATTTCAAACCTCGCCGAGGCGCTGGATATTTATGGCGTCTGGTGGGCTCAGCGTCAGTGGGTGCAGCCGGAGGTTTTCTACCGGCGCTCATTGAAGGAACGAGTGGGAGCCTTCGATGGACGCTACAATCTCGCCTTCGATTTTGATTTTTGGGTCCGCTGTTTCCGCGCGGACGCGAGTGTGAGGCGACTCCCCCGGGAGCTTGTAAAATTTCGACTTCACGAGAACCAAAAATCGAGCGCTTCGCGCGAGGCGGCGGACGAAATTCGGACGATCGTGCGGCGGCATCTGGACGAGGGAGCCGCGATTCCCCGCAATCAACGGCGCCTACTCGAAGCGCGCCTGAGCTACGACCTTTACCAACTCGACAGCACGAACCGTGTGGGATTTCTCCGTTCGCTGCTCTCCCATCCCCACTGGCTGAGGGTGCCCGAATTACGCGAAAGGCTACGCGCGGCTTGCACCCGGGCGTTCTTCCGCCGAAATACGTGCGCCCCCAAACCATGATTTCTCCTGGCCGACTTTGGTATCAGCTCCGCCGCGACATGAAGCGCGGCTGGTCTGCAGCGTACCACGACTATCAGACCCTGCCACGCATCGAGGAATGGAACTGGCCGTTCTGGGGAGAGAAACCCCATCGCGTTCCGCTGCATGTGCTGACCGGTGCTAAGGATTGGCGCCTCGCCGCGTGGATGCTCGCGAGTTGGTTTCACTTCTCGGAAGTCGGCTGGCCCGTCGTGATCCACGACGACGGCACCCTCACTGACGACGGACGCGCGTCACTCCAGGCAATTTTCCCGGATGCACGCATCATCATGCGCGCAGAAGCCGATTCCGTGATGGGGCTTAAGCTGAAAGCCTTTCCCTTTTGCGAGGACTATCGAAAGTCGCATCCCCTCGCGTTGAAAATCTTCGACATCCCCCATTTCGCTCAGGGCAATAAGTTCATGATTTTCGACAGCGACGTGCTCTTCTTCGCCTTTCCCGCCGAGATCCGCGATTGGGCAGACGGCGCCGCGAAGGAATGCTGGTTCAACGAGGATGTCGCCGAGAGTTCTCTGATCACCGGCGGGGAAGCTCGCGAGGAACTCGGAGTCAAACTGTGGTCTCGGGTGAACAGCGGATTGTGTCTCCTGTGGAAAGAGGCGATCGATCTCGATTTCTGCGACCGTGTGCTGGCAGCGACCTCCATCCTGAACGGGCACCCTTGGCGAATCGAACAAACGCTTTTCGCACTCTGCGCGTCACGGCACGGCAAAGGCGGGCTCCTTCCGAAATACTACGAGGTTTCACTCGGTCGCCGGTCGGCCCCTGGCGCACGCTCCCGCCATTATGTCGGCGCCGTCCGCGACCGCTTCTATGGTGAAGGATTAAAGCGCCTCGAGGATGAGTTGCTCGCGGTCGAATATGACTGAGGTGCTCTTCGCGCCCGATTGGCGCGATGGAGTTCCTTACCAGCGATTGCTCGCGGAAGCATTGCCGGTCCACGGCGCCAGCGTGTCCTTTCTCGCGGACTACAAACGGGTGCTGCCCCTCGCCCGTTTGCTCGCGGCTTGGCGGAGCCGACGTCGCTGCGACCTCCTGCATCTCCACTGGCCCGAAGCTTATTACCCCGCCAAGCATGACGGGCTCGACTGGTTCCGCGCCGCGCGTTTTGAAACGGATCTCGTGCTGGCGACGCGCCACTGCGGCCTCGTGGTGACCGCACATAACCTCCACGCCCACAATCGCGGCCACGAGCCGTTCGCCCGCCGCAATATGCGAGCGGCCTTTCAACGTTCCATCAACGTGATCGCGCATTCCAGCGCGGCAAAACGTCAGCTCATCGAGCAATACCGCTTGTCGGCGGAGCGCATCCACGTCATCCCGCACGGCGACCTGAGCGTGGCAATGAAACCGCCGATCCCTCGCGCACAGGCTCGCACGATCCTGGAACTCGGGGACGACCCGCTGTGCCTGATGTTTGGAACGGTAGAGCCTTACAAAGGGCAGGAAGAAGTCCTCGAATACTGGCGGCGAGCGAAACCGCACGCACACCTCGCCATCGTCGGGCGCCCGCATTCCGAAGCATACGGCGCGGCGATCCAGGCGGCAGCCGGCGACGCCATTTGTCGCCTCGGGTGGCTTTCGGACGACGATCTCGGCATCTGGTTGAGCGCGGCGGATGCCGTGATTTTCAATTACCGCACCATCTTCACTTCGGGCGCGGCATCGCTGGCGCGTTCGTGGGGCGTCCCCGTGCTTCTTCCAGCACGGCTCGATACCGTCTTCCTCGACGAACCCAGTCCGCGCGTCTTCCGCTTCGAGGGCTTTGGTAGCGACTTCGCTGAAAAACTCACCGCCGCTTTGTCCATCGAGCGAAGCTTCGCGGCGGCGGCGGATTGGCGCGGAAAGACAAGCTGGGATCTCATCGCAGGTTTGACGGTCCGCGCGTATCGCGGCGAACCCGCGACGGATGACGACTGCCGCGATCGGCGTTGATCTACCATTCGAGAAGCGCCCATAGTCCCCCGCGATGCTGAATTACATCTGGCTCGCATTTCTCCTCATCGCCGTGATCGTCGGCGGCTTCACCGGAAAGCTGCCGGACATGACCAAGGGTGCTTTTGAAACGGCTGAGACGGCGGTGATGAAAATCGCCCTCCCGCTCGTGGGAGTCATGGCGATCTGGCTCGGCATCATGCGCCTCGCGGAGCGCTCCGGCCTCGTGCAACTGATCGCGCGCGCGCTACGCCCGCTGATGATCCGCCTCTTTCCCGATGTGCCGCCGGACCATCCCGCGATCGGCGCGATGGTGATGAATATGGCGGCGAACATGCTGGGACTCGGCAACGCCGCGACCCCGCTCGGTCTCCGAGCGATGACCTTGCTGGAAAAACTCAATCCCCGACCGGGTGTCGCCTCCAACGCGATGTGCACCTTCCTCGCGATCAATACCGCCTCGATTCAACTGATCCCCACCACGGCCATCGGCCTCCTCGCAGTCGCCGGGTCAAAAAACCCGACAGCGATCGTGCCAGCCGCCTTTCTCGCAACCGTCGTGGCGGCGTGCTCGGGGGTATTTGCGGCAAAAATGCTCGAGCGACTCCGCATCTTCGCCCTTCCCCCTGCGGAAGAAACGCTACCGGCGGAAACGACCATCGACGACGGCGCGATCGAGGTCTTCGAAGTCGCGCCGCTGAACATCGGAAAGCGCGTCGTGCTCGCACTCTTCGTCATGTGCTTCGGGGTGATGTTCGCTTTCATCGCTTTGCCCGCGACCATTGATGCGGCCTCATGGCTCCCGCCGCGTCCGCCGGATTTAGAGGGAAAGAGCGCGCTGATTCGTGCGCTTTTCGCCGTGTCGATTCTCGCCGTTCCTTTTCTCCTCTCGTTCTTCCCCCTCTATGCCACGCTGCGTGGCGTAAAGGCTTACGAGCAGTTCGTCGAAGGCGCCAAGGAGGCCTTCGCCGTGGGTCAACGCATCGTCCCATTCCTCGTCGCGATGCTGGTATCCGTACGACTCCTCCGGGATGCGGGCGTGGTCGCGCTCGTCACAAAGAAACTCTCGCCGCTCCTCGATCTGGTTCACTTCCCTGCCGACCTCCTTCCACTGGTCCTCATGCGACCGCTCAGCGGAAGTGCAACGCAGGGACTTTTCGTCGAGATCATCAATCGTACCGGACCCGGCTTCGGTCCCGACGCACTGATCAGCCGCATGGCGGCAACCATCTACGGCAGCACCGAGACGACTTTTTACGTGATCGCGGTGTATTTCGGGAGCGTGGCGGTGAGAAAAACGCGACACGCCATCGCGACCGGGCTGATCGCCGATACGATGGCTGTCATCGCGTCAGTCACCTTTTGCCATCTTCTTTTCGGTTAACTGACCCCAACAAAAAACCGCCGCTCCCTCGCGGGAACGGCGGCTTGAAGTATTCAGCTAAACGCCGGGTAACTGCTAGTGACGGTCACGAGGACCACGATCGCGGCGATCTCCGCGGTCGCCCCGCTCTTCGCGTTGCTCGCGCGGCTCGCGAGGGCCAGCGGTCGCTGCGGCTTCGAGCGCCGCGGGCGTTGCGCCTGCGGCTTCGTTGCGGTCTTTCATCGCAGCCTTGCGGCTGAGTTTGACACGGCCCTTTTCGTCCACGCCGATGCACTTGACCCAAATCATATCGCCGACTTTGACGACGTCTTCGACGTAGTTCACACGGAAGTCGGCGAGTTCGCTGACGTGAACCATGCCGTCCTTGCCAGGCATGACTTCGACGAAGCAGCCGAAGTCTTTGATGGTGACGACGCGGCCCTGATAGACGGTGCCGATCTCGATTTCCTTGGTCATCCCATTCACGATCTCGCGAGCGCGGGCCATTCCTTCCGGATTGTTCGAGTAGATACGGACACTGCCGTCGTCTTCGATGTTAATCTCGCAACCGGTCTCAGCGACGATGCCCTTGATGGTCTTGCCACCAGGTCCGATGAGCAGACCGATCTTATCCACGGGAATCTTGATCGTCTCGATGCGCGGCGCATACGGGCTGAGTTCAGTCCGGGGAGCGGCGAGCGCCGCGAGCATGACTTCGAGGACTTTGTAACGGGCGTCGCGGGTGCGATAGATCGCCTCTTCCATGAGCTTCAGCGAGATGCCAGGAAGCTTGAGGTCGAGCTGGAAACCGGTGATGCCGGAGTCGGTGCCGCACAACTTGAAATCCATGTCGCCGAAGTGATCTTCGCTGCCGATGATGTCGGTGAGCATGGTGTAGCGCGTCATCTGGTCGCCGTTGAATTCGGTGACGAGACCGCAGGAAATTCCCGCGACGGGCTTGATGATCGGAACGCCCGCATCCATGAGGGCGAGCACGCCGGCGCAAACGCTGGCCATGCTCGTCGAGCCGTTGGACTCCATGACTTCCGACGAAACGCGGATCGCATACGGGAAGTCATCGACCGCCGGAATGACCGGCGCGATGGAACGCTCTGCGAGCGCGCCGTGCCCGATCTCGCGGCGTCCCGGCGAGCCGGTGCGGCCAGTCTCGCCGACGCTGAAAGGCGGGAAGTTGTAGTGAAGGATGAAACGCTTGCTGGTCACGCCGCCGGTGTAGCCATCGAGGTCCTGCGCCTCGTCGCTCGGAGCGAGCGTGGTGAGGCAGAGAGCCTGCGTTTCGCCACGCTGGAAAAGCGCGCTGCCGTGGCTGCGGGGCAGCAGGCCGGTCTCGGCGCTGAGCGCGCGGATCTGATCGTGAGGACGCCCGTCGCAGCGCACACCCTTATCGAGAATGCTGATGCGGAACGCCTTCTTCTGCAGGTAATCGAACGCCTGGCTGATCTCGAACTTGGTCGCGGCGGGATACTTCGCGACGATCGCGGCGCTCACTTCGTCCTTAAGTGCAGCGATCGCCTTTTGACGATCGACTTTACCCTTCTGGTAAATAGCGCCTTCGATACGATCGCCGGCGACCTGGTAGGCCACTTCCATCAGCTCATCGCTGACAACGAATAGCGTCGGCTGGCGCTTGGCTTTACCGGCGGCGGCCTGGAGCTCCTTCTGGGCGCGGATCAAGTGTCCGGCTTGTTCGTGAGCAAAGTGGAGCGCGGCAATGAAGTCGGCCTCGGGAAGCTGATTGGCCTCGCCTTCGATCATGATGACTTCGTTTTCGGTGCCGACGTAAACGAGGTCGAGGTCGCTGAACTGACGCTGGCTGTGCACCGGATTTGCGACGAATTGCCCATTAATCCGGGCGACGCGAACGGCGGCGACAGGGCCCGCGAACGGGATATCGGAAACGCAAAGTGCGGCGCTCGCTCCGTTGATGAAGAGGATGTCCGGATCGTTCTCGCCGTCCGCGCTGAGCAGGACGCCGATGATTTGCGTGTCGTAGAGGTATCCCTTTGGAAAAAGGGGACGCAACGGACGATCCGTCATGCGGCAGGTAAGGATTTCCTTTTCCGAAGGACGTCCTTCGCGCTTGAAGTAGCCGCCGGGGAATTTGCCGACTGCAGCTGCCTTTTCGCGGTAATCGACGGTGAGCGGAAACCAATCCTGGCCTTCCTTGATGGTGGTGGCCGAGACGGCGGAGACCATGACGATGGAGTCGCCCGAACGAACGGTGACTGAGCCGTCGGCAAGACGGGCGATTTTGCCCGTTTCGATGGTGATGGGAGCTGGCCCTACGTGGGCCGTGACATTATGGATCATATGCTTGGTGTTTGTTTCTGTGGTTCGCCAAGCACCCCAGTCCGACGGTCAGCTAACTCGTAGCCCGGGATCCTCTCGCTTCGATCTCCCTCGCAGCGCACTCCATTTTGCAGCCCATCCGTGGATACGGGGCGGGCTCGGAGTGAAGGCTGAGAGAGAATCTGCGTGAAGAGCCGGGGCTAAGACTAGCTCCGCGGGTAAAGGGGTGTCGGCAGGTTATCTTGCTCTGGGGAGGTTCCGCCCACCGACCGACAGAGTCGCCGGGCGGGAGGAAAAGGGAATGGGACAAAAGCATTCACCCGCGAACTGGTCGCGGGTGATGCCAAAGTCAAAAATGGGGGCGGCTATTTCCGCAGGTTGAGCTTCTCGAGGATCGCCTTGTAACGATCCCCGGCAGTGTCCTTTAGATAATCGAGCAGCTTCCGGCGGCGAGCCACCATCTGGAGCAGGCCGCGGCGCGAGGAATGATCCTTCGCGTGTGCTTTAAAATGCTCGGTAAGCTGATTGATCCGGCGCGTGAGGAGTGCAATCTGCACATCTGAGCTGCCGGTGTCTTTGTCGTGCATCCGCAGCGACTGTAGTTCCTGAGTATCGGTCATATCTTCGTTTTCGGTAATTTTCGTGGGGCGCGAGTATGTGCGGGAAAGGAAGCTTGGCAAGCAGATGTTTATGGAAACTTGCGGGAGAACGAATGGATTTGGCCACAGGATTTAGCTCAAACGCCGGCGACTGGCACCGCGGCTGCTATCAATCGCCCCGCTATGATGACCTTCGCCTACCAAGCCCGAGACTCTGCAGGGAAAACCATTTCCGGGATTCAAGAGGCCCTCAATGAGGACAACGCGATCAATACACTGATGACTCGCGGCTTGATGGTGCTCTCGATTCAGCAGAAGGCGGCCTCGAAGGCAACGGCCCCTCGCGGCAAGGTCACCGAAACCGACCTCGTGCTTTTCACCCGCCAGCTCGCTACGATGGTCGACGCGGGTCTCCCTCTCGTCTCGGGGCTCACGGCGCTCTACGAACAGGCCGACCCGCGAAAGCAGGCGGGTCTCCGACGCATCATCGGCGAAGTCAGCGCGTTGGTTCAGCAAGGCGACTCCTTTACGGACGCCATCGGAAAACATCCGCTCATCTTCAGCCGCCTTTATGTTTCGATGGTGAAAGCCGGTGAGTCCGGCGGTCTACTCGCGGAGATCCTTGATCGCCTCGCCCTCTTTCTGGAATCCAGTGCGCGCCTGAAAAAGAAGGTCAAATCGGCGATGACCTATCCCGTCATCGTCATTTGCATCGCCATCTCGATCACGACGTTCCTCATCGTCAAAGTCGTGCCGGTCTTCGGTCAGATCTTTGCCGACTTCGGCGCGAACCTTCCCGGCCCCACACAATTCCTCCTCGACGTCTCCGACTTCATTCGCGGCCAGTGGTATTGGATCATCGCCATCGTCGCCGGGATTTTCTTCGGTTGCCGCACATTCGTCCGCACCGAGCGGGGTGCCCGACTTTGGGACCAGTGGAAGCTGCGCCTTCCGATCTTCGGCCCGCTCGTTCATAAGATTTGCATGACTCGCTTCGCGCGCACCTTCGCCCAGCTCATCCGCTCGGGTGTCCCGATTCTCGAGGTGATGGATATCGTCGGGGAAACCTCTGGAAACTATGTCGTCGAAGACGCGATCAAGTGCGTGTCGAAAGATGTCGAAACGGGCGACCACCTCGCCTCATCGCTTGCGCGTCAGCCCATCTTCCCGCCGATGCTCGTCCGCATGGTCGGCGCCGGTGAGCAGACGGGCAAAATCGACACAATGCTCGAAAAAATCGCCGAATTCTGGGACGAGGAAATCGAGGCCGTCCTCAACGCCCTCACCTCCCTGATCGAACCGCTGCTCATCGTGGTTCTTGGCGTCATCGTGGGCGGCATCGTCATCGCGATGTTCCTGCCGATCTTCAAACTGAACGATGTAGTGTCAGCAGCAAAGTAAGCATCAACACTCCATACCCGATTCCCGCGAAGGCCGCTGTTTTCCAGCGGCTTTCGTGTTTGGTAATCCAGGCGATCTGATCACGAAGCGTATACGGCATCCCCACCCAAAAGAGCGCGAACCCGACCCAGACGTACACCAGCGTGACAAGGACGAGGCGGCTGAATTCCGGCCTCAAAAACGCGGCATCCAAAAGCGGTTCCGCCGCGAGCAGCACCACCATGCCGAGCGCCCGTACGGCGAGGAATTCATCGACATACTGCCACGTCAGCCAAGCGGCGATCGGGATGAAAATCAGCACACGCTGCCTCCAATTCGAGAACTCTCCGAGGTCGATATACTTCACGAGCAGCCACGCCCACACTGCCGCTACAATCAGGAGCGCGAGCCCCATCGGCTTCGAGCGCGGAAACCCGCGAAGGAAGTCCTGCGCCGCCTTTGGCTGGACCAGTGCGAAAGCGTGACCGATCAAGAGAAGCACGCCAACGAGGAAAAAAGCCGTCTTAAGGTCGAGAGAGTAAATCATGCGAGGGCGGCAAGAGAACGCGCGTTCCCTCGCTGGCTCAAGCGGAATGTCATGGGCTGACTGCGATGGAAGGGACGCCAAAGGTTCCACGCCCGACGTGGTTATTTGACGCAACCCGCAAACATGCACTTTTCAAAAATCCTCCTCCTCCTCGCCATTTCGCCGATGACCTCCCACGGAACGTCGGCGGAATGGCCGGGCTTTCTCGGCGCTCAATCCAACCATTCCCCAGCAAAAGGACTGCCGCTTACCTGGTCCGAGACGGAGCACGTGAAATGGAAGACGCCGCTGCCAGGGGAAGGCTGGTCCTCGCCGGTCGTCGAAGGATCGCAGGCCTGGATGACCACCTCGACGGATGACGGAAAGTCGCTTCGCGTGCTCTGCGTGGATCTCGCGACCGGCGCCATCCAGCACGATGTCGAGGTCTTCCATAATGATGTAGTGCCTCCCAAGCACCGCCGCAACAGCTACGCCTCCCCCACCCCGGCGATCGAAGGCGACCGCCTATATGTCCACTTTGGTGCCATGGGCACCGCGTGCCTTTCCACCCGCGATGCGTCGAAGATTTGGGAGCGTCGCGACCTGCCGGTCGATCACCAAAACGGACCCGGCGGTTGTGCCACGCTCTGGCAGGATCGCCTTCTCATCGCCTGCGACGGCATGGACGCCCAATACGAAGTCGCGCTCGACAAGCTCACCGGAAAAACGCTCTGGCGCAGCGAACGTTCCGCCATCCCCAAACTCGCTGCGCGGCCCGCGGACATGCGGAAGGCCTACGGCACACCCGTCGTCGTCAGCATCGACGGCCAGCCGAATTCCCTCACCCCTGGCGCCGAGCGCCTCTACGGGCTCGACCCGAAAACCGGACGCGAACTGTGGTTCGTCGACTATCCCGGTTTTTCAAACGTCCCGCTGCCGATCACCGACGGAACGATGGCGTTTGTCTGCACGGGATTCATGAAGCCGGAAATCTGGGCCATCCGCCTCGCCGGCCTGAAGGGCGACGCCACGGCATCGCACGTCGCGTGGAAGCAAAAGGCCGGGGCCCCCGACCAATCCACGCCAGTCGTCCTCGGGCAGCGTCTATACATGGTGAGCAGCGGCGGCATCCTTTCGTGCCTCGACACCGCGGACGGGCACATCGTCTGGAAGGAGCGCATCGGCTCAGACTTCGCCGCGTCGCCGCTCGTCGCGGACGGTCGCATCTACTTTTTCGACACGCAGGGAAACACCACCGTCATCGCGCCGGGCGACACCTTTCAACCACTCGCGAAAAACGCGCTCGCCGACGGCTGCATGGCCAGCCCCGCGGTCGTCGGAAAAGCCCTCATCGTTCGCACCAAAGGCGCGCTCTACCGGATCGCGCAATAGTTCGCCGGCCTCGCTAAAATGCGAATCCGAATGAGAAATGAAACGCGCCTCGATCCTCCCCAGGACGCGGCGACGGATTCAGCCCGTAATCGAGCCGCAACGGGCCAATCGGCAGCTTGTAGCGCAGGCCCAGACCGACCGCGTAGCGCATGTCCGTGAGCCCGATGTCGTCCGACGAAGTCAGGTTCCCCGCATCCACAAACACCGCGCCCTGCAATGCGCCATAGATCGGAAACGTCACTTCGGCGTTAAAAATCGTAAAGAATTCGCCGCCGATCGGATCGCCGCTGAGGCTGCGTGGACCGAGCTCGCGTTCGGAGAAACTCCGCACCGTCGTACCGCCTCCGTTGAAGTAACGCACGTCGATCGGGATATCCCCCGCCTCATTGAACGGCTCGATCAATCCGGCGCGCGCTCCGACTGCCGCGAGCAATTTTCCCACCTGCCGATAGTACGAAAAGCGCACCGTGTAGCGGGTGAAAGCAGGCTCGCCGTCGAGCAATGAAAAATCGACCGCGCTCGTCAATATCCACCCGCGAGAAGGATTGATCGGATCGTCGCGACGATCCACCGATGTCGTGACGCCCACGCTCGTGAGGAAATAGTTCGTCGGGCCGAGTTGCGCGACTTCGACCCCCTTCGCCGTTAGCGCGGTGCTCGATTGTTCGACAAAGGTCGCGACTTCGAGATGTGGAAGAAGTTTCCGGGCAAGATCGAACCGCCATCCAACCTGGTTTTTCGAGTAGCCCTGCTCCTCGCGCTGCGCCGAAAACAGCCGCGAGCGCAGACTGAATCGAGAATCCAACAGCCACGGGTCCACATACAAAAGCTCCCCGCGCAATCCGCGCTGCGAGAAGTCGATGGCGAGCGAAAGCGGGCGCCCCCGGCCCAGGAGATTTCGATCCGCCAATCGCAACCCCATGCTCACCCCTTCGTAAGAGCCAGCGCCGATCGTCACCCCCACCTCGCGCGCCTTCGCCTCCTCCACCGTCAGGTCGATGCGAAGCACGTCACCCTCGATCGGAGTGGGCGTGATGCGCAGGTTCTTGAAGAGTCCCGTCCGCAACATTTCGCGGAACGTTTCATCGAGCAGGACCGGATCATAGGGCTGACCGTTGAGGTGTTCGAAACGCTTCGGCAAAAAGTCCGCGCGCAGCCGATCCGTACCTTGCACGGTGATTTCGCCGAAGCGAAAAAGCGGCCCGGGCTTCACGTTAAAATGCACCGCGACGCGCCCGGCTTTCGCGAGCGCCGGATCGGCCGCGACATCGACCTGCGCCTGGTAATAGCCCTTCGACTTGTAAAATGACTGAAGGTTGCGCTGTGCATTCACGACTTTGGTTGCCGAGAATGGCCCGCCGACCGGCTCGACGATCGCCTTCACCAACTCGTCGCGCGGGAACAGCGTCGCCCCGGCAAACTCCACTTCGCCGAAGCTAAACCGCTGCCCCTCGACGATTCGCACCGTCACCTTCGCGCGCGTGCCATTGGCCGAAAGGTCGATCTGCTCCGCGTCGACGGTCGCGTTGAGAAATCCCTCCGACACGTAAAGGCCGCGCACTCGATCCGCGCCCCCACCGATCTCGCCTTCGTTGAAAGGAAACATCTCCGGCTCCTTCTCCAGTCGCTCCGGCGTAGCCCCCAGGAAATACTCCCAAAGGGTAGCCTCGGGAATGGTGTGGGCTCCGACGAACGTGACGCCGCGCAGAAGCGACCGGGGACCTTCCTCGATCTTCAACACCAGCTTATCACCGCGCACCTCATATTCGACGTGCGCGCGGGCGAATCCATTTTTGCGGTAAAATGCGCCGAGATAATACGCCGCATCATCCCCGCGCGCCGTCGTCAGGCCGCTCTCGGCAATGTCGCGGAGCTGCTCTGCCACGGCCTCCGTCAGTCCCTCTTCCGTAAACGCTTTTTCCCCGACAAATTCGACCCGCGACGCCGTCGCCGAGGATCGAATCGCCGTCGTCAACAGGTCCGCGCCCATCAGCGCGTTCCGGGTGTTGTCCTCGGCGCGCGCCCCCCATAACCCGATTCCGGGCAACAGCGAAAGACATGTCAGAAAGCGGCGCATTCAGCGGAAACGGATTAGGTATTTCAGACGGCCTGTGACCTGTCCATCCACACCTGCATCACCCATGATGTAGAACCGATCGTTAATCTTGTATCGGCCGATGACCTGCTGCCGAC
>JAYTDO010000521.1:0-2370 GCA_043735935.1 Chthoniobacteraceae bacterium
GCCTTCGACAACTACGACGCCATCGGCCACTGGCGCACCGAGGAAACCGTCCGCGACGGCTCCGGCGAAAACCCCGCGCTCGACCCCAGCGGCGAACTCCCCGACGGCCGCAAATTCGCCGACGCCGCCAGCCTGAAAAAACTCCTGGTCTCCGACCTCAACAAATTCGCCACCGCCTTCACCGAAAAGCTCGCCACCTACGCCCTCCGCCGCCGCATGACCTTCTCCGACCGCAAACAACTCACCGCCGTCGCCGAGCAAAGCAAAACCGACGACTGCAAACTCGCGACGCTCATCGAGAGTCTGGTGCTAAGCGATTTGTTTCAGAAAAGGTAATGCCGATCTCAGTGGGATACACGGCCAGCCACTTCCTGCTGCAACGACTGATGGACGTCGGCTGCGAGTGTGAGTGCGCGGCGCAGTTTCTGCATATCCGCAGGCTTGCCCGAATGAAACCTAGTCTGCATCTTCACCGCGCGTGAATTGGCAACCTTACACCCTCCGCTTTCGCCAGACCTTCGAGGAAGGCTACCGCTACCTCGATCGCTGCGGGGAATTCATGATCGCGGCGTCGCGCGAGCTGAAGTTTCTTACGAGCGACGTGAATCCGAGCGGGGCAAAATTGGTGATTCCCGAGGAAGGCATCCAGGCGAGTGTGGATGCGCACTCGCTGGAATTGCGGCAGGAGGCACCGCTCAACGATTTCCCGGCGTTTCAAAAATTGAGCGCCGCTTTCGCCGCGCTTGCGGAGAAAAATTTTGGCCCACTGCTGGTAGCGGAGAATCTCTACGAGGAGCGCTGGATTCTCCCGATGGCCAACCCGCAGCAGGCGCTCAAGTCCACGATGAAGCTGCCGGTGGATCCGGCCAACGACCTTGGCCGCGCGTTGGAGATGGTGCCGGAGCAGAGGCACTTCGACATGATGTTTCGCTCGGGTGCCCGACGACTCCAGGTGCAGATGCAGCCGGTGACGTTTGAGAATGTGACCGTGCAGCGCAAGAACGCGTTGATTTTCGCCAGCCGCTCGCATGTTGAGAGAGCACGCCGTTTCACGGAGCAGGCTGCGCGCGTACCGGATTATCCCGCCCACGCGCTGATGCTTGATGTCGTGCTGATTGAGGACGAACCACCGGGCTTGCAAGGGCTGGAAGAGCAGTTCACCTTGCTCCACAAGAAAGCGGAAATCGCCCGCAAAACTCTACCTGTGACATGAGCGCGACCATCGCCACCACATCCCCAACTGAGTCTTCCTACGCCCCGAGCGGCGCGGCACTCGGCTACACCCACGCACCGACCTCCGTAGAAGGCGTGGTGCGTGTGCATCGGCTCAGCGACCGCCGCGAACGAAAGACCGACGAGGGCGGGCGGGCGTGGCGCGTGGTGCGCCGCCTGCGCGGACTGGTTCTGGATAATCAAGGTGAGTCCTGGCTGGTCGGCTTTGAGGTGAAGGGCGAACTGGTGGAATACGAATTACCCGCCGAACGGCTGCGCAAGCACGGCATCATGATGCGTCACCAGCCGTTCGAGATGGACGAGGTGGTGAGCGTGGATCCGGAGGTCGAGGCGAAAGGATATCGTTTTCGCCCGCTGGCCGGGCCGAACGAAGCCTTTGTGGAGGAACTCACCCTTGACCCGGAACGACAGCGCCTGCGCGACCTCATCTTCGCCAAATTCGGCAAATCTCAGGGTTGATTTCTACGAGTCGGGGCGCGGTGACACGATCATCGTCACCTTTCCCGGCGGTGGAGTCGGTGTGATTGACGCGCACCCGTCGCCGAGCAAATCGCGTCCCGGCATTCTCGAAATCATCGGCGGGCGGGTGCTGCATTTTGTCTGCCTTACGCATCCGCATGCGGACCATGGCGTGGACCTCGTGCCCCTGTTGCGCACGGCACCGAAGCCGGGTGTGTTCTGGCATACTACGTCGGAAATCAGTCCATTCGTCTATCGGCTAGGTGAGGCGGTGAACTACGCCGCTCCGCAAGCCGTCAATTTTCCAAGCGATCTTGGCAAATGGGCGCGCAAAATGGCGGAAGACTGGGCCAACTTTCACATCGACATTTTCGGTGCGGTCGCCGAACGCGACATCCCACAGCGCCGTTTGTGCGGGGAGCTGGAGCCGGTGACGATTGATGGCGTGGATGTCCACGTCCTCAGCCCGGAGCAGCACATTCACGACCGCTTTTTCAAATACTGGATGCAGAAGGCACGCGATCCGAAGGTCGAGCCGCCCGATCGCAACGCGCTCTCGGCCATTCTCGCATTGCGCTTCGGAGAGAGCGTGGTGCTGCTCGGCGCGGATGCTTTGCAGGAGAACTGGAAATATGCGACGAAGCGCTATCGCAAGCAGGAGTTGCCGAAAGCCGTTGT
>JAYTDO010000522.1:0-15987 GCA_043735935.1 Chthoniobacteraceae bacterium
ACGATCGAACTGAGCCGGCACGTCGTGACGTTGGAGAGCGATGAACTGACGTGGCGCGATTATTGGCGGCATCAGCGCCGTGTCGCCGTGACTTACCGGGTGTGCGCACCGCTTGGATTCGCCGGGCTCGCGCTGACGCAAAGCGTGGCGGCTGCGATCCTCCTTATCACTCTGTCGCCGATGGGCGCCGATCGACGCGGCATCTGGCTGGCGTGGTGTGTGGCGATCCAGATGGCCCGGTGGATGTTTCTGCGCGACTTGGCCGTGGCCGTGCGGTTCCAGCCGGGGCGGCTTTTCGTCGCGATGGTCATTTCAAGTCTCGTCGAGACTGTGTGCTGGGTGCTCGCCTGGTTTTCGCGCCGCGTGTGGTGGGCGGGAAAATGGTGGCGCGTTTCCCGCGAAGGGAAGCTGCGCGCGAATTGAGGATCAGTCCTCCGCGGCGAGTTGGCGCTCGATCTCCTGGAGTTTGTGCTGCGCGTTGGCGGAGTGTTTGGTGTTCGGGAAATTTTCGATCACCTGGAGCAGGAGTTCGCGGGCGCGTCGGGCATCGTGCTGGTGGCCCCAATAAACTTCCGCGAGCCGGTGCGTGAGGAAAGCCGCGTCGTCGTGCGCCCAGTCCCGCGCGAGGGCTTCTTCGAGGATTTCTTCGGCGTGGACGGGTTCGTCGAGTTTGTCGCAGTAGATGTGAACGATCTCGCTGATGGCGTGCGTGTCGTTCGGATCGTTTTCGATGCATGCCCGATATTCGGCGACGGCCCTTTCGTAGTCGCCGCAGGCGATGGCGGCGAGGGCTCCGGCGTGTGGGGACTTTTCAATTTGTTCGCTAGGATTAAAAAACATGCCGCCGATCCAATCGCCAAACGCGGGCAGGAAGGTGAGCACGAGGATGACGCCGATGACGAGGCTGATCAGGACGAGCGAGCCGAACAGCATGACCACGCGGGTTTGATCGACGACTTCGGCGTTGGTCGTGGCGCGGGCTTCACCAAAGAGGATGATGGCGAGGTAGGCGAGGGCGGCCGCGATGAGGAGGCCGGAAAGGTTTCTCATAGTCGTAATGGGGGGGCGGGCGAAAATAGGTGGGCGAGCCGCGGTGGGGCAAGCGGCGAATCCGGGCGGTGGGCGATGTGGTTGGGGTTGCGGGTTGTGCTCACTGTGATTTCGGTTTCGTGGGGGCGAGTGAGTCGAGGCCTGATTAAGGGATTGATGCCGGGCGGAAGTCTGGGAATGATCCCGCGCCTTTTCTGCGCGGCCTGTTTCCGCGCATGGGCAAAACCCCTGATTTTTTGAACCATCCATGCCAAGTCCTCTGAAGCATGAGGTGCTTCGAGCGGCGCTAAACAATTTATTGCCCGCTTGACGCTCTAGTAGCCGCCATTAGTTTGCGCCGCGTTTTCTTTCTTTTTCCCATGATCCATCCCCTCATTGAACCGCTCGAAGCGCGCATCGCTCCGGCGACTATCGCTATTTCTACGCCGGCGAATTTCACCGAAGGCAACGGAGGTTCGCAGGATTTGGTTTTTACGGTGACGTTGACGGGCGACATCACGTCGGATGTGACGGTGCATTTTGCCACGACGGATGGAACGGCGAAGACGTCGGATTTGGATTATACGTCGAAGACCGGAACGTTGACGTTTCACCCTGGGGATACGCAGCAGTTTATCCGGGTGCCGATCATCGGGGATTTGAAGCACGAGAATAATGAGACTTTCACGGTGACGCTGGACTCTCCGACCGGGGAGGGAGAACTCGATTCCGGGGCGTCGACGGCGACGGGGATGATCGCGAACGATGATCCGGTGCCGACGGTGAGCGTGGAAAATCTGTCGATCGCCGAGGGGAACAGCGGCACGAAGAACGCGATTTTTAACGTGCGACTTTCCAATCCGTCGATGGACGCCATCACGGTGAATGCGGCGACGATGGATGGGACGGCGACGGCGGGGAGCGATTACGTGGCGGTGGGTTCGACGCTGATTTCTTTTGCGCCGGGGGAGACGTTGAAAACGTTTACGGTCCCGATCATCGGCGATGTGCTGGATGAAGCCGACGAGACGGTGCTGGTGAAGCTTTCGAATCCGACGAATGTGACGCTCGGCTCGGATGGCGTGGGCACGATCGTCAATGACGACATCCGGGTGCGCGTGGAGGATGCGACGATCAACGAGGCGAATGCGGACACGACGATCCAGTTCGCGGTGAAGCTGTCGACGGCGGCGACGCAGGTGGTGACGGTGAATTTCCAGACGGCGGACGGCTCCGCGACCGGCCAGGCGGTGGGCGGGGATTATGTGGCGAAATCGGGGTTCGTGACTTTCCAGCCGGGCGAGACGGTGAAGTTGGTGGATGTGACGATCGTCGGCGATACGGTCGGCGAAGCGACGGAGAATTTTTTCCTGAATCTGACCGGCGCCACGAATGCGTCGATCTTCCGGCCACAGGCGGTGGGGACGATTTTGGATGATGACCCGGCGTTCAGCATCGCGGATGTGCAGGTGCGCGAGGGCGGGCCGGGCGAGACGACGATGGCGATTTTCACCATCCAACTGGCGCACGGACCGAGCGACAAGACGCTGCTGATCGACGTGGCGACGATGGACGGGACGGCGACGACGGCTGGGTCCGATTACGTGCCGGATACGAAGACGCTGACGTTTGCGCCTGGCGAGACCTCGAAGACCTTTTCCGTGTTGGTGGCCGGCGACAGCGCGGTCGAGCCGAATGAGACGTTTTCGGTGAAGCTCAGCAATGTGCGGACGCCGCAGCCGGGCGCGACGATGGGGGAGACGAATCCGTTTCCGAACGCGATCGCCCGGGGCACGGCCGTCGGGACGATCCTGAATGACGACGGCGTCGTCTTTTCGGTGAATGACGTCACGATCACGGAAGGCGATTCCGGGACGGCGAATGCGATTTTTGTGGTCAGTCTGCTCGGGTCGCCGGGGCAGGAGGTGAAGGTCGACGTCAAGACCCGGGACGGCTCGGCGGTTTCGACTGGGGATGCGCCGGATTTCATCGCGACGACGCAAACGCTGACCTTTAGTTCGACGCAGACGCAGCAGATATTCAGCGTGCCGATCCGGGGCGACCTGACGAAGGAGAGCACGGAGACTTTTTCCGTGTTGCTCTCGAACATCGTTTTCACGAGTAGCGGCGGGATGGGCTCCTTCCTGAAGAGCGAGGGGATCGGCACGATCCTCGACAATAACGATCCGGCGCCGACGGTGAGCATCTCGAACGGGCGGCTGGTCGAGGGCGCAAGCGGAGCGACCGGCTACATGCTTTTCGAGGTGACGCTTTCGAAGGCGGCATCGGAGCTGGTGACGGTCCATTTCAAGACGCAGGATGGCACGGGTCCGAACGCCGCGACGGTGGCGAATCAAGACTACATCGGCTTTGCCGACAACATCGCGACGATCGAGCCGGGCCAGACGACGACGACGGTGGCCGTCGCGATCCGCGGCGATAATGTGGATGAATCGGATGAAACTTTTGGGGTGACGCTTTTTAATCCGAGCGGCGCGACGCTGGGTGTGGCGACGGCGACGGGAACGATTTTGAACGATGACGTGATCATCAGCGTCGTGGTGAGGCCGGAGGATTCTCCGTCGGTCGTGGAGGGGGACAGCGGGACGAAGACGATCACCTTTCTCGTGAAGCTGGACCATGCGCCGGTGGGGCATGATGTGACGGTGAATTTCGCGACCGTTGATGACTCGTCGATCTCGACGGGCGCGAACGCGGATTACGTATCGAAGACCGGGCAGTTGACGTTTACGCCGGGCAACGGAGGTGTGGCGCAGGCGGTCACGGTGACGGTGAAAGGCGATACGCGAGTGGAACTGGACGAGCAATTTTTCTTGCGCCTGATCTCGTCGGTCAACGGGACGATCGATCCGGCGAAGACTTCGGCGGCCGGCATCATCGCGAATGACGATGGTGCGCCGCAGGTGAGTATCCAGGCCGCGCAGATCACCGAAGGGGATCCGGGCACGACCAAGACGATGTCATTCACGGTGAAGCTTGATGAGGCGTCGGATGCGCCGGTGAGCGTGAGCGCACGGACGCAGGACGGTACGGCGACGACCGCGAATAACGATTACACAGCGGTGAGCGGGCAGATCATCACGTTTGCTCCGGGTGAGACGTCGAAAACCTTCAACGTGTCGGTGATTGGTGATTTGAACGACGAACCCACGGAGACCTTTTCGGTGATCCTGAGCGCTCCGGTGAACGCCACGATCTCGAACGGGACGGCGATCGGGACGATCTTGGATAACGACGCGCGGACGGTTTCGATCAATGACGTGACGATCGTGGAGGGCAATGCCGGTACGAGCACCATGGTTTTCACGGTGGCGCTTTCGGGGCCGGCCATGCAGGAGATCAAAGTCGATGTGGCGACGGCGGATGGCTCGGCGGTTTCGACCGGGGGGACATCCGATTACGTCGCGAAGACTGAGACGCTGACGTTTGCGCCTGGTGTGACGAGTCAGACCTTTGTGGTGACGGTGAATGGCGACACGACGGTGGAAGGAAATGAGCGATTCTTCGTGAATCTGTCGAACGTGGTGAATGGGCTGCTTTCAAGCAAGCAACAGGCTGTGGGGCTGATCCTGGACGATGAGACGACGGTGAGGCTTGCGCTCCCGGTGGGCGCGTCGGCGATGGTCGACGAGGAAATCGGGACGGGGCGCGCGCAGTCGTTCGCGGTCTTTCAGGTGGTGCGCGAGGGCGACTTGAGCAATGCGGTGACGGTGCAATACATGACGGTCGACGGCACGGCGGTGGGGACGGGTGATCGCCGGGATTTCATCCCACAGTCGGGCACGATCAGCTTTGCGGCGGGATCGAGCGTGGCGAGTGCGAGGATCGAGGTGCCGATCGTGAAGGACTTCAATTACGAGAACAACGAGACCTTTCAGGTGAGGCTGTTCAACCCGCTGAACGCAGCGGTGTCGAACGGGACGATGGCGGTGCTCGAAGCGTCATCGACGGTGACGATCGTCGACAACGACGTGGCGCCGACGGTGAGCATCGCGAGCGCGCGGCTCGTGGAGCCGGATGGCGGTTCGGCGATCATGACTTTCACGGCGACGCTATCTGCGGCAAACGAGCGCGACGTGGCTACGGTGGACTACAAATTCACCGATGGGCCCGGCGATACGGGCGCGCACAAGGCGGTGCAGGGGCTTCTGCTTCAGGATTACACCGGAACGGATGGAACGCTGACTTTCTCACGCGGAACCACGACGCAGACGATCGCGGTGCCGATCCTGGGGGACCTGCGCGACGAGGCGGATGAGGAGGTCTTTTTCATCGATCTGAGTAATCAGAAAAACGGCTCGGTCGTGAATCCGAACGGGATCACGACTGGGCGCGCGACGGGGACGATCGTGGATAACGATGCGGCGCCGACGTTGCGATTCAGCGGCACGGCGGGCGGCGACATCACGGTGACTGAAGGTAATGCGGGAGTGAGCAATGCGGTCTTCACGCTCGAGCTCTCCGAAGTGTCCGAGCGTGCGGTGCAGGTGGATGTGTCGACGAAAGACGGGACGGCGGTTTCTACCGGACTGTCGGCGGATTTTGGCGCGCTCACCGGTTTTCATGCGCTGTATACGCCGGGGACGTTGTCGAAGACGTTTACGTTTTCGGTGCCGATCTTTGGCGATTTGAAGGATGAGGCGAACGAGACGTTTAAGGTGCTACTCAGCAATGCACAGTTCGCGCGCATCTCCGACAACGGCGCCATCGCGACCATTTCGGACGATGACGCTGCGCCGACGGTGGCGATCAACAATGCGAGCATCCTGGAGGGGAACTCCGGGACGCAGGACTTGGTGTTTACGGTGTCGCTTTCGGCGCCGAGCGGACAGGTGGTGACGGTGGATTATCGGACGCTCGACGGGACTGCGGTTTCGTCGGGTCCGCTGGCGGACTACCTCGCCAAAGCGGGGACGCTGACCTTCCAGCCGGATGAGATTTCGAAGGAAGTGAGGATCAAGATCAATGGCGACACGTTTCTGGAAGCCGATGAGCAGTTCACGGTTTCGCTCGCGAGTGCGGGCAACAGCACGCTCGCGTCCGGCGCGAGTTCGGGTGTCGGGAGGATCCTGAACGATGGCGATACGACGGTCGGCATTGTGATCGGGAATGCGTTTACGGCGGAGGGAGATGCAGGCGGGAGGATCGCGACGTTCAAAGTCGAACTCACGGGTCCGCTCCCATCGGCCACGACTTTTAAGATCAAAGCCAGTAATGGAACGGCGGTCGTGGGCGATGATTTCAGCAACCCATCGGCGGGACCGTACACGATCGCGGGTGGTTCGCTGTCGACGCTGGTGACGGTGACTGTGATTGGCGACTCGGTGTTTGAGCCGACGGAAAGCTTTTTCATCAATTTGCGAAATGTGTCGGGGTCGGTGCAAATCATCGATGGGACGGGCCGCGGCACGATTTACAACGATGACCTCAACCGGTTGGACGGGCGGACGATTCAGTACATCGACGTTGACGGGGATCTGGCGACGGTCCGCGTGTCGAAGGGCGGTTTGGACACGCCGGACCTGTTTTTTGGCGCGGTGAACAAGATCGGCGGACGGCAACTGGCGGCGATCGATTTCACCGATGATGGTGATGAATTCCAGGATGCCGACATCACCGTGAGCGCGAAGGCGCAGGCGGGATTCCGGGGAAACCCGAAGGGCCGCTTGGGCGACGGGCACGTGAACGTCGGCTTTATCCGTGCTGCGATTCCGCAGAGCGCGGGATTCCAGTTTTTGAACGCGCACGATCTCGGGACTGTGAAGATCGATGGAGACCTTGGGAAAATCGTCGCCGGCGATACTTTTGCCGACTCCGCGATCAAGTCGCTGCAGGTCCGGTCGATGGGAGCGCTCGGGACGAGGACGCAGGGCTCCGCGACGGACACTTCGATCGATGTCGTCAGCCAGGTACTCGGTCCGATCGGTTCGTTGAACGTGGCGGGAAAATTCGGAGGCTCGCTTCAGGTCATTGGCGAGCGATTCGGGAAAATCAAAAACTTCGCGATCGGTTCCATCGTCGGTGGAAGCGGCGATTTTTCGGGGCAGATCTTTTTCACCGGGAGACTGGCGCACGGTTTCATCGGGGAAATCATCGGTGGGTCCGGCAACAATAGCGGCGTCCTCACTGGCGGGACCGGCGCGTCGATCGGCACGCTGGTCGTCGCGGGTGGACTGGTCGGAGGCGCCGGCGCGGGGTCGGGCCGCATCGTGGCGACGACGATCGATTCGCTCGAGGTCGCGACGATCGTCGGCGGGACGGGCAATGTGTCTGGCGTGATCGGGTCCAGCGCGTTGACGAAGCTGGTGGTGAAGGGCGATATCGTGGGTGGGGCAGGTCGGAATGCCGGAGAGATTTCCGTGTCGGGTACAGCGGAGACGATCAAGATCAAAGGCGGTTTGTACGGCGGAGATAAGCGCGATGCAGGGTCGATCGTCACGAATGGCGATGCGGACCGGATCACCATTGCCAATGGGATCTTTGGAGGACGAGGGAAGAGCAGTGGGTCGGTCCAGGTCGGCGGAACGCTCGGATTCCTCGCGACGGCTGGAATCGTAGGATTCAGCGGCGAGAAATCGGGAACGATTACCACGGGTGGGAAGGTGAAGGATTTGCGCATTTTCGGAAACATCCAGGGCGGTGCGGGCACCGGGAGCGGCGGTGTCGTCACGGGCGGAAAGCTGGTGAGCGCCACGATCAGCGGGAACATTATTGGCGGTGATTCCTTGGCGGCGGCGGGCATTCAGCCGGCGACTTCCGTGAGCAAGAGCGGCTACGTGATCGCAAATAAGATCGCGAATTTTTACCTCAATGGGGACCTCGTCGCGGGCCATAACGACGGTGCCGGTCTGTTGTTGAGCGGGACGATCCGTTCGAAGACGACGATCGGTTCGCTGACGGTCCATGGCGGCGTGATCGGGAACGAAAGCGCCGCGGCCATCATCGCGGCGCCAGGCACGGCCGTGACGCCGCTGGCGATCAAAAGGCTCACGATCGATGGGAGCACGGACTTCGCCGAAATCCTGGCGGGCTACAGTGCGGCGGCCACAAACGCAGCGGTGCGCGGTGGCGCGGTGAATGCGGACGCTCGAATCGGCACGGTGACGATCGCGGGAAGCATCCAGGACACGAGTATCGTGGCCGGCGTGACGGCGGGTGCGGATGGATTATTCGGCACCGCGGACGACGTCCTGATCGGCGGTTCCGGCACGAGGGATGTGGCGACGAGTTACGCGAAGATCGCGAGGATCGTGGTCGGTGGCGCGGTGAAGACGGGCACGAAGTCGGCTGGATTTGTCGGGCAATTTGTTGGGCAGGTGACGACCGGTGGCGTCAACTTCGCGCTGAGCGCAGGCCCTGGGAATGACGGTGACCGAACGAGGGAACTCGCGCCCGGTTCAAACATCCACGTCTTTGAGGTGCCGCTCCCGGCATAGCGAAATCGCGGCGTGTTTCCCCCAAAAAAGAAAATGTTGCTTGTCAACGGGCCGGGCCCGCGCACACTTCCCACCCTCTGCGGGTGTAGCTTAGTGGTAAAGCTCCAGCCTTCCAAGCTGGCCATGAGGGTTCGATTCCCTTCACCCGCTCTCTTTTTTCCCGGTGGAATTGACGGGCGGGAAAGCAGTTGCGCGGGGGTGTCTCATCCGCTAATCGGATGCTCCTTTCGCCGGTCAGCCCCGTTGCACCCACTTTACTCCGTCCGCACAAACGCTTCATGATTTCCAACCGGCAATGGGTGACGCTTTGTCTGGCCGGCTGCTGCTGGACTGGGTCGTTGCGCGGGCAGGAGGGCGACGGTGCGTCGCCGAATGCGCCGATCCCGAGCGCGCCGAGCAGCCCCGCTACGCCGAGCGCGCCCGCATCGCCGGGAGCTACGGACTCAACCGGCGGGGCGACACCGGCGTACGAATCTCCGTCGACCGGAGGGACGGGCACGTCGGGGACCGGGGCGAGTTCGTCCTTTGGGAGTGGAAGTGGGACGAGTGGGACGGAGACCACTCCTGTGACGCCGACCGCACCGCTGCCGGGGAGTGAAGAGGCGGCGGGCACGGGCGGGAGTCGTGCAAAGACCGAGGCGCCGCCGTCGTACACGCTGCCTGGTTTTTACGGATCTGGATCGACGACGCTAACGGGTGGCGAGGGGCGCCTGGCGCGGCCGCGCTTCCGCTATCAGTTGAGCGTTTCGCAGGGCTTCGACGACAACATTTTCACCACACCGTCGAAGCAGATCAAACAACCTGATTTCGTTTTTTTGGTGACGCCCGGGACGCAGGCTTTTACGACGCTCGTGCCGGTGACGACGACGACGTATGAACTGGCATTCGCCGGGCCGATCGTCTTTTACCGGCCGGTGACGACGACGACGCTGGTGCCGGTGGTGACGCCGGCGGTGGACCCGGTTTTTCAGACGATCAAGGCGCCAGATCCGCAGAAGAGGACGGGCAGTCAAGTGTCGCGCGCGGAGTTTAGTTTTGATTCGCAGATGTTCACGCGCCGGTCGCTTTTCACCTTCGATCTGAATGTGCGCGCAGACTACTACTGGGATCGACCGGCGCCGACGAAGAAGGATGAGTTTAGCGGATCGTTTTCGCTGTCGTATCTTTACCGGCTGACGCCGCGGCTGCAGATCTCCGCGACGGCGAATTCGGCTTACCTGACGCAGCCCGACTTGACGCGCATCAATACGCCGGATCGGCCCGGGACCGGCGACAGCCTCAGTTCGCTCGCTCGGTTGAATCTTTCATATCGCTGGACGCCGCGTCTGACTTCGACGGTGAGTGTTTCCGCGAACGCGAGCAACTTCGTCGAGAGCGCGTCGCAAACCGGCGACAGTTTCGAGACGGGCGTGGGGACGGAGCTGCGTTATCTCTGGAGCCCGCGCTACACGCTCATCGGTGAGGTCCGTCACTCGATGATCACCTACCCGAACGCGCCGCAAGCCGTCCTGGGTCGGGATTCGTCGACGAATACGTTGCTGATCGGGGCCGAGGTGATTTTTACGGCTCGACTGCGGGGATCCTTGCGACTTGGAGAGGCGATTCGGACTTTCACGGATACGGGGAAGAGTTCCTCGGCACCGTATGGCGAGGCGTCGCTTACTTATAACCCCGCGCCCACCTCCCAGGTCGCGGTTTCGTCGCGGTACGGTTTTGAGGAGCCGCCGGATCAGAGTACTGAAGTGGTGAGTTTGCGGACATCGATCAGCTATTTCAAAGCGATCACCCCTCGGCTGAGCGGGACGGCGGCGCTCAATGGATCGATGAGGACCTCGACGAATAAATCCCTCCAACTCGAGGTCACGGAGAACACGGTCGACGCCAATATGAGCCTGCAATACCGGTTTTCGCGGGATTTCAAACTGGACCTGAGTTTTTCGTTCACGAAGTCGCTTTCCTCCTCGGGTGAGCGGGACTACGACCGCAGTCGGGTCTTTTTGGGTGGGGAATACACCTTTTAATGGCGCTTCCTCCGGAAATCCCTGACGAATTCGCGCTTTCCGCCGTTGCGGATTGTCGACTCGGCGCCTACTTATACACGCTGTTTCTCCCCCGACCCCATCTCTTATGAACGACGCAAACGAGGTAAAACTCCATTTTCTCGACTACTGGCGCATCATCAAAGTCCGCGCCGGGCTGATCGCGCTCGCGTTTCTCCTTGTGATGATCACAGCCGGGGTCACCACGTATTTCTTGCCGCGCGAGTATTTCTCGAAAGTCGTCATGGAAGTGAGGCCGGATAACGCCGGAACGGTGAAGGTGTTCGACGGAGGGCCGCGTATGGGGTCCGATTCGCAGTTTGTCCCGACGCAGTTCCAGATCCTCCAAAAGACGGAGATTTTGTATGAGGTCATCGACAGTTTAAAACTGATCGACGCTTGGTCCAGTGACACCCATCGGCTACCGCAGCAGGCCGTATATTTCCGGCTTCTACGGATGATCGAACCTCGCGAGGTACGGAATACGAGCCTGATCGAGATCGGCGTTTACAGTGGCGACCCGCAGGAAGCGGCGAACATCGCGAATACGCTGGCGGTGGTTTACAAAAGCCGGCGTCTTGCCGACATCAAATCGAACCTCGTTACCGGCTTGGAAAAGCTGCGGGACGAGGTCGAGGCCCAGCGCAAGCGCGTCGAGGACGCCGATGTCGAGCGCACGAAGATCCGTGAGCGCGACGGCATCATCGATCCCGAGCCGGAGAACTTCGGATCGACGATGGGAACCAACGAGCGCAACCTGCTCGCGATCGAGGCGCAGCTCAATGAAGCCCGTCTCGAGCTGACCAAGCTGCGCGGGTACATGGAGCAGATCATGCGGCTCAAGCCCGAGGAACTCAAAGAAGCGCTCCGGACTTTGAACGTCGTGGATCCGACGGTGGAGAAAATGGTCGCCAATCTTCAGGACTTGAACACGGAAGAAATGCGGCTCTTCAACACCGGACTCGGCGACAGTCATCCGCGCCTCAAAACGCTCCGTGCGCAGCGCGAAGGATTCGCGACTCAACTGGCCGAACAACTCAACAGCGTGCGTGCGAATCACGCGACAAAGGTCGCCTACGCGGAGCGCGTCAAGGCAGAGCTTGAAGTCGCGTTTGAAGACGCCAAAAAGCGCCAAATCGAAAATAAGCAGAAGGACGCCGACTACGTCGAAGCGAAGACCCGGTATCTTCAGGCGAAGCGAATTTTCGAAATCACGCAGACAAAATACCAGACCGAGATCGTCGATCAGAACAGTCCGTTTGACCCGGCAAAAATCTGGGAAAAAGCCGAGCCCTCCCTTTATCCTGCCAAGCCGAATGTGCCCGCTTACATGGCGCTCGCCGCTCTGGTCGGCATCGTGGTGGGCGTCGGTCTCGCCTTCTTCATCGAATACCTCGACACCAGCGTAAAGACACTCGACGACGTCGAACGGCACCTGCAAATCCCGGTGCTCGCCGTCATCCCGAAGGATGTCTCCACGCTCATCAAAACCAGCGGCGACACAGCCGACGCGGAGGCATACCGAATCCTGCGGGCGAACGTGGAGTTCAACAAACCGGACCGTGGCGCGAATACTTTCACGCTTGTGAGCGGTGGCCCCGGAGAAGGCAAATCGACGACACTGAACAACCTCGCTTACACGTGCGCCAAAGGCGGCTACAACGTTCTCGTGGTCGACGCCGACTTACGCCGTCCGACGCAGCATCGCTTCTTTGACGTCGCGAACGACATCGGTCTTACCGACTACCTCATGGGCAAGGCCGACCTTGAAGAGATTACCCGCACGACGAAGATCGACAATCTCTCGTTCATTCCGAGCGGCGTGCTCCCGGGGGATTCCGTCGGAGTGCTCAACAGCCAACGAATGGTCGAGCTCATCGCGAAAGCCAAGGGCCTGTATGACCTCGTATTCTTCGATTCGCCGCCGATTCTCGGCGTGAGCGACGGCTCCGTGCTCGCGAGTGAGTGTGATGTCACGATCATGGTCGTTCAGCATCGGCGCTTCCCGCGCGCGATGCTCCAGCGCGTGAAACAGGCCGTCATTCAATCTGGCGGTACGCTCATCGGGGTGGTCCTCAACAACGTCGATAGCAAACACGACGATGGATACACCTACTACAATTCGTACAACGACTACTATGCTCCGCGGAAGAAAGAGTCGGGCGGCCGAGAAACCGCGAGTGCGGTCGGCGCCGCCACGCCTGCGCGTCCGCGATCGACTGAGCGAGAAGACTACTGATCCAATTTCCCCATGCGCTTCAAATTGTTTAACTTCGGCGTGTTAGCCGCTTTCGCCCTGTGTGTGACCGGGCAAGCCGAACCGCGAGTGGCGAAGGCTATCGCGGTGACCAAATCTTCGGCGTCTCCCGGTGCGCTGCCGGAGGCCGGCAGCGTTCTCCTTCGTTCCAATGACCTTTTCGACCTGCGTCTCAGTGGGATGCCCGAGGAAGATTCACGTCAGTTCGGCGGGGCGCCGTATAACGTCGGCTCCGACGGAACCGTCAGTTTTCCATTGATCGGTCGGGTACAAGCCGCGGGATTGACGCCGAACCAACTTGAGCGAGCCATTGAGAAAAAACTCGTGGACGACAAGATTTTTCGGTGGCCAAACGCGACCGTCAATGTTGTGACTTCCGCCCGATTCGTGACCGTCGGCGGTAACGTTCGCGGCCCTCAGCGGATGGCGTGGTCTGCGGATCTGACGCTATTATCAGCGATAAGCACTGCTGGCGGGGTCGGAGAATTTGGTGGGGACAAGGTGACGTTAACCCGGAACGCAAAGGTCAACCAATTCAGCATCAAGAAGCTGAAAAAAGATCCCACCCTCGATCCGAAGCTGCTCCCCGCTGATCAGATTGAGGTCTTGTAGGAATATCACGGGATCGAGGGGTTACGCATAAACAGACTCCCGGTGCCGGAGTCGGCGCTGCGCTTGTTTGAGCAGTGAAGCACTTACGTATGGAAATGGGCCTGAAAATCACTTAGCGCGGCGCGGGTCGGATCGCTTCGTCGGACATCGCATTGGTTTTGGCAGTAAACGGGAACCAGACCGGCGTCGCATTCGATTCCGCTGGCGCGCTTCAAAGCGGAGGCGTGGGATCGTCGTGAGCAGTGTCCGTAACGTTGCGAAACCCGCGTCCACCGTTGGAAACGGACCGCGAGCGATCTCAGCCTTTACGAAAGACAACGAGCGTTTCGTCCGGTCGGGATGGCCTGCTCCCGGATTTTGATCCACCTGCAATGAGAGTTTTTCGTGGATTTTTGGATTTTGGTTGTTGGTGATCGCGTCGGCGGGAAGAGCGCAGCCTTGCGGCTGCGCTGCGCGAACTCCAGCGGCCTCTGGTAGTTCAATGATGAGTGCGGACGGTCTTGGTTGTGCCGTTGGCGGTATTGTTGCCGAGCACTTTTGCTTCGAGCACGGAGGCGAAGGCTTCCCGCTTGAGGAACTCGTCCCGGAAACGGCTGTGAAGCTCTCGTTGCAGGTGTTTTGCCGTGGGCTGCCGGGCTTGATGTAGATCCCTTTGAACCAGCGCCGCGCGGATCCAGTCCTGCACGGCCACGGCGACGAACTCAGGCCCGTTGTCGCTGCGGATGAACTCCGGCGCACTCCCCTGGGCGATGACGGCCTCGTCCAGGATGCGGATCACGTCCCGGGCCCCCATCCGCCGTTCGACCTCCAGCGCGACCAGTTCCCGGCTGAACTCGTCGCAGATCGGCAGCCATTTGAGCCGCCGCCCGTCTTCGGTGTGGTCAAAGCCAAAATCGTAGTTCCACACATGCTTGATCAGCGCCGCCCGCAGTCGCTGCGTACCGCCTTCGCTGTTGCCGAGACGCTGGCGCTTACGCTGCCGGCGCGGCACTTTCAAAGCCTCCCTGCCGTCAGAGCCATTGCACCTGCTTCGCGTTTGCTTGCCGGGCCTACCACGTTGCCGGCGCCCTCCGGCACTGCCCTTCGGGCTGCCTACAGCAGGCTGTCTCGCTCCGCTCGGCTCCCTTCATGAGATCCTTCAGCATCGCCTTGTCCAGCGAGAGATCGGCCACCATCATTTTGAGCTGCGTGCTTTCCCATTTCAGCGCCTTCAACCGATTGACCGTCTCCTCCTCGGCTCCGCCGTATTCCTGCCGCAATCGGTGGTAGGTCGGCGGGCTGACTTCCAGCTTCGTGCGCACGGCCTCCACGCTCGGGCCTCCCGCCAGCAACGTGGCCGTCTCGCGCAGCCCCTTGATGATCTTTTCGGGTGTGTGTCGTTTGCGTTTCATCTGGACAGTTCGCCGGCGCTCTCTCGCCACGACTCTCATCGTGCCTGGACGAACTTTTGAGGAGCAGGCCCAGACTGAGCGACCCCAGCCCCGGAGTCTTCAGAAACCTGCGGTAGCAGGAGCCAAAAAGATGCATCGGCGAAAACTGCATCGGAAGTGAACCACAGCGACCGGCCACTCCCGTGAGACGATGCGCTAATCACCACCTTGTCGACCAAACTCCGCACGATGAAGGCAATGAGCGCATCTCGGAGCAACATCAGAGGTCCCGAATCCAACTCCGTTAGAAGCCGACGGACCACCCGCAGGCAACAAAACGCATTTTTTTAAAACTTTCCCTTGATGCGATACTTAACCTCTCTATTCTCCGCATCCGCAAACAAGCGATGGCGCAAGTTTCCGAAGTTCGGGGCAGCTGACAGCGAAAGTGAGTTTCAAAAAAACAAAACTTCTTGTTGACGGTGAACCAAACTCCGATAACTTCAACGCCCCGCAAGAAAGCGGGATCTGCGTAAAAAGCAGCCAGTTCATTGTTCACTCGACAATAAAATCGCTCACGCTAGGCCGATCAAAAGTCACACCACGTGTGATCACGAGCGCTAGAGCAAGTAGCAAAAGTAAGCCGAGCAGAATGTGTTCAGTTCCTTGAAAATCTGATTCTAAGATTCCCGAAATCAGACCCGCTAAAAAAAGCGGGTCGCATAATTCGCGATTTAGAATGGTCAAATAGCCCCAACGCATCGTTGGGGCGAAAAAGCAAAAATTGAATTGTGCGTTATACGTCAGGTCTTTGTTTTAATACTTATTAGATCGGACAAACCCTGCTGCGGCTAAAAACTGCGGCAGGCTATGAACGGTCAGAAATCACCTTCACTATAGCAGTAAGGTGCAAACTTTTCACGGAGAGTTTGATTCTGGCTCAGAACGAACGCTGGCGGCGTGGATAAGACATGCAAGTCGAACGGGATATCGTCTGTAGCAATATAGGCTATGTCTAGTGGCGCAAGGGTGCATAACACGTGGGCAATCTGCCGAGAAGTGGGGGATAGCTCGCCGAAAGGCGAATTAATACCGCATGTGGTTAGTGAGGGCATCCTCGCGATACCAAAGCCGGGGCAACCTGGCGCTTCTTGATGAGCCCGCGGCCTATCAGCTAGTTGGTGAGGTAACGGCTCACCAAGGCTATGACGGGTAGCTGGTCT
>JAYTDO010000523.1:0-1778 GCA_043735935.1 Chthoniobacteraceae bacterium
CGGAATAGAGCATCGCCCCAACGGAGCCCGCCACGAGGTAGGGAATTCCAGCATCGTGGACCGGCCTCGCAAAAATCTGGAGCAGGTCAGGTTCGGGCACAGCTCAGCTCCTTCGCGAGAGCCCGTTCGATCTCGGTTTCGGTCAGGTTGGGATTCCTTCGGCGCAGCCCTGCGCGCCGCGTCTCCCGAGCCGTGCGGAGCAACCCCAGCGCGACATCCCACTTCTCGATGGGCGTCATCTGGCGGAATCTCTGAATCTGAACGGGGTGCAGTGGCTCCAGCTTCATCTTCGTTTAGTAGCGCCAAAAACCACTGCTCAGACTGGCTTGAGATTTGGTAATCTGGGGAGCGGGTCTCGGTGAAAGATGAGATCTTTGGCGCTTCCGAAGAGTCCGGGGTCTGCCAGAATCTCGGCTGGCGGACTGCGCAGTTGGAAACCGTGCGACTCCAGCATGCCACGCAGTTCGGGGAGATTGGCAAGATGGGTCTCGCAAACAATCAGCACCGGCATTCGGCTGCTACCGAGGAATTCTCCCATCCCGCGGAGCACCGAAAGCTCGTGGCCCTCGACATCGATCTTGATCGCCACTTTCCCGCCGCTCTTTCCCGACGCGACCCGCGACCACACGGAGTCGAACGTGACGGTCGGGCAGGATTCATGGCGCATTTTCGCCTCGGTGCGGTTGGCCTTGAGGCGGTCCACGAGGTAGTCGCCCTGGACGGTCGAGGAGCCGGAGTCGATGTCGATGATGGCGAGGTTGATCTCGCCGTTCGCGTCGGAGACGGCGGCGCGGTGGCATTCGATCCGTGGAAAACTCGCTGCGAGGTTGTGCCGCAGTCGCTCAAAGGTCGCGGGCACCGGCTCGAAGGCGTGGATGTTTTCCTGCGGTGTGACGGTGGCGATGCCCAGCGAGATGAGGCCGACATTCGCGCCGATGTCGAAAAAGTGCGTGTCGGCGTCGCAGAACCGAAGGAGGTCGGGCATGAAATCCGGGTAGCCGTGGAGGTAGTAGGCGCGCTGGATGTAATCGCCGAGATCAAGTTCCACCTTCGCGTCTACCCATTGGTGCATGAGCAGAGACTGGACGCTGACCCACGCTCCGCGTGGCTTGAGGAAGCGGCACAGTGCGCCCTCGAAGAGGATGTCGCTGGTGTTGGGATTGAAAAGAATGCGGATGGCGTTTAGGAACAACACCTCCGCCTTTGGCGGTAGGAGGCGAACGATCCAGGCCGCCAGCGCCACCAGCGGATAGCAGGCGTTCGACAGGAGTTCTTTCTTGGTCATGGCTTTTCGGTTCAGGCGGGCTTCATTGGGCGGGCGGCGTCACATCCACTCCCATTTCCGCTCCCACGCGAGCGCGTCCACGCCGACGCCTTCGCCGTAGGTGTCGGCGTGGAGACTGCGGGCGACCATGCCGAAGAAGCGCGTGATCCGGCGCTTGAATGGGAAGTGCGGGAGCCGGGCGATGAAACGCCACAGCGGGCTGCGGGCGTAGGAGAGCGAGGCCATCCAGTCGGCGACTTCCGCCAGTTCCTCCGCGCGGACGGTGCCTTTCTCGACGCCGAGCCGGAGCAACTCATGGACGATGTCAAAGAGCCGGTAGGCGCAGAGGATGATGGCGATCTTGCCGAGCTTCTCGCGGCTGAAATCGCCGGTGTCCCACGGGTCGCGCAGATAAAGGGCGTTCGCCCAGATGATCTGACCGCGGGTGGAGATGGCGGGCGGCACTTTCGCCCGCCGCCACCAGATGCGCTCGAGATCGATGAGCGAGAACCCG
>JAYTDO010000524.1:0-8109 GCA_043735935.1 Chthoniobacteraceae bacterium
CCACGCCACGCGCCCCCAAAGGTGGTAGTCCATATTCACCGCGATCAAGCACGCCACGAATCCGACAGCCAACCACATGAACTGGCGCTTGATGAAATAGTTCGGATCGCTCCGGTGCTCCTGAGCAAACGTGCTCGTGCTGAAAAGCATCACACAGCCGATGACGATGAGGACGACGACGGCGAGGACGAGACAAATGGCGCTTTTGCGATGCATGTGGCGCGGACCGGCGAACGGCTAGTTGGATTTCTTCGGAGGCAGGATCAACGTTTGGCCGAGTTGCATCTTCTTGGGGTCATCGATCTTGTTCAGCTTCAGAAGCGCCGTCGGCGTCGTGCCAAAGCGCTGCGCGATCGACGTCGCAGTGTCGCCCTTCACCACGGTGTAGGTTTTCGAGCCGCCTTTCGACGTCGCTGTCACCTCGGGTGTCGCATTCGCGGCAGCAGCGAGGAAGGCGGCCTTCCTGGGATCCGGCGCGACGATCGGCGTCGCTTTCGTCGCCGGTTTCGCTACCGGGATGGTGAGCGTCTGCCCAACTCTCAATTCGTTAGCGTTTTTGATTCCGTTGGCCTCCTCAAGGTCTGCAACCGTCACATTATATTGACCAGCGATCCGGGTCAGGTTGTCGCCGGATTTCACCTGATGGACGCGATTCTTCGATATCGGCGAAAACAGCGACGCCACTTGGGTCGGACCGGTCGCTGGTGCGGCGACTGCCGGCAGCGGCGGAGGCGCGACCGGCACCGTTTTAGCAAGCGCCGGCGGAACACTTGGGGTCGTCGTCGCGACCGGAGGGATCGGTGCGCGCGCAGCTTTGATGCTGTTAAACGCGTAAATACCACCAACGGCGACGACGTGCAGAATCAGCACCACGACGAAGGCGCTCGATAAATTCGTCTTCGGCTCCTCGCCGTAATAGTTGTCCGCTGGCGCGGCACGGCGCGGTGCGACGGTGCTAACCTGAAGTTTTTTCTGGCGACGCGGGAACGCGATCTTTGGCAGTTTGGGCATTTTCATGGCGTGTGTGGTTTCATGGCGTGCACGAGCGCACGGAATTGATTCCCGCGGTCGGCGTAGTTCGTAAACATGTCGAAGGAAGACGTTCCCGGGCTGAAGAGGACGATGTCACCCGACCTCGCGGTCGAGCGTGCTAAGTCGACCGCTCGCTCGAGGGATGCTCCGGCGTTTTGAACCGGCAGCCGCGATTTCCAGATCGATTCGATACGGTCGGCCATCTCCCCCATCGCGACGATGGCGCGGCACTTCTTCACGACGAGATCGGTGAGTGATTCGTATTCAAAACCCTTGTCCTTGCCTCCCGCGATAAGGACCACCGGACGACTCTCCGACAGCAGGGCTTTCGCCACGGAATCGGGATTCGTTCCCTTGGAATCATTGATCCATTCCACGCCGTCAATCGTCCGAACCGGCTCGCACCGATGCGGCAGCGGCTCGTATTCGCATAACGGACCTCGCATCGCAGCGAAACTCAATCCGCGAACCACTCCGACGCCCATTGCAGCCATCAGGTTTTCGGCGTTGTGGGCTCCCCGAAGCCGCGTTTCGCTCATTTTCAGGACCGGCTCGTTTCGGAAATGGATAACGCCATCTCGCAATTCAAAATCGGATCCGCACGAGAAGGCGCTGAAGGTGATTTTTCGCGCGCGCAGCGGCGGAAGCGGGCTCAGCGCGTTGACGATCGCCCAATCGTCGCCAGTCTGGTTTTCAAAGATCCGGATCTTCGCCTGATAGTACTCATCCATCGATGGATACCGATCGAGATGGTCGGCTGCGAAGCCCAGCCAGACGGCAATCTGACAACGGAAGCGACGGATCGTCTCCAATTGAAAGGAACTGACCTCCAGCGTCATCAAATCAAGCTCCGCGCTTTGTTTGACGCGGGCAGAAAAGGCGGGCCCGATATTCCCGGCGGCGACCGTCTTCACGCCGCAGGCATTGAGCATCTTCTCGACGAGTTGCGTCGTCGTCGTTTTTCCGTTGGTGCCGGTGATGCCCGCGATCGGACATTTGCACATCTCATATGCCAGTTCGAGTTCGCCGATCATTTCGATCCGCTTTCGAAGAAAACTCTGCACCAACGGAACGGTCGGATCGATTCCCGGACTGAGAACCGCGAAGTCATAGTTTTCCGGTTCCTGCGTTGCCGCGAGGCCCGCCAGAACACGAATGCCGCGCAATCCGAGCGCGTCGATTTTCTTTCGAAGTTTGTTCTCCTCCGCGGAGTCGAGCACGGTTACCACGGCGCCCTCCCCTGCCAGCAAAACAGCAGCGGCTTCGCCGCTTTCGCCAGCGCCGAGAACGGCGATTCGTTTGTTCGCGTAAGACACATTCAACGAAGTTTGAGGGTGGCGAGGCCGAGGAAGGCGCACATCGTGGAGATGATCCAGAAGCGCGCCACGACAGTGGTTTCCTTCCATCCGAGGAGCTCGAAATGATGATGGAGCGGTGCCATCCGAAATACGCGGCGGCCCTCACCGAAGCGCTTTTTCGTGATCTTGAACCACGAACGCTGAATTAGCACCGAGGCGGCTTCGAGGACGAAGACTCCGCCAACCACGATCAAGAGCAGCTCTTGTTTGCAACAGATCGCCACGCCGCCGAGCGTGCCTCCGATTGCGAGCGAACCAGTGTCTCCCATGAAAACTTTTGCCGGGTGGCAATTGAACCACAGAAACCCGAACGATGCCCCCACCAATGCCATGCAGATCACCGTCAGTTCTCCGGCAAACGGATAAAATGGAATCTGCAGGTAAGACGCGATCTTTACGTTTCCAGCGGCATACGCAAATACCGCGTACGCAAATGAAGTCGTGACCGTGCAGCCCGCGGCGAGACCGTCCAGACCGTCGGTCAGGTTCACCGCGTTCGACGCGCCAAGGATCACGAGGGCGAAGAAGAAGAAGGTAAACCAGCCGAGGTTTGCAATGATCGGAGCCTTGTAGAATGGGACGTATAACGAGCGGGCTTGAATCTCGATCGCGGGATTGAGCAGGAAAAACGCGGTGACGAGTGCTGCGATGAGCAGTTGCACGACGATTTTCGTCCGCTCGCTCACACCCGCCGCGTTTTTTTTCGCGACCTTCAAATAGTCATCCCAAAATCCAAGGCCGCCGCAGCCGACGAGCACGAGGAGGAGAAGCCAGACGGCGCTGTTGTCCGGGCGCGCCCATAGGAGGGTGGAAATGATCACGGCGCCGATGAGCATGATCCCTCCCATCGTGGGAGTACCGGCTTTTCGCCCGTGCAGCTCGAACAGATGGTTTACTTCTTCTTTCGTACGGATCGGCTGGCCGACTTTCAATGAGATCAGCTTGCGGATCACCCAGTTGCCGAAGATGAGGGACAGAAGGAATGCCGTGACGGTCGCGCCGACGGCGCGAAACGTAATGTACTGAAATACATTGAACGCCCGCAAAAAGTCGGGCCCCGCATTGTTACTGAGTTGATGTAGGTAATACATCATGGTGCCTGCAATCCCTCCACGATGCGCTCCATCCGGGATGAGCGACTGCCCTTGACGAGAACGACGTCACCGGGCTTCGCAATGTTACGCAGAGCGCCGATCGCCTCTTCAGCGGTGGCAAATTTGAATACCTTTTCGACTCCGGCATTCCGCGCCTCGTCCGCCGTCCACGCGGGCTCGTCGCCGACTGCGATTACGCAATCGATGCCGAGGCGCGCAGCGACTTCGCCAACGAGACGATGACCAGACTCGGATTGCACGCCGAGCTCGCCCATGCGACCCAGCACGGCGATCCGGCGACCGAGGGCAGGCATTTCCGCAAGCGTGCACAACGCCGCGCTCACCGAATCCGGATTGGCGTTATATGTGTCGTCGAGCACCTGGACGCCGTTGATGATTTTCTGTTCGAGCCGCCCCTTGGTCAGCTGCAATTTCCGCAAACCCTCAGCGCACTCCTCCAGCGACAGGCCGAACACACGCCCCGCAGCGACTGCGAGCAACGCGTTGCGGACCATGTGCATTCCGGGCACAGGCAATTCGGCCTCGACGCTTCGATCGTCAGCGCAGATCCGGAATTTCATGCCGGCAAAATCCTGCCGGATGTCTGTGGCTCGGATGTCGCCGGCGTCGATGCCGCAATAGATTGCATCGGCTTTCGTCCTCGCCGCGATGCCTTTTGAAAACTCATCGTCCGCGTTCAAGATCACCGTTCCGCTCGGCTGCAGCGCCTCGGCCAGCATGCCTTTTTCCAGCGCGATCGCCTCGCGGCTCCCCATGAATTCAATGTGCGCGAGGCCGATGTTCGTGATGATGGCCACGTCCGGCGCGGAGATGGCGGCCAGGGGCGCGATCTCATTGGGGTGATTCATGCCCATCTCAAAAACGCCAATCTGGTCGCTCGCGCGCGATCGAAGGAGCGTCAACGGCAATCCGATGTGGTTGTTCAGATTCCCGACCGTCTTGGTGACTTGAAAATGCTGCTCGAGGACAGCGCCGGTGAGATCCTTCGTGCTCGTTTTCCCATTACTGCCAGTGATGCCGACGACCTGCATCGGCAGCGAGCGCCGGTACTGTGCGGCGACCTCTTGAAGCGCGCGGAGCGTGTCCTTAACTTCGATCACGACAAAGCCTTCCGGCAAATCGCATGGCACCGCGTCCACGATCGCACCCATCGCGCCGCGTTTCGCCGCCTCGCTGAGAAACGCGTGGCCGTCGAAATTTTCACCCCGCAATGCCAGAAAGAGATCAGCACTCTTCAGCGCCCGCGAGTCGGTACAGATCGTCTCAACGGCCACGGCGGGATCTCCGCCGACGACGGAACCGTGCGCCCAACGGGCGATTGTTTTTATGTCGGTGCGCTCCATGTTCACAGTTCGATGCGCTTCCCCTCGAGCGCTTGCGCGGCGACTGCCACATCGTCAAACGGGACGATGTGATCGGCAAATTCCTGATAGGTCTCGTGGCCCTTTCCGGCGATGAGGATGATATCGCGCGGCGCCGCCATGGCGATGGATCTGAAAATTGCTTCTTTCCGGTCGACGATGACCTCGTATCTGCCGCGCGGCATGCCGGCCTTGATGTCTTCGATTATCGCCATCGGATCCTCACTGCGGGGATTATCGCTTGTGACAATCGCGTGATCGGCAAACTGCTCGACGACCGCCCCCATCCGCGCGCGCTTTCCGCGATCACGGCTCCCTCCGCACCCGAACACGACGATGATCCGCCCGGGATTGAGTTCCCGACAGGTCTTGATGACGTTCAACAACGCGTCGTCGGTGTGCGCGTAGTCGACAAAGACGCGAAACTGCCGCTGGCCTGGCACCGCCTCGAGACGCCCTGGGACATGCGGGCTGTCCGCAAGAGCGAGCACGGCCGCCCGGATGTCGACGCCCATCGCACTCGCGCCGGCGATCGCCGCGAGCGAATTGTAGACATTGAACTGGCCGATCAGGGGAAGACGAACGAGGTAGCTCCGGCCCTGCGCGTCGAGTTGATAGCTCGTGCCATTAAGATCGATCCGCGTGTTGCTCGCCCTGAAGTCCGCGCGCACGCCGCAGCCGTACGTGACGACGGGCATATCGCGCGAGAATCGCGTCGCGAACTGAGCGCCGATACGGTCATCGAGGTTGATGATCGCCTTTCCCTTTTTCCGCTGATCGAGGAGGCCGGTGAAGAGCCGCGCTTTTGCGTCGGCGTAGGCCTCCATCGTTCGGTGAAAATCGAGGTGATCCTGGGTGAGGTTCGTAAAGATCGCGGCGTCAAATTCCACGTTCCGGACGCGGGATTGCATGAGCGCATGCGAACTGACTTCCATCACCGCAGCCTTGCTGCCGGCGGAGCGCATTTGCCACAGGAGTTCCTGCACCTCCAATGATTCCGGCGTCGTTCGCGCTGCGGGAAGGATCCGATCACCCACCTCGTAACGAACCGTGCCGATGAGCCCGCAACGATGCATCGCGCGAGTGCAAATGTGCTTTAGCAAAAACGCCGTAGTCGTCTTTCCATTGGTACCGGTAATTCCGGCCACTTTGAGAGCCTTCGACGGGTTTTGGTAAAAATTCGCCGCAATGTCCGCGAGCGCCAAACGCGGCTCTTTCACGAGAATCGTCGTCGCGCGGGCTTGAGTGTCGGGCTGATCGGAAACGATCGCCACCGCCCCGTTGTCCAGCGCCTGGGAGACGAAAGCCGAGCCATCGCTTTTCTCTCCTTTCATCGCGACAAACAGCGCGCCCGGCTGCACCCGTCGCGAATCGTAACACACGGACTTGATCTCGCGATCAAGTGGTCCGGCAACGCTCACGGTCGCCACGGATTGAAGTAGGCTTTCCAGTTTCATTATTGATCGCGCGCGTTACCCGCGCGGTCGTTCTTGGTAATGATGGAGTTGGCCGCCACCTCGTCTTCCGTCGGTTGCAGGTTCAAGTATCGGGCCGCCTTTTCGGCAACCCGTGAAAAGATGGGCGCGGCAACAAGGCCGCCGTAGTTTTCGCCGTGCTTCGTCTGCGCTTCATCGAGCATCACCAGCGCGACAAACGCGGGGTCTTCCGCAGGCATATACCCCGCGAAGGAAACGATGTATTTTTCGTGTGTCATCTTCCCGTGCTCGTCAGGCTTTTGGGCCGTGCCCGTCTTTCCAGCGACCTTGAATCCGGCCACTTTTGCAAGGGCCGCAGTGCCTTTCGGTCCCGTCACTTGAATGAGCGCCTCGCGCACTTGCTCGGTCGCCTTCTGAGAAACGACCCGACGGATTTCGCGCGGTGGATATTGGGCGATCGTCGTCCCTTCCGGGTCGACGACATCATGGACGATCTGAGGGATCATGAGCGTTCCACCGTTGGCGATCGCCGCCATCGCCGCGACGACTTGGAGCGGCGTCGCCGCGACCGCTTGCCCCATCGTCATCCGCGTCAGCGAGATTTTATCCCAGTCATAAGGCGGCGCGACTTTGCCGCGGATTTCGCCCGGCAGGTTGACCGTGGTCTTTTCGCCGAAACCGAATTTGCGAACGTATTCGTAGAACTTCGCATCTCCCAATTGGATGCCGAGTTTTGCGACTCCGATGTTGCTCGATTTGACGAGGATGTTGGCGACGCTGAGATCCGCGTAAGGATGGTGATCGTGCAGCTTGCACCATGACCAGTAGCCGTTTTCGCAGAATATCTCGGTGTCTGGATGAACGATTCGTTCGCTGAGCGCGGCAGCGGCGGTGACGATTTTGAACGTCGACCCCGGCTCGACTTGATCCATGATGGCGATGTTCTTGCGATAGCTTTCAGGCACCTCGTCCTGCCTGTTCAAATCGTAATGGGGCCGGTTCGCGAGGGCCATGATTTCCCCGGTCTTCGGGTTCATCAAGATGATGGTGGCACTCTTCGGCTTGAACTGCCTCATTGCCGCGTCGATTTCGTTTTCGACGATTTGCTGGAGCCCCATGTCGATCGTTAACCGGACCTTCGCACCGTCGCGCGGGGCTCGTTCCTGGCCGCGATATGGCACGATCTCCTTGCCCGTCCGATCCCGTTCGATGAAGCGGTAACCGTCGTGACCCTCCAGGTATTGGTTCATTGAGCGCTCGATGCCGTCCATCCCGGCCCCCTGATCGTTGATGTAGCCGACCACGTGGCACAGCATGGAACCGTTCGGATAAGTTCGCACCGAATCCTGATCAAATACGATCGCCTCGACGTTGCTCACGATGGACTCCCTCTTTGCCGAAGCGACAATTCCCGCGATCGTGCGGGCGTTGGCTTCCGAGACCTCTTTTTTCAGGACGATGTACCGGAGCGGGACATTCTTTTTTTCCGTTTTCGAGTAGATGGTGCGCCCCAGCTTTTCGCGAATTTTGTCGACCGGCATCTCCAACGGACCCGCCAGCAGCGCCGCAAATGCCGCCTGGTCTTTGATCAGCGAAGCGTCGGCGATCACCTTTTTGACCGGCTCGTTTTGGGCAAGCGATTCTCCACGGATGTCGGTGATGGCGCCGCGCCGCGCGGAGGTGGGGATTTTGCGCGTGTTTTGTCCCGCGGCTTTCGCCGCGTAAACTTCGTGCATGGTCACCTGGAGGTGGACCAAACGAGCTGAGAACGCGGTGAAGCAAACGGCCAGGGCGGAACACGCGATGA
>JAYTDO010000525.1:0-2944 GCA_043735935.1 Chthoniobacteraceae bacterium
CGCAGATGCTCAACGCTCGGCGGAGCATCCGCACGCTCGGTTGCAGCGGGCGGCGATGGCGGCGCATCGGATCGCATGACCAGCCACACCGCGCCTCCACCCACAATGCCTGCCGCGAGGGCCAGCATGATGGTGGTGGAAACGGAATGCGGCTGGTCCTTCATACGCACCTTTTGCCTGCTGGCCTTCCGGTGGATTACTTTTTGATCGCGCCGCAGCCGAGCATGGCCGCGCCCATGTAGGGGTTTTCGACTTTCTTTGTGAGCTGCTCCCAAGTGCCTTCCGGCACCATCGGGCACGCCATAACGAAGTAACCCGGCTGCTGCGCGGCAACCATCGCCGCATGTGCGCTCAGTTTTTTGAACGCATCGCGGGCGTCTTTGATCGAGCCGCTTTTCGCGATGTCGGCAGCGCCCTGCGCGGCGTTTGTCTTGTCTGCGGCAAGCACGGCAGTGGCTTTCTTCGCGGCGGCGAAATCATCGGCGGCGAGCGCGGCGCGGACGGCTTCATACTGCGTGAGGAACTGCTTCTGCGCCGGCGTGAGCGTGGCCTCGCTCGCCGGGGCCGCGCTCTCGGCGACTTCCACGGCTTTCTCCACATTGAAGCCGAAGCCGGCGAAACGGTCGCGCCCGTCGATTTGCACCTGCACGTAGAATTTCATGTAGCCCGCGTGTTCCGGCACGATGTGAAAGCTGAGGTCGGGGCCGCCGCGCTCGCTGGCTTTCTCGGGCTCCTTGCCCATCGGATGCACATGCACCACGCCGCTGCGATCCGCCGGGAAGCCGACGCCGTGAGCGAAGGCGCCCATCACTGGCTCTAGGTTGTTCGCGGGCTGGCCGTCGGGCTTCGTGACTTTTACTTTCGCCATCATGGCCTCACCGACGCGGAGCGTGCCGTCGCCCTCGGGAGTCAGCTCAAACTTGTAGCCGTCCACCGTCGCCACGCGGCCCGCCGATTGATCAAGCGCGGCGGCACTGCCTGCGACCGCCACATCTGTCCTGGCGTATTCCTGTTTGCCGGTAGCTGTCGGCAGAAGGTCGGCGAAGACCGTGTAGGTGCCGCCCTTCGCTGGCTTGAAAGTGAATGTGTATTCGCCCGCGTTCCTCGTCGGGACGGGATGCTCGTGGTGATAGTCCGTGAGTCCTTCGTCGATGATGAGCAGATGGATCTTCTTGGTGTGGGCCAGTTCCAGTTGCTTGAAGGTGACGGGTTTTCCCTTCGCGTCGCTGAGTCGGATCAGCGCCGGTGTTTCCGCGCCTGCCGTGAATGGCGAGGCCGGCGGAACGAATTCGACTTTGACGGTGGCCGGACCGGCTCCGTGATGTTCGGTGGCTTTGGTCGCTTTGGCAGCCTTCGCCTTATCGTCGTCCTCGTGTGCGAACGATGTAATGGGGGTGAAGCTGGCGAACGCCAGCGCTAGAGGGATGGAGTAGTGAAGCAGTGAGGATTTAGTCATGTTAATCGAGTGATTGATTTCGGTTTTGGTGAAGCGGGTGAATTGCAGAAGTGAACAAGTTGAAATGGGTTGCGTGGTGAAGCGCCCGGCTCGGCGAAAAGTGCGAGCGCGAGCAGTGGTCTGGCGCGAGGGCCAAACGCGAAAGGAAGCGACTCGCGGCCCGCGTGGGCCGCGAAAGCGGTCGCTTAACCTAGAACCGGCGGGGCGTGGTTCTGAAAGCTGCGCGAAAGCACAGCCTCGGCGAATGAAACGCTTCGCGGCGGTCCTGTGCCCGCGATACTGACGGGCAAAGGCGGTGTGACCACCGACTGCATCAGCTTCTCCCAGACGCAGAGAATCTTCCCGCAGAGTGCCGCGTCAAAATCCGCCAACCCCGGAGTCGAAGGCGTGGCCTTGATGCCTTTGCAACACCCGGGCATCTCGCCCGACGGTTTGCTGTCGCCGCTTTTCGCCGGGCAGTTCTTGCATTCCATCGCCGGAGCGGGGCTGTCGGCGAGTCGCTCGACCAGCGCAGAAAGCGCGCAGTGATTGCTCGCCACAAACCACGCGAACACCGCGAGGAGTGCGGTGCATTTCGCGATGAAGGTAGTCGGGCTGGAGCGCATTTCGGTGAAAGTCTTGAGCTTTGAATTTACGGCAGCCAACGGGCTGTCGGACGCAGATACCCTGCCCGGCGGATAGGCAGGAAGCCGCGCACGGCGCGCTTCCCGCCCATCGCTGGGGTTGCTGGGAATGGGCGGGATTACTTGGCCGCTTTCTCGAGCTGGGTGATCGCGCCGTCGAGTTTCTTGAGCGCCGTTTCCGTCTTGGCCTGGTCGCCGCCGTCCGACGCGTCATGCACACCGTCCGCGGCCTTGGCGACGTTATTGGCCGCACCCTGGACGCGGGCTTTCTTATCGGCGTCCACCTTATCCGGCAGCGCCTTGGCCAGAGCCATGATCGGTTCCGCTTCCTCGTGGATTGGCTTGAGGGTCTTGGCCTTCACTAAGGCGGTGATGGCTTCGTGATGCTTGTGGATTTCAGCAACGATGGCTTCCGCAGTGGCGGGAATGACGGCGGCGGCGTGCTCGCCGTGTTTCTTTTCGTCGGCGCTGAGTGTCTGAGTGAGGATGCCGGTGAAGGCGAAGGCCACGACGGAAGCGCCGAGGACGAGAGTGCGGTTTAGTTTCATGAGGTTTGTTTGTTGGTTTTGTTTGGTTCCGACAGGAGACGCGGAATGCGCCGCTGAAGAGAATTTTGGGTCACGAGTCAGTCGATTTAGGCACTGGCGGATTCATGACTTTATGTGCTTCAACGACGATCCTTCGCCGATCCCGCAAACTCTTTTTCCCCATTTCCGGCGGCTGCTGTTTCGCCGCCAGGTGAGCGCGGGGCGGATACTGGAGCCGCCTCAATCGCGTCGAGGGGATCGACTTCCTCGCGGGCCACGTATTCCTCGGCGGCTTTGCGGCCGAATTTGAAAAAGACGGCGGGGGTCACGGCCATGTC
>JAYTDO010000526.1:0-19100 GCA_043735935.1 Chthoniobacteraceae bacterium
GTTCGCCGTCTGCGACTATGTTCTGCCGGGCGACGGACTCGCCATTGACGATCACTTCGACGGGCACTTCCCGCGTATCTCCGATGCGCGCACGCTCGATGTCCCAGAACGGTTTTTTGCCCGCATCGAGGTTGCGGATCTCGGGATGCGGCTGGTCGTCGAGGCGCGCGGCCACGCGAGCGGTCACCTTGATGGTGCCGGGCTTCGCCAGGCGGAGTTCGCTGCCGTTTTCACCGAGACGGACGTCGTTGGCCTTGAAGTCGATCAGGTGGCTGCGACCGTCGCTCACGTAGGCGCGGCCGGCGCGGATGCCTTCGCACCAGGCGTCGTAGCTGAGTTTGCCGTCGAGTTTCACGTAGGCGCGCCCGAGGCCGACGCGCTCGCCGTAGATGCACGGAAAATCCGTTTCGCCGCTGACCCGGGTGCGGAAACCGGCGTTGAGCGTGTGATACCAGATGTTCAGCTCCCAGGTGTGCGGCGTGTCCACCATCGAAAGAAAATCGACCGCCGGCACGAGCTTGCCATCCGGGCCGGGGACTTCGTGCGTGACGTCGACGATGTATTCGTTTGCGCCGATGCCGTTGAAGGGCGGGATGCTGAAGTTCGGCAAGAGGCCGCGGTCGGAAGTCGGTTCGAGGCCCCAGCCGCTGTGCGCCGGACCGCAGAGCGCTCCCTGTTTCTTCGCCCACTTGAGGGTGTTCAGGCAGAGCGTCGGCCAGTGCGCGGTCGAATCGCCGCCGGGATACATCTGCTCCTGGAGTTTGAGCAGGCAAAGATGGCCGCTTTTGTGCGAGCCGAATCCGCTGACCTCCACGTCGTAGCGGAGCAGGAAGGGGTATTGAGATGCCTTGTCTTCCGCGCCCGTGAAGAACTGCTTTTGATAATCGAAGCACGGTCCCCACGTGAGATTCGCGCCGATCTTCAAATCCTCGCCCTGACAATGCCGGGCCATATCCGGCGCATGCACGCCCATCGTCGGCACGGAGTAATGCGCGCAGCCTGCGGCGTGAATGTGGTGGTCGCCGCTCCACCAGCCAAGCTGTGCGGGATCGATCCAGCGTTTCACCTGAAAGCGGACCGCCTCGGTGCTGGCGTCCACTTTCACGGACCGCCGTTCGGGCAGCGATTCCGGGCCGCGGGCGAAGGTGATGTCGTAGTCGCCGTCGGGCAGTTTCATCACTTCGCCATCGCCGCGATAGACCTGCGGATGGAAGAAGAAGTCGGGCGCCACGCGTTTCACCTGCGATGGATAAACGCGGCCGGCTTTGTCGCGGATGAGCAGCGACGCGACGCATGGCGCGCCGATTTCGTCCGTGATTCCGAGCGTGATGTCGCGTGCGGGTTTGCAGTCGAAGAGCACGGTCAGTTCATTGCGCGAGCCGAGGTCCTGAGTGCCCTGGCCGGTATCGAATGCGAAGAGCGCTTCGCGTTTCCCGGCATCGCGGCTGTAAAGCTGCGCGATGCGGTATTCGACGCCAAGACCGCTCAGCGTCGGCTTTCCCGGTTGCCCTTCAAACATCTGGAGATCGAGCCAGCGCGCGGCGAGCGCTGGCGGGCCGGGGTCCGCTGCGCGGGCGTTTGGCGCGACCGACGGCGAGCCGGCGACGTAGGCCTGCTTTGCCTGCGGACTTGTCGCGACCAGCTTGGCCGTGACTCCCGCCTCATTGACGACCTTCACCAAAAACTGCCGCCAGCCGGACTCGTCTAGCTCGGGTCTCGCCGGACCTTGGGCGACTTTGACGCGTTGCTCGGGATTGATCGTGACAGCAAAGAGCGCGTAGCGATCGAGGATGTGTTGCGCGGCGTCCACGGCGCCGGCGTCGTGGGCATGGATGGCGGCGCGCAGGGCGGTTTTGTCGGCCTCGCTGAACGGCGAACCGAGATAGTCGGCGGAGTCGATGAGCGTGGAGACGGCGCTGAGGAACGGTTGAGCGTCGACGCTGACGAGCGGCAGTTCGGCCGCTTCGAGAGACGCAAAGGCCGAGGCGATGCACAGAAGGCGGGCGGGGAGATTTTTCATCGAATGAACGCTGGGGGGTGATGCGTGGAGGAAACAAACACGCGACGTGGAGTTAAGCTCGGGGGCCGGAGAATGTTTGAATGTTCTCCCGACGCCGCGGTGTCACTTCGGATGACGGGTTCTTCGAAGAGTGACTCTTCTTTCCGCACTTGTTATGGCCCTGCACCCATGAAGCGTTTCCCCCTCTTCGCCGCATTGTTTGTCGTCTCCACCGGGCTGGCGATCGAGCCTTGGGCGGATGAGCCGATGCCCGTGAAGGACGGGGTGGAATGGTGGCTGGACGCCACGCGACAGGTTGCGGCTCGGGAGGCGCGAAAACTACCGGCGCCCGGTGGGACGCTCGATGTGTGGCTCGACGGCTCGGGGCGCGGGCGAAATGCGGTGCAGCGCTCGGCCGGTTCGCAACCGCGCTGGCAACAGACGGCGGGCGGCGCGTTTGTGCGCTTCGATGGAAAAGACGATTGGCTCGGCGCGGCGAACGTCGGCTCGGCGCTGGAGCAGGCGACGGTGTTTGTGGTCGCGGCGCCGCGCGCCAATCCCGGTTATTTTCGGGCGTTCATCTCGGCGGCGGAGACTTCGCGGAACGATTACGCGACGGGTTTAAATCTCGATCTCGGCGGCAAGGAGACGTCCACGTTCGCAACGCTGAACGCCGAGGGAGCGGGCTTCGGCGGCGAGCGGAACCTGCTCAAGACGCAGTTGGATTTTGGGGCGTTTCACGTCCTGGAATGTGTGAGCGCGCCGGGGGCGGGCGGGGTGCGTTTGTTTGTGGATGGGACTCCGCAAGGCGGGCGGGATCGTGTGGAGTCGGTGATGAAAATGGACGAGCTCGCGATCGGCGCGCGCCTTTACTCGAACAGCTCCGAGCCGGTGTCGGCGCAAAGTTTTCTGGATGGCGACATCGCGGAGGTACTCGTCTTCGGCAGTGCGCTGGCCGAGGCCGATCGCGTGAAGGTGGAGCGTTATCTCCTCGCGAAATACAGCGGTCTGAAACCGGCGGTGGGCGGTCAGGCGCTGGTTCCGGTGAAAGATCCGCCGCCGGTGCAGATGTTCGTGGCCGGGTTTTCCGTGCGCCCGCTGCCGCTGGATCTGACGAATATCGACTGCCTGCGCTACCGCGCGGATGGCGTGCTGGTGGCCGGCGCATACAACGGAAAAATCTGGCTGCTGCGCGATACGGACGGCGACGGCATCGAGGACAAGGCGAGCCTTTATTGGGAGAGCGACGATCTCAAGGCGGTGATCGGGATGACGCTGACGCGGCCTGGCGACCCGCGCGGCGAGGGCGTCTTCGTGGCGACGCAGGGACGCATCCTGTTTATCCCGGACAAAGATGGCGACGGACGCGGGGACGAGGAGCGTGTGGTGGCGAGCGGCTGGGAAAAGCAGGTGGCGGGAGGCGGCGGCGGAATCGTGGATGCGCTCGGGCTGACGATGGACGCGGACGGAAATCTGTTCTTCGGCCTCGGCTGCAACGCCTACAACAACGCGTATCTGGTGGACGCAAAGACGGGCGTTTCGGCCTTCAGGCTCGCCAGCGAGCGCGGCACGGTTCAGCGCGTGTCGGCGGATTTTACCAAGCGTGAAACCGTCTGCACGGGCATCCGCTATCCGGTCGGCGCGGCGTTTAACGCGCTCGGCGATTTGTTCATGACCGAGCAGGAAGGCGCGACGTGGCTGCCGAATGGAAACCCGTTCGACGAGCTGCTCCACATCCAGCCGGGGAGGCATTACGGCTTTCCGCCGCGGCATCCGAAATGGCTGCCGGACGTGATCGATGAACCGAGCGTGTTCGACTACGGCCCGCAGCATCAGTCCACGTGCGGGTTGGTTTTCAATGACGGCGCGGCGACGTTCGGCCCGGTGTGGTGGCAGGGCGACGCCTTCGTGGCGGGTGAATCGCGCGGCAAACTTTACCGGACAAAACTCGTGAAAACCGCGGCGGGTTACGTCGCGCAAAATCAGCTCATCGGCGCGCTCGCGATGCTGGCGGTGGATGTGGCGATCTCGCCGCGCGGCGACATGGTGGTGGCGTGTCACAGCGGTGGGCCGGACTGGGGGAGCGGGCCGCAGGGTGCGGGAAAGATCTTCAAGATCGTCCATTCGGCGAAGGATGCGCCGCAGCCGGTGCTCACATGGAGCGCGGGGCCGACGGAGCTTCGCGTGGCGTTCGATCGTGAGCTCGATCCGGCGAAGCTCAAGGACCTCGCGAAGCGCGCGGCGATGACCGAGGGGGCGTATGTGTCGGCGGGCGATCGTTACGAATCCTTCCGGCCGGGCTATCAGGCGGTGAAGGATCAAATGGCCGCGCCGGGGCGCGAAGTGCGGATCTTGAGCGCGGCGCTCAGCGCGGATCGGCGCACGCTGACGCTCATCACCGAGCCGCGTGTGGCGGCGCTGGGTGGTGCGGTGTCATTGCCGGACGGGCTCGACCTCGCGTGCGATCTGCACGGCGTGGACGCCGAGTGGACGGGCGCGGATGGCGCGACGTGGAAAGGGTGGTTGCCGCATCCAGATCTCGCGGTCTCCCGCGCTCTCACGGCCGGCAGCGCGGAGTACGCCGCTCTTTTCGCGATGCTCGCAAAGCCCGGCAAACTCAGGTTTCGCGGGCAGCTCGACCTTTGGCAAATGCTCCATCCGGCGATCCAGCCGGGCGCGCAGCTCGACTACGAGCCGACCGTCGAGCGTGTGTCGGTGGTCTTTGGCGACTGGAAGCAGGAGCGCGAGAGTCGCGCCGGCGAATGGCTGCCGCTGGATGCGACTTTCGCCACCGGACCCGGCACGACGGCGCCGGCGCTGACGTGGAGCACGGCGGACGATCCCCGCCCGCGGGCGTTTCCACTCCGCCGCATCCTCGTGCCATGGGCGAAATCGGAGTCGCAGGCCGCGCCGACGACGGAGCGCGAGATCCCGGAGATCAAGGGCGGAAGCTGGCTGCGCGGTCGCGCGCTCTTCGCGGGCAAGGCGACGTGCGCGCGCTGCCACGCGATGCGCGGCGAGGGCGGACGCATCGGGCCGGACCTCGGCAATCTTCCGCAGCGGGATTACGCGAGTGTGCTGCGCGACATCCGCGAACCGGGCGCGGCGATCAACCCGGACCACCTCGCATATCTCATCGAACCGAAGCAGGGCGACGCCTTCAGCGCGGTGCCGCTCGGCGAAGAAGGGGGTCTGTTGCGGTTCGGCGATGCGACCGGTGCGGTGAAAGTGTTGCCGCGTGCGGCGCTCAAGTCGATGCAGCCCCTCTCGGTCTCGCTCATGCCGCCCGGTCTTCTCGAAGCGCTCTCGCCAGCCGAACAGCGCGATCTTCTCGCCTACCTGCTCACTCCGGCGATGGAGCCCGCGCCGATCGAGGCGCCCGGTGCGCCGCCGGCCCGGCCGCGCGCGGAAGTCGACGCACTGCTCCGCGCGATCCCGCCGCCCGTGGACGCGAAGCCGTTCCACATCGTGCTTTGCGCCGGGCCGAAAGATCATGGGAAGGGCGAGCACGATTACCCGCTTTGGCAGAAACGCTGGTCGCGCCTGCTCGGCATGTCCGACGGTGTGGAAGTGAGCGAGGCGTGGATCTGGCCGACGGCGGAGCAGTGGCAACGCGCGGATGTGGTGGTGTTCTTTTCAAACAACCCCGGCTGGAACGCCGAGCGCGTGCCGGAGATGGACGCCTTCCTCGCGCGCGGCAAAGGGGTCGCCTATTTTCACTGGGCGGTCGATGGACACGACGCCGCGGAATTGCTCTCCGAGCGCATCGGCCTCGCCTCGGTGCAAAGTGCGACGAAGTATCGGCACGGCGCGGTGGACTTCACCTTTCACGCGCATCCGCTCACCGCCGGGCTGCCACCGTTGCATCTCGTGGATGAAACGTATTGGGGTTTGCGGGGAGACGAGAAGCGACTGCGGTTGATCGCCAGTGCGCCCGAGGATGGCGCGGAACGGCCGCAGCTTTGGACGCGCGAGCAGGGCGGCGGCCGGGTTTTCGTGTCGATCCCGGGCCATTACAATTGGACGTTTGACGACCCGCTCTTCCGCATCCTCGCGCTGCGCGGCATCTGCTGGGCGGGCGGCCAACCGATGGACCGCCTCGCCGAGTTGGCCCCGATCGGCGCGCGTATCGGGGATTGAACGGCGATGAATCGTGGGTTTCATGGGAGGATGGATTTGTTGTCCCGTCCCCAGTTGATCATCGCCGCCGCATCGCTCGGCCTTTCGCCGCTGCTCGGCGCTGCCGACGGCGGCGATTTCACCAAGGAAGTGCGACCGATCCTCGAGAAACACTGCTTTGAGTGTCACGGGGAGAAAAAACAGAAGGGCGGGTTGCGGATGGACCGCCGGGCGGATGTGCTGCGCGGCGGCGATGCTGCGAAGCCTTTCGATCCGGGCAAGAGCGCGGAGAGCGAGGCGGTGAAGCGAATTCTGAGCGACGACGACGACGAAAAAATGCCGCCGAAAGGAAAGCGAGTGGCGCCGGAGGACGTGGCGAAACTGCGCGCGTGGATCGATGCCGGGGCGGTGTTACCGGACGACGGCTCGGGCGCCGACGTGAAACATTGGGCGTATGTGAAGCCGGTCGCACTGCCGCTGCCGGCGGTGCAGCAGGCGGAGTGGTGCCGGAACGGAATTGATCGTTGGGTGCTCGCGCGGCTTGGAAATGAACACCTGAAGCCGAGCCCCGAGGCGGAGCGGACCGGGCAGTTGCGGCGCGTGTCGCTCGACCTGACCGGCCTGCCGCCGACGCTCGACGAGGTGGATGCGTTCCTCGCGGATGCGACGCCGGAGGCTTATGAAAAGGCGGTCGATCGGCTGCTCGCTTCGCCAGCCTACGGCGAACGCTGGGCGCGTCCGTGGCTCGATCTCGCGCGGTATGCGGACACGCAGGGCTACGAAAAAGATAACCGCCGCTCGATGTGGCCGTATCGCGATTGGGTGATCGGTGCGCTGAACGCAGACCTGCCGTTCGACCGCTTCACGATCGAGCAACTGGCCGGTGATCTTCTCCCGAATGCGACGCAGGCGCAGAAGGTGGCCACGGGTTTTCACCGCAACACGATGACCAACTCCGAGGGCGGCACGGACAACGAGGAGTTCCGATACGAGGCGCTCGTGGATCGCGTGAATACGACCTTTGGCGCGTGGATGGGCACCACGATGGCGTGCGCGCAATGTCACAATCATAAATACGATCCGTTCCTGACGAAGGAGTATTACCAGACGATGGCGTTCCTGGATAACACGGCGGATGCGGACAACGACGACGAGTCGCCGACGATGAAGGTCTATGCGCCGGGCGAACCCGAGCGGCTCGCGGAATTGCTGGCGGCGCAGCGCGCGGCGGAGAAGAGCGTCGCGGATGCCGCCGCGGGTGCGGACTTTGCAAAGGCGCAGGCAGAGTGGGAGGTGAAGGCCGCAGCGTTAAAGACGCCCTGGACGCCACTCGAAGCGGTGGACGCAAAGTCCGACGGCGATGTCGTCCTGACCAAAACCGACGACGGCGCGCTGATTGCCAGCGGGCCAAACCCGGCGAAGGCCACCTACACGATCACCGCGAAGACCACGCTCGCCGGCATCACGGGCTTTCGCGTGGAGGCGGTGCCGGACGATTCGTTGCCGGGCAAAGGGCCGGGCCGGAGCAGCGCGGGCAATATCATCCTCACGGAATTCAAGGTGACCGCGAATGGACAGCCCGTGAAGTTCGCGAGCGCGACGGCGGATTTTTCGCAGGACGTCTGGCCGGTGGCGAACGCCGTCGATGGCGACGCCGAGACCGGTTGGGCATGGGCGCCGCAGTTCGGCAAGCCGCACTACGCGATCTTCGCGACGCCGCAGCCGTTCAGCGACGGACGCGAATTGACGCTGACCTTCACGCTCGAACACACGAACTCCACCTGGCCTCAGCATGTCCTCGGAAAATTCCGTCTCTCGGCGACGACCATGCCGCTCGACGTCGCGCCGGTGCCGCCGGAGATCACGACCATCCTCGGCGTGCCGGCGGACAAGCGCGACGCGAAGCAAAAAGAGAAGCTGGCCGCGCATTTTAAAACCATCTCGCCCGCGCTAAAGCCGCTCGCGGACGCGGCGGCGGCGACGAAAAAGGCGGCCGAAGACTTCGACCGCGCGATCCCCATCACCAGCGTCATGGTGGAGCGCCCGAAGCCGCGGGTGACCAAACGGCACGTGCGCGGCGCGTATCTGCAGACCGCCGAGGAAGTGCAGTCGGGTACGCCCGCGGTGCTGAATCCCTTTCCAAAAGACGCGCCGACGAACCGCCTCGGCTTCGCACAGTGGATCGTGGATCGCGAAAACCCGCTGACGGCGCGCGTCGTCGTGAACCGCTTTTGGGAACAGTATTTCGGCAAGGGAATCGTCGAGACGGTGGAGGAATTCGGGAAGCAGGGCGAGCCGCCGTCGCATCCGGAACTGCTCGACTGGCTCGCCGTCGAATTCATGGATGGCGGCTGGAGCATGAAGAAACTCCACAAGCTGATCGTGATGAGCGCGACCTACCGGCAGTCCAGCAGGGTGACGCCGGAGTTGAGGGATAAAGACCCGGCCAATCGCCTTCTCGCACGCGGCCCGCGCACGCGGCTCGAAGCAGAGATGGTGCGGGACCAGGCGCTCGCGGTCGCCGGTTTGCTCAGCCACAAGATCGGCGGACCGAGCGTCTTCCCGCCGCAGCCCGAGGGGCTCTGGCAGATGGTTTACAGCGGGGACCAGTGGAAGACTTCGCCGGGGGAAGACAAATACCGCCGCGGTCTCTACACCTTCTGGCGGCGCTCGATGCCGCACCCGATGATGACGACCTTCGACGCGCCGAGCCGCGAATTCTGCGTGCTGCGCCGCAACCGCAGCGACACGCCGCTGCAAGCCCTCAACACGCTCAACGACCCCGTCTTCATCGAGGCCGCGCAGGCGCTCGCGCGGAAGATCGCCGCCCTCCCCGGCGACGCGAAATCCCGCGTCACCTTCGCCTTCCGCACCGTCCTCGCGCGAATGCCGAAGCCGGACGAAGTCGATCGGCTCGGCCGCCTTTTCGAGAGTGAATTCACGCGTTACATCAATGATCCCGCTGCCGCCGAGAAAATGGCCACGAGCGAACTCGGCAAACCGAAAGGCGACGCGAACCTCGCGGAACTCGCCGCCTGGACCGTCGTCGCGAACATCCTGCTGAACCTCGACGAAGCGATCACCAAGGGGTGAGGAATGGCCCGGTCTGCTGACGGCGCGGCGCGACGCTCTGCCGCCGCCGTGGCGGACCACTACACCCGCGGCAGCCGCGTCGCATTCTCCGCGATGTATCGCCGGTATCGCTCCAGATGCATGGCACTGCGAATGATGTGATCCCAGCTTTCCTCCTGCCAGAGTGCGCCGCGCCGTCCGCGCAGCTTGTTCACCCGGTGTGACGTCACGCTTTTCCACGTCTGGCAGATTTCCGACAACTGCGCATCCCCGCGCGGAGCGACGAGGACATGCACATGATTTGGCATGATGACGAAGGCATCCAGCGCGTATCCTTCGTCACCCGCGCCGTCGAGATGCGTGAGCAGCTCCGCCGAGCGAAAAGGGCAATCGCCGTGGCAGTCATCGAGGAAGCGGTGCATTTGTTCGGTAAAAAGCCGGTGATACTCGCGCGTCGTCGCGGCATCGTGCGGCTCGGGATGCGCGGCCAGCCACGCGGCGCGCTCGCGCTGCCATTCCGCGAGCACCGGCGCTGGGATGGAATCCGCCGTGCGAAAAGTGACGAAGTAGATTACCCCGCGCTGCCGCCAGTGCGGCAGATTCCGTCCCCATCCGTGCCCGATCGCCGCCGTGCGATCGAACCAGTTGTAATCCCCACCCTTGCCCATGCCAACCGTCACCCAAGGGTGCGGCTGAGTGATGGGCGTATCCATGCGGGTGAAAAGTAGCTCATGCGGCCCCCCGCATGAATCCAAAAACCCCCGCGCGAAGCGCCACTCTCCCTCGGCGCGCGGAGGCGGAAGTGGCGCTACCCGCGCATGGTGAATCATGGCTCGCCCGCCCACCATCCCCCGCTTGTCCCTTCCTCCTCCTCGGCGGAGGGCCGCATGAGCTACTACTCGCCGTCCTCACTTCTTCCCCGCCGCCTGCTGCGCGTCGTATTCGGCCCAGAATTCGGCCATGGGGCGGTAGGGGCCATAGCCGATGGTGATGTATTGGAGGCTCGGGTGCTGACGCAGTGGTTCGAGGGAGACTTTGGAGTTCTTCGGGTCGGAAAAGCGAATTTTTCTGTCGGCCTGCTCCGTTGTCAACGATTTGCTCGCGACATGCATGCAAGCCGCTAACAATTGAATGCAGTCCATAGCGGCTCCTGCAGATGAAATCGAGTTCCCTCACGCAGCGGCACTATGGAGCGCACTTTACGTCCGCATGTTCAGCCTCGACAGCAGGGGTATGAAGAGCAAAGAGATTCACCATGCACTCACTCAGATGTGCGGTCTTTTCGACATCCGGTTCTTCTGGTCGTATCACGACTCAAAGAACAGCAGATGGGTCAACAAAACTATCGAACCAAAGGCCTAACCAATTTTGCGTGAATCTATCCACCATGAAGACCCTCGCATTGTTCGCCATTCTCCTGCTCAATGCCGTTGCATCACCCGCCGCTCCTCCACCGCTTCCTGCGACGCCCCTTTGGTCGGTTACGATACCATTCACTACAAATGGAACAGTAGATTCCTCGTCCCCCGGCGGAGATCTTTTGACCGACGGCAAAGGAGGGTTAGCACTCGTGTTGGAACAAGACAAAAGCAATGCAGTTGTGAATCACAGAATCATCTGGATCAAGGCAAGCGGGCGACTCGTTCTTGACGAATTGTTCGATAACTCGGAAGACATCGAAATCATATTGGTAACTCCCAAACGCCTGGTTGCGGTAATTGGCAACAGCAGAAACCTCATGCGGACTTATTATTATTCCGGCAGTCAGCTCACTTTCAAGGACACCACGATTACCCAGGGAACACATCTAACTCCGCAAATCACGCCCGATAATGTAGGGTACTTCGGTTTCAAATATGCGGATCCGAACACCAACGGAGTTTTGAGCCGAATTGATCGCTTCGCTTTTTGAGGAAGAAGGGAGACTGGGGCGGGGCGTGCGTCGGGGTCAGCTTTAGAATCTTGCTCCTCCTTGGCACGATGAGCGCGGGGAAACTGTCGCGCGAAGAGCCAAGTCCATGATTGCCGACCTCGGACGGTCTGGCTACGTCGGGTCATGACTGCCATCCAAAAGAAAATCGTCATCGACGAGCACGGGGAGCCGCATTCCGTCGGCGCAGTTGAGCGACGCCCTTGGCCTTGATCTCAATGACTCCCGCGCCCGGCGGCACGAGGCGTTCACTCCGCTCGACGAACTGTGAGGCGGATCGTCCTCCACGGTCATGCCAGGCGCTACTTTGAACGAATACCGCGTGATCGCTAGGCGCAGATGCGGGCCGCTTTGCAAGCCGTGGCCGCGCTTCCCGCCCCCGCCAGTTCGCCCAACGTAAGCCCGATGAGCGGCGAGTAGGCCGAGTGCCACCGGTTCCGCGTCGGCTCGTATCGAGCCATCCTCCACGTGGTTCCGCCCGAGCTGCACGAAGCGCCGGAGGGTACGCTGGATGTCCACGCCATCGGCCCGCGCGGCGACGTTTACAAATAGGCGCGTCATAGGATCATTGGGCTTCCATAGTCGGGGTCTGACGACGGGGTCAGCTAGGCGGTGTTGCCGAATCGCGGCGGCGCGAGTATGAAAAGGCATCCGATGAATCCTTTGCTCCAGCACTTCAACGAAGAGAGCCTGCGCGCTGTCACGCGGCGGACGTTCTTTGGCCGCACGGCGGGCGGGATCGGCGGGTTGGCTCTGGCGTCGGTGTTGAATGATCGCGCCTTTGCGGCGTCGCCAAATCCGCTCGCGCCGCAGCCGCCGCATTTTCCCGCGAAGGCGAAACGGGCGATTTACATCCACATGGCGGGGTCGCCGTCGCACCTCGATCTTTTCGATCCGAAGCCGAAGCTGAAGGAACTCAACGGGCAGCCGTGCCCGGATGAGCTTTATAAAAAGGAGCGCTTCGCCTTCATCAAAGGGGTGCCGAAGATGCTCGGGTCGCCGCATGAGTTCCAAAAATACGGCGCGTGCGGGATGGAGATAACGAAGCTGCTGCCGCACATCGGCGCGCAGGCGGATGAGATCTGCCTCGTGCGCTCGATGTTCACCGAGCAGTTCAATCACGCGCCGGCGCAGCTTTTCCTGCACACGGGTGCGCCGCGACAGGGTCGACCGGGCATGGGCGCATGGCTGACGTATGGGCTGGGAAGCGAGTCGCAGGATTTGCCGGGGTTCGTAGTGCTGACGAGCGGGGGCAAGACGCCCGACGGCGGCGCGTCGCTGTGGGGGAGCGGATTTTTGCCGACGATTTATCAAGGCGTGCAATGCCGCTCGCAGGGCGACCCGGTGCTGTATGTCTCGAATCCGCCGGGCATGGATGGCGACGGGCGGCGGCGTTCGCTCGATGCGTTGAAGGATTTGAACGAGATGCAGCTCCGCGACGTGGGCGACCCGGAGACGCTGACGCGCATTTCCCAATACGAACTCGCCTATCGGATGCAGACGAGCGTGCCGGAGCTGATGGACATCGAGAAGGAACCGCAGTCGATCCGCGATCTGTATGGCGTGCAGCCGGGGAAGGTGTCGTTCGCGAACAACGCGCTGCTCGCCCGGCGGCTCCTGGAGCGCGGCACGCGTTTTGTGCAGCTTTACCACTGGGGCTGGGACAGCCACGGCGTCGGCCCGAACGATGACCTGATGACCTCGCTGCCGCAGCGTTGCAAGGAAACCGACCAGGCGAGCGCGGCGCTGATCATCGATCTCAAACAGCGCGGCATGCTCGACGACACGCTCGTGATCTGGGGCGGCGAGTTCGGGCGGACGCCGATGAACGAAGAGCGCGGCGGCTCGAAGTTTCTCGGGCGCGATCATCATCCGCACTGCTTCTCCGTGTGGCTCGCGGGTGGCGGCATCAAGCCGGGCACGGTCTTTGGCGAGACGGACGAACTCGGCTATCACATCGTGCGCGACAAGGTACACGTCCACGATTTGCAGGCGACGATCCTGCACTGCTTCGGGCTCGATCACACGAAGCTCACCTACCGGTTCCAGGGGCGCGACTTCCGGCTCACGGATGTCTTTGGCGAAGTGGTAAAGGGCATGCTGGCGTAGGCGCCGCGGCTCGCAGCAATACCTTGCGGCGGCGCGCCCGAGTGGGCCAAAGTCCAGCTCTGCCTCGGGATTTTCCGACCGGCTGAAATGTAGTGCGCCATGAAACTGATCGCCCGTCTCCTCGCCCTCGCCGCCATCGCCGCCGTGCCCGTGCTCGCACAGGTGGCGGGAAATCTCGGGCCGGGTTTCGATGCGCGGGTGATCGGGAATTTCGTGCTGACGACGGCGGTGCAGCCGGATCGGCAAATCCTCATCGCGGGCGGGTTTAATGAGGTCGGCGGGCAGACGCGGAATCACCTCGCGCGGCTTAATCCGGACGGGACGCTGGAAGACATCGCGACGTTTAATCCCGGCACGGGGCCGAACTATTACGTGAACGGGGTGGCGGTGCAGGACGATGGAAAGATCATCATCGTCGGCGAGTTCACCTCGTACGACGGGCAGCCGCGAAACCACATCGCCCGGTTGAACGCGGACGGCAGCCTCGAAAACCTCGGCACGTTTAACGTCGGCAGCGGCACCAATTACGAGATCAACAGCGTGGCGCTACAGCCGGACGGGAAGATTTTGATCGTCGGGAATTTCAGCACGTTCAACGGCCAGCCGCGGGGCCGCATCGCGAGGCTGAATCCGGATGGAACCCTCGAAGCCGCGGGAACCTTCGACGTGGGCACGGGGGCCGATACGGTGGTGTATTGCGTGGCGGTGCAGCCCGATGGAAAAATCCTGATCGGCGGGCGGTTCACGAGCGTGAACGGGCTCGCGCGCACGCGGATCGCGCGGCTGAAGCGCAACGGCAACGTCGAGAGCACCGCGACCTTTGACACCGGCACCGGCTCGAACGGCTCCGTGTTGTCGATCGTGGTGCAGCCCGACACGCGGATTCTGGTGGGTGGGAATTTCGCGGCGTTCAGCAGTCTGGATCGGAACAATCTCGTGCGCCTCGATGCGCGGGGAGTGGTCGAGGATGCGTTCGCGTTCAACATCGGCCGCGGGCCGAACAGCTACGTGAACAGCATCGCGCTCCAGGCGGACGGCAAGATCATCATCGGCGGTGACTTTCGCACCGTTTCCAGCCAGGCGCGGAACTACGTCGCGCGGTTGCTCCCCGACGGCACGCTCGAAGACGCCGGCACGTTCAACTCATCGCCCGGGCCTTCAAACATCGTCGACAGCGTGGCGCAGCAGGCGAACGGGAAGATCCTGATCGGCGGCATCTTTTTCAATCGCGTCGATACTCAGCCGCGAAACCTCGTCGCGCGGTTGCTGAACGACGCGACGGCGCCGTCAGTCCTGACGGTGGGCGGTTCGCGGGTGAATTGGGCGCGCGGCGGGTCGGCGCCGGAAGTGGAGCAGGTCACCTTTGAATTATCGACCGATGCGGGCGCGAATTGGAGTCCGTTGGGCGTGGGCGTCCGGGTCGCGGGCGGGTGGAAAGTGACCGGCTTGAGTCTTCCGTTGCGCGGTTCGATCCGTGTCCGCGGGCGTGTCGTCGGTGGCCAGTTCGACGGAAGTTCCGGGCTCGTCGAGCAGGTCGTCAGTTTTGCGCCGGCATCGCCGATCGCGGACGCGCTGATTTCCAAGGATGCCGTTGGCGGGTTCGTCGGCGGGGGGATTCGGAACACGACAGGGGACGGGCAGACCGAACGCGCGCATGCGGATGTCGGCAGCGGGAGAACGTTCGCCGTGAAGGTGCGAAACGTCGGTTTGGCGGGCAGCTTCACGGTGAGCGGGACCGCGAAGACCGTCGGATTCACCGTGCAGTATTTTGACGATCTCGGCGCGGACATCACGGCGGAAGTCACGGCTGGGACTTACCAAACCGCGGATCTCCCCGAGAACGGCGAAGCGATGTTCGCCGTGCGGATCACCGCCAAAGCGAACGCGCCGGTCGGGAGCGTGAAGACGTGCAAGATCACGGTGGCCCGAATCGGCGGTGCGTCGGCGGAAGCGGGGGACCGCGTGAAGGCGGTGCTGATCGCTCGCTGAATGCGGCTATTTGCCGAGTTCTTCGATGACGATGTCCTTGTAGGACGCTTCGGCCTTTCCGCCGCCGTGGATTTGAACCGCGATCTGGCCTGCGAGCGCGATTTTCTCGTCGGCTTCCGTGAAATCGACGGTTTGAACGCCGTTGATCCAAAGCTGAATGCGCGGGCCCTCGCAGCGGATGCGGTATTCATTCCATTCGTTGAGCTTGAGAGTCTTTGCGACGATGGCCTTGTCGGCGGCGGCGAGGACTTTGTTCCGGCGCGACTCGTCGTAAAGGGAGCCGTAGTAGCCTTCGCCGAGGTCGGCCTGATAGCCGCTCATTTCGAAATGATTTGGGATGCGATCGCTGCGGAGTTGGACGCCGCCGTTCACCATGCCCTCGCTGCCGACGAGTTTGAATTTCAGCCGCAACTCGAAGTCTTTGAACGAGCGTTTGGTCGAGAGGAATTCGTTGTGCGGCACCTTTTCATCGAGCGATCCGCCGACCAATGCGCCGTCCACGATTCGCCAGGTCTTCGCGGTGTCGCCTTCCCATCCCTCGAAAGTCTTGCCGTCGAAGAGCGGGACGGGTGCGGCGTGGGCGAGCGCGGAGAGGGCGAAGATGGCTAGGAGGGATGCTGGCGTTTTCATGACGGGAAGGATGTGTCGGGAAAGCGGTGTTTAGCGAGTATTTGCCGTCGGCCGAGTGCCGCCTATAAAGCGCGAATGTTCACGCGCCTTGCGCCGATCTATCTTTCACTCGCGCTCCCAATCATGCTCCACGCCGATCCACCGACGCTCAGCTATCCCGACACTCACCAAGTCACCGTCTCGGACGACTATCACGGCGTGAAGATCGCCGATCCGTATCGGTGGCTGGAGGATGACAACTCGGTGGAAACCAAGGCGTGGGTTGAGGCGGAGAACAAGGTGACGTTTGGATTTCTGGAAAAAATCCCGGAGCGCGAGCGGATTCGCGGGCGGCTCACGAAACTCTGGAACTATGAGCGTTTTGGCGTGCCGCATGTGGACGGTGGGCGCACCTTTTTCCAGCGAAACAGCGGGCTGCAAAATCAGAGCGTCCTGTACGTCGCCGATGCGCCGGATGCGGAGCCGCGCGTGTTGCTCGATCCCAATTCGCTTTCGAAAGAAGGCACGGTGGCGCTGGCCGGCTACAGCGTCAGCGAGGATGGAAAACTCATCGCCTACGGGCTTTCCAAGGCAGGCTCGGATTGGTCGACGTGGCGTGTGAAGGAGGTCGATGCAGGCGCGGATCGCGAGGACCTCGTGGAGTGGGTGAAGTTCTCCGGAGCTTCGTGGAAGAAGGACGGCAGCGGATTTTTCTACAGCCGATTCGATGCGCCGAAGGAGGGTTCGTCGCTCACGGGGCTGAACGAATTTCAAAAGCTCTGTTTCCACAAACTCGGCACGCCGCAGGCCGCCGATGAGATCGTTTACGAGCGGCGCGATCACAAGGAATGGGGCTTCGGCGGCGGTGTGACGGAAGATGGGCTGTGGCTGATCATCACGATCACCGAGGGGACGGACCCGAAGGACCGCGTCTATTACCGCGACCTGACGCGACCGGATGCGCCGGTCACGCCGCTGCTGGACGACTTTGATGCGGCGTATTCGTTCATCGCGAATGACGGGCCGATTTTTTATTTCCGCACCGACCTCGATGCGCCGCGCAGCCGAGTCGTGGCGATCGATGTCACGCGGCCGTCGCGCGAGCACTGGCGCGAGATCATTCCGCAAACCGACGGCGCGCTGAAAGGGGTGAGCCTGATCAGCGGGCAATTCGTGTGTGAATACCTGCATGACGCGCACAGTCGCGTGCTGGCGTATGCGTGGGATGGCGAGGCTCCTGCGAAGGTGAGCCGGGAAATCTCGCTGCCCGGGCTTGGAACGGCGGACGGGTTTGGCGGCAAGCGGGCGGACCGCGAGACGTTTTATTCGTTCACGGATTTCACGACGCCGCGAAAGATTTTCCGGCTCGATCTCACGACGGGCACGAGTTCGGTTTTCCGGGCGCCGCGCGTGGATTTCGATTCGTCGCCGTACGAGACGCGGCAGATTTTCTACCGGAGCAAGGACGGCACGCGCGTGCCCATGTTCATCACGCAGCGGCGCGGGCTGAAGCTCGACGGGACCCACCCGACGCTGCTCTATGGTTACGGCGGCTTCGACATCGCGCTGACGCCCGGTTTCGCGGTCTCGACCGCGGTGTGGCTGGAAATGGGTGGCGTTTATGCGATGGCGAATCTGCGCGGCGGCGGCGAGTACGGCGTTCCGTGGCACCTCGCCGGGACGAAGGAGAGGAAGCAGAATGTGTTCGACGACTTCATCGGCGCGGCCGAGTGGCTCATCGCCGAGCGTTACACATCGCCCGGCAAGCTCGCGATCGAGGGCCGCAGCAACGGCGGTCTGCTTGTGGGCGCTGCGATGACGCAACGGCCGGAACTGTTCGGCGCCGCGCTTCCTGGCGTCGGTGTCCTCGACATGCTGCGCTTTCATCGCTTCACCATCGGCTGGGCTTGGACGAGCGACTATGGGTCGAGCGACGACGCGGAGGCATTCAAGACGCTCAGGGCTTATTCGCCGCTCCATGCGTTGCGCGCCGGCACACGTTATCCCGCGACGCTGATCACTACCGGGGATCACGACGATCGGGTGGTGCCCGCGCACAGTTTTAAGTTCGCGGCGCGACTCCAGGCCTGTCAGGTGCCGGATGGCCCGCCGGTGCTCATTCGCATCGAGACGCAAGCCGGCCACGGTGCCGGTCGGCCCATCACCAAAGACATCGAAGAGCGTGCGGACGAGTGGGCGTTTCTGGTCCATGTTCTCGGCGTCGCTCCTCCCAAATAAGATGCGCCTCGTTCTGCTGTTGATCATTTTCTCCCTGGCTGCTGCCCGCGCGCAGATGCCGGTGATCCCCGATGGGGCGCGGTTTATCATGGCGCATTTCGGCGGGAATTTTGGCGGTGGCGATGAGCGTCTCTACATTTCGCATTCGCCCGACGGGCTGAATTGGACGGCGATCAACAACGGCCTGCCGGTGTATGAACCGCCGAACTTTTCGCCCTTCAATAACGTCCTGCGCGATCCTTCGATCATTTTCGCGAACGGCTTTTATTGGGTCGCCTACACCTCGGGCAACTACGGTCGGCATGCGTCCTTCGGCCTGCTGCGATCCGCGGATTTGCTATCGTGGACGCGCCTCGGCGAGGTGAGCACCGCGTTGCCGGGGCAGACGGACCCGATCACATGGGGGCCGTTTTTTTACGAGGATGGCGATGGATCGATCCATCTGTTCGTGTCGATCAGCCCGATTGGCGGCGCACAGTATAATCCGTTTCCGCTGATGCGGACTTACGAGATGCACCCGTTGGATGCGGCTTTCTCGCGATGGTCCACGCCCGTGCCGGTGCAACTGCCTACGAGCAACACGAACGAGTTTTGGGTGTGGAAAGAGGGCGATCTTTACCACGCCGTCTACGTGGATTTTACCGAGAGCGGCCTGCCGAATGTCCACGTCACGTCGCATGACTTGATCACGGGTTGGGGCGGGCGCCAGATCCTCGGCTATCCGTCGCAGGAGGGTGGTTTTGTTCTACCAAAGCCGACCGGTGGTTACCGGCTGTATCTCGAGCCGGGGAACGGCAACGCGAGCATCATTCCCGGATACAAAACGTGCGACTTTGACGACGCCTTCACCGCCGCGACGCCACAGGTTCGCGTGACGGCGACGGTGCCGATGCGGAACGGAAAACCGGCCCGCGCCCGGGGCACCATGAGCTTTGGCGCGTGGCAGGCCGAGAAATTGGGCGCGCTCCCGATCGCGGAGCGGGCGCCGACTGCCGATCCGGATCATGACGGCCTCGCCAATCTGCTCGAATGCGC
>JAYTDO010000527.1:0-9140 GCA_043735935.1 Chthoniobacteraceae bacterium
CGGCTGGCGATGATTACGTCGGCGCCGCGCGTCGCGAACGCCTTGACCATCTGGTAGCCCAGCCCGCGGCTGCCGCCGGTGACGAGCACCGGGACTTACGCCCAGACCGGGCCGATCATCACCATCACCGCGGCGCACCGCTTGATAGCAGGGCAGGCAACCACTCTTGATTTCTCGAACCCCGCCCCTGGGACACCCTCCGCGACGAGCGGCAATTATTCGGTCTCAGGCAGTTTCCCGGTCGATGCAACGCACTTCACAGTGCGGACGAAGGATATCCTCGGCGCGACTTATACACAGCCAGTCGGGTCCAACATCGTCACCGTAACGACGGTCAACGTCGTCTCCAGCGGATCGCCGTCCGCCACGAATCACGGTTTGGTCGATGGGGACAGTGTGTTCATCAAATTCACTTCTGGAAGCCCGAGTGCGCCGCCCGACGGTGTCTATTTTGTGAATACGAACAGCACGACGCTATTCGACATCACCGTGCCGGATGCAGTCGCTCGAACGGGCAATGCGACTACCAGTTCACTCAAAGGCGGCTACACGGTGAGCGCAAACAGCACCACCGCCACGTTCACATGCGCGACGATCCATGGCCTCGCGACCGGCACCAGTGTCCAAATCTCGATGGTCGGTTCAAATGGGCAGGCGAAGCCGACTGCCAACGATTCGTTTCCGATCACGGTGGTCGACTCAACGCGCTTCACGATCACCCTCCCCGTCGCGCCAACGAGCAGCCGCAACGGCACGTTCACCGCAGGCTGCAGCGAACTCGGAGCGAACTTCAACCGCTCCGGCGATGTCTCCAGCGGACTTAATTCGTGGAGCGTCGGCACCACGGATACGGACATCGGCCAGACACCGATGCGCGCGCCCACGGTGTTTAATTTCTACACGCCCGACTACCAGTTCCCGGGGGCTGTCGCGACCGCCGGGCTGACGACGCCGGAATTCCAGATCACGACGGAAACGAACATTATCCGGCAGGCGAACTTTTTCTTCGGCGGCATCTTTAGTTCCAGCAGTTCGACGAGCAGCGGAGCAACGAACGGCCTCAACAGCTTCAAGAACGGAGGAGGCGCCATCGCGTTTGACCTCAGTCCGTGGATGGCGAACGGGCCCGGCGGCGTTCCATGGACCAATGATGTCAATCTCGACGCCTTGATCTCCCAGCTAAATACACTCCTCATGGCCGGTCAGATGACCACGGGCATGCGCGCGGTCATCAGCAATTACGTCCTGCTCATGAACGCCGCCCATACGAGCTACACCAACATCACCTACAGCAACACTTCACCGACCGACACCCACAAGCGCGATCGGATCCGCGCCATCGTCCACCTCATCGTCACCTCGCCCGAGTACGGCATCCAAAAGTAACCCCGGCTTCTTCCCATACTGATTATGCGCCCCAAAAGTTCCCTCGAAGACGACCGAGACATGGTGCTCCGCACCCGCCGCAGCTTTATCCGACACCTCGCTTGCGCCGGGGTCGGGATGGCCGCCGTCAGCAATTCGCTGCGCGACTTCCGACTCATCAATGCCGCCCTCGCCCAGGGTAGTAATTTGACTGACTACAAAGCGCTCGTTTGCATCTTTCTCTCCGGCGGGAACGACTCGAATAACCTGATCATCCCGCGCGGCACCGAGTATGGAAACTACGCTGCCGTCCGCCAGAATCTCGCGATTCCCGAGTCGGCGCTGAACCCCATCTCGCCGATCAATAACGACGGTCACAGCTACGGCTTCCATCCGAGTTGCAGCAAACTGGCGACTCTCTTTGGCGAGGGAAAGCTGGCGACGCTTTTCAACGTCGGCCCCCTGCTCTTCCCGCTCACCAGCGCACAATATAAATCCAAATCGGTGGCAACTCCGCCCCAGCTTTTTTCCCACAGCGATCAGGTCACGCACTGGGAAACGTCCCTTCCGGATCGCCCCCCCCAAAGCGGATGGGGTGGGCGCGTTGCCGACATGCTCTATTCCCAGCAGCCTTCCGCCCAAATCGCGCTCTGTACGAGTGTCGCCGGGGCGAACACGTTTGAAGTCGGAAACGTGGTCCAGAAATATGACGTCTCCACGTCTGGCGCGGTCACGATGTCGGGCGTCACCGGCACGCGCCTGCAGGCGGTTAAAGACATCCTCAATCTTCAAGCGACGCCTGGGCAGAATACGGCGAATCTTCAGGAGCAAGCGTACGGCGGCGTTCTGGGTCGCGCAATTGACACGGGCGTCCTTCTGAATGCCGCCATCGCCCCGACCGCCGCTACAAACTATTTCACGATCCCATTTTCGACGGGCTCCCTCGGTTCACAGCTAAAGATGGTCGCTCGCCTCATCGCCGCACGCGAAGCGCTCGGCATGAAGCGCCAGATCTTTTTCGTCAATGTCGGCGGCTACGACACCCACACGTCGCAAGTCGGCGACACCACCCATCCCGGTGATACCCTTTACGGCGCACACGCGAACCTCATGAACGAACTCAGTGAGGGCATCTTCGCGTTTCAACGCGCCCTCGAACAGCTCGCAGCGCTTCCTGGAAGTGCGACACTCCCAGCTTCGGTGACGTCGTTCACGGCGAGCGATTTTGGCCGCACTTTCCCGACCAACGGCGAAGGGAGTGATCACGGATGGGGCTCGCACCATGTCATTGTCGGCGGAGCCGTCAAAGGACAGCGCACCTATGGCACGTTCCCGGCGCTGACCGTCGGCGGGCCGGACGATACGAGTACGGGACGCTGGATCCCGACGGTCAGCGTCGACGAATACAGCGCCACGCTCGCGAAGTGGTTCGGCGTATCGAACACGAATATGAATTACGTCTTCCCGAATCTCGGACGTTTCCAACGTCCGGACCTCGGATTCATGCCGTGATTTTACGACCATGACCGGCAAGGCGCGCACGGCCATCGGACTGATTATCATCGGAGCCGGCATCCTCCTGATTCATCCGCAACAGGATCCCCCGCAAACCGCGAAGCCACCGACTCAGCCGGCGATAACCACCCGACCCGACGCGCCACTGACGCCCGTCTCCGAAGCGGATAGATCAAAGACGCCCTCACCCGCAACGGCCCAACCGCAAACAGATCACGCCGGGAATGCGGCACTCGCCAAAAGGCCCGTCAACTCTCCCGGGAGCCCGGAGGAACTTGAACGGACGCTCGAACGGGTCCGGTTCGCACTGCGCGATTTCCGCACAGCGGTCGGTGAGAATCCTGTCGGGACCAATGCCGAAATCACGCGGTCGCTTTTGGGAGACAATCTCAAACAGGTCAAAGTGCCGGTCCCGGACGGATCGACTCTGAACGCGGACGGCGAACTTTGCGACCCATGGGGAACGCCGTATTTTTTCCACCAAATCTCCGGCAAGGAAATGGAAGTCCGCTCCGCGGGAGCCGACAAGCGCATGTGGACGGACGACGATCGCATGGAAAAATAGGACAAGGAAACACCCTTGCACCAGTTCGGGCTGGTCGATAAAACCAGTCCATGAACAGGGCTTCGATTACCATCGCATCACTCAGCGCATCGGCTGGCATCTTTGTCACCGGTTGCGAAAACATGACTCCAGGTCAAAATGCTGCCGCGTTTGGAGGAGCGGCGGCCATCCTGGGCGGAACGATCGCGCACGCCGCGGGCGCAAGCACTGGCCAATCCATCGCCATCGGCGCAGTGGCCGGCGCTGTCGTGGCGGCAACGGCCTACGTCATCGCCAAGCACCAAGCCACCGAACGGCAACGGCGACTCGCCGAGCAACGGGCGCGCGTGTACTACGGAAGAATGTCCGCTCAAAAGCGCGCCTCGATGAAACAAAAGAAAGTCCGCTACATCGCGGTGAAGACCGAATCCAACGGGCAGACATCGAAAGGCGCAACGCCGGTCATGCTTTGGGATACGCAGTCGCAAAGCATCGTCGGCAACAGCGTTTACGACGTCGAAAAAACACCCTCGGTCGGATCAACGGCCCGATTTGAAACACACTCCGCCGAATATGTAGGCAGCGGCGGATAGCCTTCCGCAAGCACGGGAGGCTCATGCTCGACACGAAGCGCAGCGGAAAGCCGCGCTACGGACTTGTTTCGTCTCTCCGACTTTCCCTTCGTCGCTCCTGATCCCCTAAACATTTCCGAATGAATATCCACGAATACCAAGCCCGCGAACTTTTCGAAGCCTTTGGCGTCGCGACCTCGAAAGGCCGCGTCGCCGCGACCCCCGATGAAGCATTTGCCGCCGCAGAACTCATCGGCTCCACGAAGATCGTCGTGAAAGCACAGGTCCATGCGGGCGGCCGAGGAAAAGGCACTTTCAAAAGCGGCTTCAAAGGGGGCGTGCATCTCTGCGATACACCCGTCAAGGCGAAAGAAATCGCTTCGCAGATGCTCGGCCAAACGCTGGTGACCCATCAGACGGGCGAAGATGGCAGGCTCGTCTCGAAGGTCCTTGTGGCTGAAGCGATCGACATCGAGCGCGAGTTGTATTTCGCGATTCTTCTGGATCGCGCCAGCAGCACCCCCATCGTCATCGCGAGCACGGAAGGCGGCATGGACATCGAGCACGTCGCCGAGCATTCGCCGGAGAAGATTTTCCGCGAAGCGATCCACCCCACGCTGGGTCTCCAGCCATTTCAGACTCGCAAGCTCGCGTCCGCACTAGGGCTCACGGGGCCGCTGATCAACCAGGCAAGCAAGCTCTTCGGTGCGCTCTTCAAGCTGTTCATGACGCGCGACTGTTCGCAGATCGAGATTAACCCGCTCGTCGTCACACCGGATGAGCGCCTGATGGCGCTCGACGCAAAATTTAACTTCGACGACAACGCTCTATTTCGGCAACCCGAGATCGTCGCGCTCCGTGACAAAACCGAAGAAGACCCCCGCGAGGTCGCAGCCTCCGAGTTTGCTCTGAATTACATCGGGCTCGATGGAAACATCGCGTGCCTCGTGAATGGGGCCGGCCTCGCCATGGCGACGATGGACATCATCCAGTTCGCGGGTGGCCGCCCTGCAAACTTTCTCGACGTCGGCGGTGGCGCGACGAAGGAACAGGTAGCCGCTGCGTTTCGCATCATCCTGAGCGACCCAGCCGTGAAAGGCATCCTCGTCAATATTTTCGGTGGCATCATGGACTGCGATATCATCGCCCACGGCATTATCGCCGCCGCGAAGGAAACGGGCCTCACGCTTCCGCTCGTCGTTCGCCTCGAGGGAAATAACGTCGCCGCAGGGAAGCGCTCCCTTTCGGAGAGCGGCCTCGCACTGACCAGCGCCAGTGATCTGGCTGATGCGGCGGATAAAATCGTCGAGGCCGTCAAGCGAGCCGCTTGAACATGGCGGAGATGAAAGTCACCGACTTCGCATTCACGGGTTATCCCGTGGAGGATATGACGCGGGCGCGATCCTTTTACGAGGGCATCATCGGCCTGCGGCCTTCCGCCGTTCACGAAATGCCGGACGGAGTCGCGTGGATCGAATACGAACTCGGGGATTGCCGCATTCTCCCTTGGCAAAGCCCCGGGTTGGAACCCGAGCGTGGACGGCGCCAGCATCGCGCTGGCGACGGAGGATTTCGACGCCGCAATCGACGCACTGAACGCCCACGGCGTTACCTTCAAGATGGAGGCGATCGCCACTCCGGTCTGCCGCATGGCCTTCGTTCTCGACACTGAAGGCAACCCCCTCTGCATCCACAAACGCAACGCTTCCTGACTTTTTTCAATGGCCATCCTCGTCACTCCATCTACCCGAATTCTCGTCCAAGGCATCACCGGCAGCTTTGGCGCCCGCCACACCCAGCTTTCCCTCGATTACGGCAGCGCCGTCGTCGCAGGGGTCACGCCGGGAAAGGGAGGTCAAACCTTCGATCACTCCGCTCATCGGGTTCCGATTTTTGACACCGTCGGCGACGCGGCTCGGCAAACTGGCGCAACGGTAAGCGTCATTTTCGTTCCACCTGCATTCGCCGCAGATGCGATCCTCGAAAGCGTCGACGCAGGACTCGACCTCGTCGTGGCGATCACCGAGGGGATTCCCGTCGCCGACATGGTCAAGGTCAAGTCCGCAATGGCCGGCACACGCACCCGACTGATCGGACCCAACTGCCCGGGTCTCGTCACCCCCGGCTCCGGCGAAAAGTCGCACGGCGGGTGCCGCATCGGGATTGCTCCTGGTTACATCCATAAGCGCGGAAACGTGGGAGTCGTTTCGCGAAGCGGAACCCTGACCTACGAGGCAGTGTGGCAATTGACGACCCGCGGCTTCGGCCAATCGACCTGCGTCGGGATCGGCGGCGACCCGGTCAATGGAACGTCTCATCTCGACATTTTAAAAATGTTCAACGATGACCCCGAAACCGAAGCGATTATCATGATCGGTGAAATCGGCGGGGACGCAGAAGAGCAAGCCGCCGCCTGGGCGGGAGCCAATTGCAAAAAGCCGATCGCAGCGTTCATCGCCGGGACGACAGCACCTCCCGGACGTCGGATGGGTCACGCCGGCGCCATCGTCAGCGGTGGTAAGGGAACAGCCGCCGGAAAAATTGCCGCCCTTGAAGCCGCGGGAATTGCCGTTGCCCCGACACCCGCGGTGATGGCCGAGACCCTTCTTCAGCGCTGGGGAAAGGCCTAGCGGCGAAACTACGACGATAAGTGCCCGCTACGGCGGATTCGTCTTTCCGTCGAATTCCTCCCAGAACTCGTAGACCGGCTGGGTCGCCTTTTTGTAGGAAAGTCGACGAAGCGACGGATGACCGCGCAGAAAGTCGATCTCCTTGCATTGCGTTGGGATGATTACGCCTTCGAGTTGCTTCATTTCGAGCAACGGGCGCAAATCGACGAGATCAACGCACCCGCCCAGGTTCAATTCCCGGATCGGAGAGCCGATCAACGGTCTCAGGTCCTTGATCGACGTCCCCGAAAGATCGACACGTTGAAGCGACGATCCCTTCAGCGAGTCGACGTCTTTGAGGTTTCTGCACTTGGTCGCAATTAGTTCCTCCAGATGCATTCCAGCCAGCGGCGCGAGGCTGCTGACGCGCGTGTTGGAAATGCGGAGACTCTCCAACGGGAGTTGCGCCAGTGGCGCGAGATTCACCACGCGGGTCCCGTCGATCGACAGCTTCTTCAAAGGCATGCCGACGAGTGGCGTCAGATCGAAGACGAGAGTTCGATTGATCGACAGCGCTTCCAGCTTGAAACCCTTGAGCGCCGTGATGTCCGGCAATTTCGCGTCGTCGAGGTTCAGATCCACGATCGGCGCCTTCGCCAGCTTTCGGAGTTCGGGTTGCAGACTCCGGCTGAGATCCACCTTCAGCGTTTCTTCGTCGGTGGAATCGAATCGATCCTTCAAACCACGCCGCTCGAAAAACGAATTCCACGTCCTGCGAAAGAGCGCGCGGTCACGTGGTATCTGCGCCAGAAGCGCAAGTGCTTCGCCGACTCTTTCCTGACCGATCAAGGCATTATGAAACTCGCGCAGGATCGTCGGCGTCACATCGCCACTTTGTTTCACCGCGGCGTTCAGCCGCCGGGTGAGTTCGAGATTGAGCTTTGCTCCGACATGCTTCGGATCGAGCTGCAAGGCCTCTTCATACGCCGGGATCGCCTCGTCCCAGCGCAGCAACGATTGCAGAATGTTTCCACGGAGCGCCTGATAACGCGCATCGGTCGGAACTTGATCGATGGCATATTCGATCTTATCGAGCGCTTCGGTGAACGACTGCTCCTCAAGGAGTGAAGACGCCTCGTCGAAAAAGGTCGGCGCCGTGCCCTTCAACTCGTTAAGTCGTTCCGCGGCGAGTCCCTCGCTTCTCACCGCACGTTCAGCATTTTCCCGAGCGGCGCGCGCGCTGTCCAGTGCCCGGTTTCGCTCCGTCGCGAGTTGATACACGAAAGTGAAGACCACCGCGTTGAAGACGATGAATCCGATGATGACAAGCGCGACCTCGCTTCGATGGCGCCCCGCCCAGAGGATGATCAGTTTCCCGAGACCCGCGCGCTCTGCCTTGGTGGCGAATCCCCCCTGATACGCGGCGATGTCGGCCTGCATTTCCTCGACCTTTTGGTAACGTCCACCGGGCGCGAGATGCATCGCTTTCATCACCACGGCGGAAAGGCCTTCCGGCACTCGCCTTCCGGGAAGATGGAGTAATTCGATGACTTCCTCGTCCGAAATTGCCTTTCCTCGGCGAGATGATTTTGGCGCGACGTTGAACATGGTCGGTGGCGTAATTTTCGAGTCAAGGATCGCGGCGACGATCTCGGTCACCTGATTCCCACCCACCGGCGGGCGAAGCGTAAGGATGGCGTAGAGGATCTCGCCGAGAACGTAGATGTCGGAGCGGGCATCGATTTGATCGAGATCCCCACGCGCCTGTTCCGGTGAAATGTACGGCGGCGTACCGACGATCAAACCGTGCATCGTCTGAAATCCGCGCGGATCGGGCAGCGGCTCGGTCTCAAACATCGTCTCGATCTTTCCGCCGTCGCGTTGAGCCCCCGTCAGATTTTTCGCCAATCCCCAATCCATCACCAACACCTCGCCGTAGGCCCCGATCATCACGTTCTCCGGCTTCAGGTCGCGGTGGACCACGCCTTTCGCATGTGCGAAAGCCACGGCGTCGCAGATCTTTTGAAAAATCGTCAGGAGCACGCCCAACGGATATTTAGCCACGATCGCTTCGCGTCCTCCCCTCAGACCGCGAAGCACCTCGTCCAAGGTAATGCCCTTGACGAATTTCATGGTGTAAAATGTCTCTCCACTCTCATCGGTTCCCAATTCGTAAACCGGTACAATGTTCGGGTGCTCGAGTTGGCCCGTCAGTTGCGCTTCATCGACAAACCGCAACACGTTCTCGCGCGAAAACTGATTGCTGGTTTTCATCACCTTCATCGCCACCGTGCGCCGGAGCCGCACGTCGCGCGCCTGCATCACGACCCCCATTCCTCCTCGACCGATCGTCGTGACGAGTTTGTATTTTTTCCCTTCCAACATCTCCCGGACGGGCAGCAATCCCAAATCCTTGTCCCCCAGCGCGGCAGAGAAATGGGCCGCTGCGCTCGGCGTCAGTCGGATGAAAAGCCGCGCGGCTCCGATCTGCACTTCCTGATCGTTCCGCACCCGGGTCGGAATCTGCACCTGCAC
>JAYTDO010000528.1:0-2207 GCA_043735935.1 Chthoniobacteraceae bacterium
ATCCCGGCAATCGCGCCATCTCCGCGCTCCACTCGGCCTTGATGAAGACATCAGCATTCGGTGGGCTTGCCGTGGTCGGCGGCGATTTGGAAACGGCGCGCGGTTTCGTCGTCCTCGTGCGTGTGCATCCGGTCGTAGAGGCCCGACCATTGGGCGTCGCAGGGGTAGAGTTCTTCGTCGGCGAGTTCGCCGGCGTCGGCCCGGCGCCACGCCTCGGCGGCGAAGCGTTTCAGCACGCGCGGCCAGCCGCTCCCGGCGTCTTCGTAGCCATCGGGATGCAGGCCGGAGAAGGCGTAGGCGATGGCACACCATGCGCGGAAGCCCGAAGGGCTGTTGGAAATTAGCCGGTGGCGTCAGCCACCGGATTGCGGGTAAAAAACACGCGCCCCGGCAGGGGCGCAGGAACCTCGCAAACCATGCCATCCACTCATCTCTCGCTCCACTACCACGTCGTTTTTAGCACCAAAGACCGCGTGCCCATCATCGCTGCCGAGTGGCGCGAACGGCTGCACGCCTATCTCGGCGGCGTGGTGCGAAATGTCGAAGGAGTGCCGGAAGCTATCGGCGGCGTATGCGACCATGTGCATCTGCTCATCGGTCTGCGCGCGACGGCTTGCCTCGCGGATGTGGTGCGCGACGTGAAAGCGGTTTCGTCGCGCTGGGTGCATGAGGAAATCGGTGAGAGCGCGTTCGCATGGCAGGAGGGCTATGGCGCGTTCACCGTCAGCGCATCGCAGCGCGAGTCGGTGCGCGAATACATCGCGAGGCAGGAGGAGCATCATCAGAAACGGACGTTTCAGGAGGAATACCTCGAACTCCTGAAGCGTACCGGCGTGGAATACGACGAGCGGTATTTATGGTGAGCCGTTCCGCCGCCCCTGCCGGGGCGGATTCCATTTTGGGCGTTGTTCCGGTGGCTGACGCCACCGGCTAATTTCCGGCCAGCCCTTCGGGCTTCAAATATTCGCACCGTAGTCGGCGGCGATTTGGAAACGGCGCGCGGTTTCGTCGTTCTCGTGCGTGTGCATCCGGTCGTAGAGGCCCGACCATTGGGCGTCGCAGGGGTAGAGTTCTTCGTCGGCGAGTTCGCCGGCGTCCGCCCGGCGCCACGCCTCGGCGGCGAAGCGTTTCAGCACGCGCGGCCAGCCGCTCCCGGCGTCTTCGCAGCCATCGGGATGCAGGCCGGGGAAGGCGTAGGCGACGGCGCACCATGCGCGGAGGAAGGTACCCTTGCCATTTCTGCGGTGCCAGGGCGTAGTACCAATAATGAGTCCTGATGAATCCCTGAGTGCCGTAGGCCAAGCTCTCCGCAAAGCGCGCGAACAGCGAAACCTGACCGTCGAGAATGTAGCTGCGGAAAGCGGAGTTCCTGCGGCGAAGCTCGCTGCATACGAAGCTGGCACGTCGGAGGTGACGATGCTTGAAGTCTTCTCGCTGGCGAAAGCGATGGGCACGACCGCTTCCGATGTCTTCAAGGAAGCGGGGATTTGATCGGCGGTGTTTGCCCGAGAATCGGCGCACTCGGAAACTGCACGCCCGGCGTAATCTTCTGCGCCAGACTCAACGCTTCCGCATACGTCTGGCGATCAGCGATGTGTTCGAGCAACCCGTCGCTGCCGACGCCATACAATGCGAAGTGCGGCGGATCGAAATTATCGTCGAAGGGGTCATCGGCCAAAGTGAACGCCTCGCAGAAGTCGTCTTCAGCGAGTTCCCGCACCGTCTGAATCCGAAATGCCCAGAACGGCGAATTCGGAATTGGATTGGCTGCCGTCACATCAACCGGAACGGGAAGACCGTCGCTAAGTCTGACGGGAAGTCGCAAGTGCAGCGCAACCCGAAGGCAGTCGCGGTCGTCAAACTTATCGAGGCTCTCCGCGCCCGTTATACTCACGCAAGCCGCGCCGAATTTATCTTCCAGCAAGTAGGGCCAGACGTCGTCGAATTCGTCGAAAGCAATGTGCAAGGAAGCCCATTCCTCAAACCGGGTCGCTACACGCATGACCACGCGCATGAACTCATCACCGCCGTTGTAGCACTCGCTCAGATTCACGCGTTCGCTGGCTTTGGACGGTTTCTTGCACTCGTGCCATAGCGAAAGAGCGCCGCCGAAAACAGCAGCGGGGTCGGGTTGTTCAGATTCATCACTCATCACTTTCCGATAACGCTCCGGCCCGATAGTTTCCTGGAATGATTGTTCGGAAAAA
>JAYTDO010000529.1:0-3032 GCA_043735935.1 Chthoniobacteraceae bacterium
TGCAACGCCATCATCGTCGCCGGCGCGTGCGTATGGTCCGGCGTGCTGATCACGACGGCATCGAGACTCGGGTGCTGGAGTAGCCGCCTGAAATCTGCATAGGTCTTCGCCCCCGGAAACTGCGCCTTGGCAGCGCTCAACATCTTTTCATCAACGTCGCACAGAGCGACGATGTTCTCGCCTTTGACGCCGTCAATATTGGCCGAGGCGCGGCCAGCGGTGCCGATGATGCCAATGTTGAGTTTGTCATTCGGCGATTCACCCTGGGCAAAAAGGCGGCGCTGGCCGAGCCAGAGCGTGACGCCTGCGCTCGTGGTGCTTTTGAGAAAACTGCGGCGGGATAGGGAGGACTTTTGCATTTCGCGGGAACTATTGCCGCAACTCCCGCCGATGACAAAGCGCGAATCCCCCCGAAACGCGAAGACGATTGGTGCTTCCGTCGCGCCCCGGTAATCGACGAAAGTAGGGCATGAAGTTTCTCCACGCACTCCTCGCCCTGCTCACGCTGGCCACCTCGATCCATGCCGAAGATCGCCCCAAGGCGCTCCGCGCGCTGATGGTTTGCGGGGGATGTTGCCACGATTACGAGGCGCAGAAAAAAATCCTCAGCGAAGGCATCACTGCTCGCGCCAATGTCGAGTGGACGATCATCCACGAAGGCGGCCCCGGGAAGGATCATCGGGTGAGTATCTACGAAAAGCCGGACTGGTGGAAAGGATACGACGTCGTGCTGCACAACGAGTGTTTCGGCGACGTGAACGACAATGCGTTTGTCGAAAACATCGCCGCCGCGCACAAGGCGGGGGTCCCGGGGGTCATGCTCCATTGCTCGACGCACAGCTATCGCACCGCCAGCACGGACGAATGGCGGATGTGCCTCGGGCTCAGCTCCTACAGCCACGAAAAGAAACGCGACCTGACGGTGAAGGCCATCGCCGCGGACCATCCGGTCATGAAGGGATTCCCCTCGTCGTGGAGTGATCCGGCGGATGAGCTCTACAAGAACGAGAAGCTCTGGCCGAACTTTGTCCCGCTCGCGCAGGCCTATGGCGAGGATACGAAAAAGGACCACGTCTGCGTGTGGGCAAACACCTACGGTGCAGGCAAAATCTTCGCCACCACCCTCGGTCACGAAAACGCGACGATGGAATCGGCCGTCTACCTCGATCTCGTCACGCGCGGACTGCTGTGGGCTTGCGGGAAACTCAACGACGACGGGACCCCGAAGCCAGGCTACGGCCCGGGCGGGAAATAGCCGCGGTGCCTTTGCCAGAGACCTTGCTTTCGGCGGAGTGCGATCGCGTGTAGAGAAAGAACTCCCCCATGCACACCCTCAAAGCCATCGTCTTCGCGTTCGCCGCACTGTTTGCCGCCGCGAAAGCGCAGGACGTGCGCATCACGGAATTCCAAGCGACGAACACGACCGGAATCGTTGATGAGGATCTCGCGCGATCCCCTTGGATCGAGATTTGGAATCCGAACCCGGCGACGACGACCAGCCCGTTCGGGGCGATTACTCTGACGGGCTGGAAACTCACGAACGGAACATCCACGTGGACTTTCCCCGCGGTGCAAATCCTCCCGGACGAGCGAATCATCGTGTGGGCCTCTGGGAAGAATCGTGCGGTCGTGACGGCCCAGTTGCACACGAACTTCACCATCCCTGCCGGCGGCGGCACCCTTCAGTTGCTGCGCACGGACAACTCGCTCGCCTCCTCCATGAGCGGCTACCCGGCACAGACGGCCAATACGTCGTGGGGCCGCGACGAGGTGGACTCCGGCGTGACCGCAGCTCTCGTAGGCAGATACACCACGCCGACGCCAGGCGAGCGAAACAACTACCTCGGCGTGGGCGTCGCTGGAAAGGTGGCGTTCGACAAAACCAGCCAGGCATTCAGCGGGTCGATCATCGTCACCCTTTCGCAAGTCATCCCCGATGCCGCCGCGGTGATTCGCTACACGACCAACGGCACGCTTCCGACGGTGACCTCGACGCAGTACACCGCGCCGATCACCGTCGCCTCGACGCAGATGCTGCGCGCCCGGGTCTTCAAAAGCGCGCTGCTCCCAGGCGAAACGGAGACGCATTGCTACCTGCTCCTCGACAGCACGACCACCGGTTTCGTGACGACGATGCAACTTGCGGTCATCACCAACTTCGGGGCCGGCACGCCGCCGGACACGGGAGATCAAAACGCGTTCCTCTGGGTGTGGCAACCCTCGGCGGTCGATCAACTCACCCACTTCACGGAACTGCCCGCGTTCGCCTCCCGGATCGTCATCGATCGCCGGGGATCGAGCACCCTGAATAACGCCAAACACAACGTGAACCTCGAGGCGCGGAATGCCTACGACGACGACGATCGAAATGTCTCGCTCATGGGGATGGCGCCCGGCTCGGACTACGTTTTCAGCGGCCCCTTCGACTTCGATCGCTCGCTCATCCACAACCCGTTCATGTATGCGCTCAGCCGCAGCATCGGGCGTTACGCGCCCGACGCCCGGCTCGCGGAGGTGTTCTTCGACGTGAATGGCGGCTCCCTGAGCGCGCCGGGAACCAACACCCTCGATTATTTCGGCATCTATAACGTCATGGAAAAAATCCGGCGCGACAAAGACCGCGTGGCGATCTCCAAGCTCGACGTTTATGACAACGGCACGGTGGCGCAAACCGGCGGATACATCTTCAAGGTAGATCGCCTCGACACGGGCGACACGGGATTCACCGCCGGCGGCCAGACGATGGCCTATTATTATCCGAAGGAGCTCGCGCTCCGCACACCACAACGGTCGCCACAAATCGCGTATCTTTCCTCCGCCATCAACACGATGAACACGGCGCTCCAAAGTGGGACATGGAATAATCCCACCACGGGCTACGCCGCCTACCTCGACGTACCCGGCGCGATCGACCATCACCTCCTCAACGTCTGGCCGATGAACGTCGATGCGCTCCGCCTCAGCGGCTACTGGTACAAGGAGCGCGGCGGAAAGCTCACCCCGGGACCGATCTGGGATTTTGACCGCACGAT
>JAYTDO010000530.1:0-7240 GCA_043735935.1 Chthoniobacteraceae bacterium
ATGGGCCGCTGCGCTCGGCGTCAGTCGGATGAAAAGCCGCGCGGCTCCGATCTGCACTTCCTGATCGTTCCGCACCCGGGTCGGAATCTGCACCTGCACGCCATCGATGTAGACCCCATTTCGAGACTCCAGATCTTCAATGATCAACTCAAACGCCGAAAAACTCAGGCGCGCGTGATGGCGGGAAACCGCGTCGGCTTCAACATTGATATGGCACGATGAATCCCTCCCGATGATGTATTCCCCGTGCTCGATTTCGTATTTCGCGAGAAAGTCGGTCTTGGAATAAACCAATACTTCGGCGGTGATCGCCTGCTGCCCGCGGCCCTCGTTGGCAGCGGAATCATCCACGTCGGGAAAGTGAGGTGGCGCGGCAACAAGTCATTGCGTCGGGCTGCATACGCTCTCAAACACGAAGAACTCCTGCACGTTGCACAAAAGCGGCACATTTAGTGCCAGATTTCATCAAGTCGCTTCGTACTAAAGACCAGGAATGGCCGGTGCCGCCTCAGGCAATCCCTGCGGCGCCGGTGCGCCTAGTCCGGGAGCTCCCATTCCGGGCGCCGAGTCATCGAGAATCATCGGTGCCGGGATTTTCTCGACTTTCGGTGGAAGCGGCTTGAAGTGATTTCGCCGCGGCGAATACGTTTCGGAGTAGATAGTCCGACAGCCGCAAAAGGCGAGACTGGTGAGGAGAATGACGATTTGGAAAATGGTGCTGACAGGGCGGGACATGGGGCGTGTCTAGTGGATCGACTCCCGTTTCGTCAACTGCTGAGTCATATCGAAAACGCCCGCGTCGTATTTTGACGAATAGCGCGCCGTGAATCTGAGTCCGGCAATCTCGGCGTCGTAACGGTAGGTGCCTCCAAAAATCGCGGGCAAATCGTGCGTCCCGGTCAGTCGCCCGCTCGCTGATTTGGAAGCATTTCTCCGCAGCAATTCCACTTCGTAATCTCCGGAAAAACACAGCCAATTTGCATGAAACAGCGCTCGAACCTTCGTGTGGTCGACAGGAGTGAGAACGCAGCGCAAGCGACCGCCCATCGGGGCTCCTGAGGGCGCCTTGTGATGATCACTTATCCAGCGCCCGTCATATCGCGCCACACCCGATGAAGCGCCGCTTTCGCCTGCCTTGCGCCACGTTTGATCGAAGTTGGAACATCCGGCGCACGAAATGACAAAGAGAGAAACCAGCGTCAGTTTGATCGTGTTCACGGTTGCAGGTTTTTTAGGAATAGCTCCATGTCCGCGCGCTCGCCGCGAAACGCCAGCAACGTACAGATATCCCCGCGCTGACGGATCGCTGCAGCCCAACCTTCCTGCTCAAACAGCGTCCAGTCCGGCTCCTTTTCCAGGCGAACTCCAAAATCCGATCCACGGAATACGTTCATGATCGTTTCATGCCGGTCGACCGCAACTTGTCCCACGAGGTGTCCGCCCAAACGGAATGTCCGCGATCCGACTACAGGCATCGCCGCCAAATCCTCAGGCAAAGCGAACCCTTCAAATCCGCGCATGTAAAACCAATCCCCAAGTCCGCCCGCACCTCCCTTTGTCGGTTCGAGTTCCACCCCGCTCATGTTTCTCAGCGCATCCACCATTCGCTCTGCGTTATCCTTTCCCGGAAAATCCGCACGCCGATCCAGCTCGAGGTAAATAAGGAATCCGAGAATCAGCAGCACGCCGGCGATGGCGCAGAGGATGGCCGGATGCCGCGCGTGGTCGCGCAGCGAGCGTAGAGCTGCATCCGGGCGTGAAGCGAGTTCCCCCAATCGCTGCCGCAGGTTTTCCGGTGGCCTGATAAACCGGATGGCCTCCATCATTTGCTCGTCGAAATTCGTCTGTTCCTTGAGCTTTCGCTGCAACCCTTCGTCGCCTTCGGCGTAACGCACCGCCTTCGATATCCGCCCGTCCAGCTTTCGCCCAGGTCGATAGCACGGCAAATAAATCTCAGCGCTCTGCAAGTTCATCCGGTCGTGACCTCGCTTCCCATCAACGACGACTGCAAGCGCGCGCGCGCAGAAGAAAGGAGCGCACCCATATCTTCCAGCTCGAACTTGAGCATCGCGGCAATTTCATCCGCCGAGAATAAATCCAGGTAAAAAAGCGAGAGAGCGCTGCGCTCCGGCTCTGGAAGGCAATGAAAATGCTCGGCCAAAATGTAGGCTTCGATCTCCAGAACCTGCGGACGAACACCTTCCTCATGCACTTCGCGCAAAAGCCGCGGCACCGTCGGGGCGGGTTCTGCCGCGTTATCCGCCAGGCAGCGTTCGCGGATCCGCATCGCAAGCCAGGCGTGCCGATTCGCCTCGCTCCGCACCTGGTCCAACTGCGCCGCGACTTCGGCCAAAGTTTCAGCCATGACCCGTTCCGCCGCCGCCGCTCGCCCAGTGAGCAGGATGGCGAACCGAAAGAATTCGGCGAGGGTGGCACTGGGGAAAATGGCTGTTTGCAAGGCGCCGCAGTTTATGTGGAGCGATTACGTTTTCTCAAGCCGCGAATCTCAACGGCAAAGGGCGGCTAAATCGCCGAATTGAGGCCGCGTCACGACGCTGTCGTCCCGCCGTGTCCGCGCTCCTCGTCAAAGTCGATGTAGTCGAAAAGCGTCAGAATATCGTCGCGTTCCGAAATCTGACTTTCACCTTTTCGCATCGCCAGCCGCGGAGTCGCCTCGTCGTTCCAGCCGCGCTTTCGCATGAATTCATTCCAAATCTCGATGTCCTCCTCGTTAGGCCGACGCCCTTGAACCATGCACCATTCAAGCAATTCATCGTCACTCCCGCCATGTTTCACCCGTTCGACCAATTCGGCATATTCCACGCGCAGAAAATGAACGCATCGCTCGTCGAAGCCACCGCCCAGGTTTTCATGGTAATCGACCGGAAGCTTCCCAGCCTGATGAAGGCGGATTTTGTCCACCATCCTGCCAAAGTATTTCAAGCCGAGAACGGCATCGTGCGGACTGCGAAGACCGGGAACGTTCATGCAATTTAGGGGCGGCCGAGCGACGCTATTTCGGCTGCGGCGCCCCGACCGGTTCGGGAGTGACGGCGGGACTGGCCGGGATCTTCGAAAAGTCCCCCTCGATCACGTTGGGCGCGTGCGCCCTTTCATCCCAATAGATCGTCGTCAGCTTGCCGCTCTGTTTTTCGCGGACGGTGTACCGCTTGTTTGCATCGTCCTGCTCGACCATTTCGATTTGCCCTCCACTGACCGTCACCATCGTCGTGGCCGTGACCCGCGTCGGATTTTTCTGAGCCTCTTCGACAAACGCTTTGGCCTTTTTCCCATAAACCACACCCAAGACCAACGCGACGATGATACCAAGAACGACGAGACCGCCGCAACCGATGCCGATCCAAGCGAGCGGACCAAGACCTTTTTTCTGAGGAGGGAGAGGAGGTGTATCCATAAGTTCGCGGACCCTAGATGATCGCGTCAAGGTCTGGCAAGCATCGCAATTCGATGCGCTAGACGACGCCGTCCAACGTCCAGATCCGCAGCGGTTCGTCCACACCCTTCACGACTTGCGGCGCGAGTTCTCGCAGCCCGGACGGCGGACGTCGCAAAGCGGAGCGCGTGGCATCGCTCAGTAGCAGTGTTTCGCCGACCATTTTGGTCAGAGACTCAATCCTCGATGCCACATTCACCGTGCTGCCGATGGCAGTAAATTCGAGCCTTTCAGGCGAACCAATACTTCCGACGATTGCCGGGCCAGTGTTGAGGCCAATACCGAAATGCAACGCGGCCTCGCCTGCAGCGGCAAGGCTCGCGTTCAGCGTCTCCAGACGCTTGATCATCTGCACGGCGGCGGCGAGCGCTTCGTCAGCGTGCGTGCCGATATCGGCACCCGCACCAAAGAGCGCCATGAAGCCGTCACCGAGAAATTTATTGATCATCCCACTATGCTGCTCCTCGACCACCTGGACCATCGTCCCAAGGAATTGATTCAGCACATTGACAACCCTGCGGGGATCCGCGCCATCAGATCGCGATGTAAATCCGCGAATGTCGACGAACATGACGGTCACGATTTGTTCGGTTCCGCCGAGGCCAGGATCGCGCGCGAGGATCTGCTCCGCGGCCTTCGTGCCGACGTGTAGGCCAAATGCTTTGCGCAGGCGCTCCTTCTCGCCCAACTCCCCGACCATCCGATTAAATTCACCAATCAGTGCTCCGAACTCGTCGGCCCGGCGCAGCGGAACACGCACCGAAAAGTTGCCGCGTGCCACGGTCGCCGCGGCGACGCGAAGCTGGTCGACGGGCTCCGCGACGAGTCGCGCGATCATCGCCGCCGAGCACAAACCAAATGCGATGAAAATGGTCCCTACGAGCAATTCGAACCACACGGGATCACTATTGGGAGACGGAGGAGCGAACGACATCAGGAGCAAGGATCCGATCGGGCAAATGCCGGAGGAAATCGCCCACATCAAACCACGCCCGCGAAGCGATAGTGGATGAATATTCGCCAGATGATCGGGACGGGCGTCGTGGAAAAAAACGCGAAAGAGCGCCCATTGACTGGCTAGTTCAATCAGGAAAAAACTTTGAGTCACCGCGATGAAAGACGAGACGAGAAAGGAGATCGGCAGGTGCCAGAGAAGTTGTGAGCTGAGCCCGTGGCCCACGGTGGCCAGCGAAATCAGGAAGACGGGGATGCACAACAGCCAGGCCGCGCCCGAAATGAGTGCTCCGATCCACGGAAGGTGGACGAGGCGGCGACGAGCGCATTCCAGATCGATCTTTGGGATCTCGCTGCCGTTGATGATTCTGCGGCAAGGCTTGCAGAGCGAATAAACCACTCCAAGCCACGCCGCGATCGCGAGCGGGAAGACTATGGCATTGTAAACGAGGACCGTGGTAAAAAAACGCTCTTCGAGTTCCGGCGTCGCCAGCAAAGGACGGACGATGGATTGGTTATACCAGATATTAAACCAGCTTCCGACGATTTGCGGAATGAGCGGGGCCAACGCGACGACCGACATGGCACGACTCGTCGGGAGACGAGGCTGCTGAGTCAGGGCAACGTCCATGGGCGAAAGTAATCCAAAAGAATGAGCCGCCCGGAAAGCCTGGCTCGGGTGACGGCAGGGAAATTGGTCAGTAGCTCGAAAACAAATCCATCATCCGCGGGGCGGAACATCTCATCCTGATGACTCGGAAGGAAGAAGCGCGGACGCAGTCGATCCAGCGCATCGGGAAGGCGTTGCCTCGAATCGGGAAGCGCAGCGCCAAGGATGGCGAGATCGACCTTTCTGGCGGGCGGCAGCAATCCGGGCGTGCCGCCGGAGTCGATGTAGATACGACGCCCTCCGCCTTCGATGATAAAAGCGAGCGGCTCGCCAACAGAGCGTGGAAGTGGCAGGACGCCAAAAATGTGATCGTGCCTTGCGGCGCAGACCCGAATCGTCCACGGCCCGATCCGGTGGACGCTTCCCGACTTCACCGCCGTGCAGTTCGCCGAAGGAATCCCACGCGACTCCGCGATTCTGACTGCGGTAGGCCCTGCGAGCAGCCGCGCATGCGTTCGCTCCATGATCGCTGGAACGTCCAGGAGATGATCGAAGTGCGCGTGCGTCACGAGAATCGCATCCACCTTCGGTCGAATGTGCGCGAGACCTTGCGCGACCCGATCAGGTTCGGACGCCATCCGGCGGCTGAAGATAACCGTGCCTATCCCATGCCTGCTGAAATACGGATCAACGAGAAGCGCGTGGCCCGCGGTCTCGAACTGATAACCGTTTACACCGAGATACGTGAGTCGGAGCCCGGCTCGCGTTGCTTTTGCGGCACCTACTCCGTCGGCCACCACGCGGTCGCGATAACGCTGCAGCCCGGCGAAGGAAGCGTGCGCAAGCAGCAAAAGGACGATGAAGGCGCGCGTCATGCAGGGATGATTCACCGAGCCAGCCGGCGCGGAAAGCGGAAAGCGGCATACATCGGCGATGTTCGGAGTTGCATTCCGATGCCATGCAAATCACTTCCGTAGGCATGCACCTCCCGCGCCGCTTCCTTGCCCTGCTGCTCACCGCTCTGAGTTTCAACACCGCGCCCGCGAAGGCGCCTGCCGATTTTACGCGAACCGAGGACGTCGTCTACGGCCGCAAATACGGCACTGCGCTGACGCTCGACGTCATCGCTCCGACGAAGACCCCGAATGGATACGGCATCGTTTTTATGGTCAGCGGCGGGTGGTTCTCCAGTCACGACGCCGTGAATCCGAACTATTACACTCCATTCTTGAATCGCGGTTACACCGTGTTGGCCGTGGTGCACGGTTCCCAGCCAAAGTTCACCATTCCCGAAATCACTCAGGACATTCATCGGGCGATTCGCTTCGTCCGGTTTAATGCCAAAAAATGGGGAATAGATCCCGACCATCTTGGCATCACCGGCGGCAGCGCGGGAGGCCATCTTTCGCTCACGATGGGCACGCAGGGTGGGCCGGGCAAAATAGATGCGAAGGATCCGATCGATCGTGAAAGCAGCGCGGTACAAGCGGTAGCCTGTTTCTTCCCGCCGACCGATTTTCTTAACTATGGAACGACGAACGAGGACGCGGTCGGCGTCGGGATATTAAAGGACTATAAGGCGGCGTTCGGCGCGCGCTCCGACACTCCGGAGAGTCGGCAGATTCTCGGCCGCGAAGTGTCGCCGATCTATTTCATCACGCCGAAAATGCCGCCGACGCTCATCGTCCACGGCGACGCCGACAAGTTGGTGCCGATTCAGCAGTCGGAAAGCTTTGTTCAGCGAGCAGCGGAAACAGGCGGGATCGCAAAATTGATCACCAAACCGGGCGTCGCGCACGGATGGGGTGGGATGGAGACGGACATGGTCCCGATGGCCGATTGGTTCGATGAATACCTGCGAGGTGTGAAGAAATAAGGACTGGACCGCGGGCGAGCGGCGAACGTTCCGCTCGCGGCTCTCGATCCTTCCCAGGCAAAAGAATGAAGGCGGACGAACTAGGCTCAGTTCGTCCGCCCTCTCGAGGAGGAAATCCTAAAAACTAACTCGCGCCAGCTGGTTCACTTTTCGCGGCTTCGGGCACGCTAAAAGTAAGTTTGCCGTTCTCGGCACTCACCTTGGCTGAATCGCCGGGCTTGATCGAGCCACGCAGGAGTTCTTCAGCCATCGGATCTTCAAGGTAACGCTCGACAGCACGGCGCATCGGACGTGCGCCATAGGCTGGATCGTAGCCTTTCTCGATGAGGAGTTCCTTTGCCTTTTC
>JAYTDO010000531.1:0-5216 GCA_043735935.1 Chthoniobacteraceae bacterium
AATAAATTTATGTTTCCTTTTTTTGTTTGCTACTGTTACCCTAAAAGCTTTTCGACGAAAAAATTACATTTTTTCACATTCCTTTTTACACATTTCAGCCGCGTCCGAGGGTATCCTCGATCGTGGTGACTTCGTAGCCTTCCATCGCGGCTTGCAGCGCATTGATCGGATCGATCTCCGTGACAATGACCCGCGCACCCTGTCCGCGCAGCGATTGCGCGCAGCCTTTGCCCACGTCGCCGTAACCGATGACGACGGCCACTTTGCCGGAAATCATCACGTCGAGCGCGCGGTTGAGGCCATCGACGAGCGAGTGGCGGCAGCCGTAGAGGTTATCAAACTTCGACTTGGTGACCGAGTCATTCACGTTGAACGCGGGGACGAGCAGCTTGCCGAGTTCCTGCAGCTTGTAGAGCCGATGCACGCCGGTCGTCGTCTCCTCGGAGACGCCGCGCCAGTCCTTCACGATCTCGTGGAAGATGAACGGGTTCTCCGCGTGAACCTTCTTGAGCAAGTCCTTGATGACCTTTTCCTCATGTGAACCGCTCTCGCTATCCACCCACTTGTCTCCTTCTTCCAGTTCATAGCCTTTGTGGATGAAAAGAGTCACGTCGCCACCGTCATCGACCACGAGCTGCGGGCCTTTGCCTTCGTTGTTCACGATGGCCTTCCAAGTGCAGTCCCAATACTCCTCCAGACTCTCGCCTTTCCACGCAAAAACCGGCACGCCGGTGACGGCGATGGCCGCGGCAGCCTGATCCTGCGTCGAGAAAATGTTGCACGAAGCCCACCGCACATCCGCCCCGAGCGCCACGAGCGTCTCGATGAGCACCGCCGTCTGAATGGTCATGTGCAGCGAGCCGGTGATCCGCACGCCCTTTAGCGGCAGGCTCGGCGCGTATTGATTGCGGATGGAAACGAGGCCCGGCATCTCCTGCTCGGCGATCTCGATTTCCTTGCGGCCCCAGTCGGCGAGCTTGATGTCGGCGACTTTGTAGTCGGTGAATTTGGTGGTCAGGGTGGTGGTGCTCATAAGTAAAGGTTTGCAGGTTTGTGAAAGCAGAACGCCGCCGCGGAGCAGTCGGACGCATCTTCCAATCTTGATGGGATGATGCGTTATGAAACGCCTCCGTCAACCGGAAAGATGCGGTGCCGGGGTACCAGGCAGCGGACTCGGGGGTATTGGCTTCGTTTGAAAACCCTGCTGTCTTTCTGAACGGAGGCTGGGGAGGCTTTGCGAACCAAGCCGGAGTGAAGGGCCGAGTCGGCGAGGCAGCGCCGGGGCGGAGGCGGACAGCGCAATCGCTGGCTGTAGAGCGGAAGGGTGAAGGAGCCGCGAAGGCGACTGAACCCGAACGCCGCGCTTGGAGGCCAACGGCCTCACCCATGCCAGCCCAGGGCAGCGCCTTGGGAACGGCACCCAACAATGACCAAGCCCTGAAGGGGCGGGACAAAATCATGCGCCATAATTGTGTCGCCCTTTCAGGGCTGGCTCGTTCTTTCCCACTTTCTCAGGGCGTGTGTTCGCCCGCCCACCATCCCCCGCTGGTCCCCTCCGTCTCCTCGGCCCCGGGCTGGTTTGTCGTCGCACCGTTGGTGCTCAAGAGCGGCGTTCGGGCTGAATCAACACTCGCCCCCATCACCGAACTCTTCCGCCACCGCTTCCTCCAAATCCTCCGCGACGGCAAACACCTCAGCGCCCACAAGGTCGCCGATCTCCTTTCGTGGAAACACAGCGGCTTCCACTTCGACGGCGGAGAAAAACCCGTCGCCCCCGGCGACACCAAAGGCCGCACCAACATTCGTCATTCGTCATTCGACCTTCCACCGCCGTTCCGGCCGCAGTTGGCGCACCAAGCGAAACTTTGAAGTCTTCAAAACCACCGACTTCCCCGCCGCCCGCCACCCACGGAGAAACCGCTCGTGGAAAACCCGCCGGCCAAGCCTCCCATCATCCCGCCACCGCCCAAAACCACCGCCCGCGCCATGCGCCCGCTCTGGCGCGACCTCATCCTCCGCGTCTGGGGCACCGACCCGCTCCAGTGCCCCTGCTGCCAGGCCACCATGCAGTGCGTCGGCACCATCGTCCGCCCCGGCGAAGTCCAATTCTTCCTCCGCCTCCACGGCCTGTGGGAGGGCGTCATCGACCTCCCGCCACCACCCGACCCGCCCTTCGACATCGAGACCTTCGAGCCCATCGAACCGCCCTGGCAGGCCATCCGCGAATGGATCCCAGACGACGATGCGGAACCGGGTTTCGACCTGTTTGACCAGCACACCGAGTCCCGGAAGCCAGTCGAAATCCCCCTCGAAGACGGCTCCACCCTCGTCCTCGATGGCGGTTGAGCGACCACCCGGTGCTCTCGCTTCCCACCTCAGGCATCTCCGAAAAACCGCTGCAAAAAAATTTCCAGAAATAAAGGTTGGCACAGCGGAGCGGACGGCCATGGTCGCGAGCAACGCTTGAGCGCATGAATCCCGCCACAACCGACTCTCACCTCCGGAAATCCGTCTTTCGGAACAGCGCGGAACTCCCCATTCATCCTTCTTCCTTCATAATTCCACCCTCCTCCACCCCTCGCTCCCCCCAGACCCCCTCACTCCCCGACGCCGATCCCCGCTCTGGCCGTCCCCGGTGCGGCAGACGCGAAAGCAAATTCCTAGCAGCAATTATCTCAATCCGAATCAGGAACATTCCTTCGAGCGGGTAGCGCCGGCTCACCCATTCATATGTTCGGATGACGGACCGAGTGCGCCCGGGCCGGGAATCGGCGGGGGCACTGAGGGGCTGGCGCACGAAGGTTCTTGGATTTCCCTCGGCCCGAAGCCTAGCACCCTTATTGAATGAAAGGCACGGATCGCTTCGGTCCACCAAGCGACTCTCCGGAAGCGTGAAAATGTTGCCACGATATCGATGACCCCGAGAACGAGCCAACGTTTAAGCAACGCTTCCCAATGGGCCTTTAATCAACGATTGATCCGGCGGCGACTCAGAAGGATCGCAGCCACTCCGAGGAAGGCCAAGGAAGTCGGTTCCGGGACGGCTGCGGAAGAGTAATCGTGCCCGCTGTCTGCGACGATGCTTCCACCTGGGGTAAGGACGTCGATGTATGAGAGCGAGGTGTGGCTGAAGTCGGCCGCCGACTTCAGAAATGTCGGATTCAAATAATAGAGCTGGGCATTCGCGACCAGTTGTCCTGTGACGGAAATCCGGGTCCCGGGGAGAACAGTTATGTCGCTGGACAGAGTGCTTGCGTCCAGAAAGTAGTTGCCGGTTTGGACATGTGCCTGATACGCGCAGTAAGCCTCGATCCCCAAATTCGTCGTCCCCGACGAGTCGTACGCGGTGGCGTTCAAACTCGATGACACCGACGCATTCTGGCTGTTGGGATCGAAGAATCCCGTCGTCGGCATCGTGAAGTGCAAAGTGACCGGTGCCGCTCCGCCAACCGTGATCCAATCCCCGAAATCCGCGGAGGCAGCAGCTCGAGGACTGGTGCCATAAAGGACGCCACCAAAGGCTAGAGCATCAATTTCCGTATTGGCCTTGAGCAGCCCATAGACCGCGCTAGAACCAAAGGCCGCATGGACCACCGACGTAGTGATCTCCTTCTGGTCAGAGACTGGCGTAATGCCATTTTCCAGGCGCTGGGTGTAGTTAAGGGAACCGGTGAAATCGTCGCTTTGGCCTATAACCTGCACGTAGGTGATGGCGGCATGGGCGCAAGTGCCGGCTAAGACGACGCCAAGCGCAAGGGGGAGGAGTTTAATCATATTGTTAACAAATCCGCGGGAGTGGTTAGCTCACGGCCAGTCTGGCTGCAAGAATTTTCTTTCGCGCCCACCGCACCGGAGCCGCTCAGAACCGCAAAGACAAAGGGACAAAAGACAAAGGGACAGGTCTTTTATTGAAAGAAAGCGTTGACCGCCCCGGCACCCTGCTTTTTCATCCAATCCCGTGCGCCGACCCCGCTTCAAAGCCCCACCGGAACATCCTCTGGCCTATTACCACTGCATCTCGCGCGTGGTGGACCGGCAATTCGTCTTCGGGCCGGCGGAGAAGGAGCAGTTCATCGAGTTCATGCGGCTCTATGAGCGCTTCTGCGGGGTGCGCGTGGTCACCTACTGCGTGATGAGCAACCACTTCCATGTCCTCGTGGAAGTGCCCCAGCGGCCCGCCGAGATGCCCGATGACGCCGCCTTGCTGGCCCTGCTCACGGAGGTCTATGGCGCGGGCGGCGGGGCGGGGACGATCCGGCAACGGCTGGAGTATTTCCGCGCCGAGGGCGCGCAGGCGGAGGCGGAGGCGCTGCGGGAGAGCTTCTTCGCGCGGATGTGGGACGTGAGCGCCTTTATGAAGCTGCTCAAGCAGCGGTTCACGCAATGGTTCAACCGCACGCACCGGCGCAAAGGGACGCTCTGGGAGGAGCGCTTCAAGAGCGTGCTCGTGGAAGGCGCGGGCCACGCGCTGGCGACCATGGCGGCCTACATCGACCTGAACCCGGTGCGGGCCGGCCTCGTGGGCGATCCCAAGGACTACCGTTGGTGCGGTTACGCGGCGGCGGTGGCCGGGGTGAAAGCGGCGTGCGGCGGGTTGGGCATCGTCGCCGGGGCGGCGCGCGGCTCTGCCGTGGCGGCGAAAGCCATCCTGCCCGAGTATCAGCTGCTCCTCTTTGGGCGGGGCGAAGAAGCCGGGCTGGACAAGGCAGGAAGCCCGCTGCGGCGCGGCTTCAAATCGGAGGAAGTGGACGCGGTGCTGGCCGCGAAAGGCAGGTTCGACCACTGGCAGATGCTGCGCTGCCGGGTGCGCTACTTTGCCGATGGCCTGGCGCTGGGGACGAAGACCTTTGTGAACGAGGTCTTTGCCGCGCGACGCGGACATTTCGGATCGAAACGCACGACCGGAGCCCGCGCCCTCCGCAGCGTGGAGGCGAACGGGCTTTGCGCGCTGCGGGATCTGCGCGTGCGGGCGTTAGGTTAGCCGACACGCTTGCTCAAACTGACACTGCCTCCGTTCCGGAGCGCAGTGCTACCCATGCACCCCGATTGGCTTCCGCACTACACGGACGCCTGCCGTTTGGACGCGACTATTTCGCCAGCTTCTTCAGCGCGGCGGCCTTGTCCGTGGTTTCCCACGTCAGGTCTTTGTCGTCCTTGCCGAAGTGGCCGTAGTTCGTGGTCTTCGAGTAGATGGGGCGCAAAAGATTGAGCTGCGA
>JAYTDO010000532.1:0-6190 GCA_043735935.1 Chthoniobacteraceae bacterium
CGCGGCGCGATGCCTGCGGTGTTCGCAGCGGAAAAGGAGCGCGGAAATTTCCAGAACGCACCGTGCATCGTCATCAGCAAATCGCCATCGCCGATCTCGCGGATGCGCGGCCACTCGGTGTTCCAGCCGTGCGCGCCATCGTAGCTGTGCGAGGATTTTGGCAGGCGAAAAGACGACCATTTCCCGCCGTCGAGCAGCATCAGGATCAGCGAGCGATGATCCCAGCCGATGCTCCACAGCGGCGCATCCGGCGCGCTGCCCTCGATGCCGCCGGGGCCGGTCACCTCGGTGAATTGATTGCGCCGCACCACGGTCCACGCGTCCGCCTTTCCATCCCACTCCGCGAGAGCGCCGCTCGGCACCGCGGGATTGCTCAGGGCCTCCTTCGCGTGATCGCCGTTGTTGGCGTAAACGTAACGGCCCTGCGTGGAATAAAAGCCCTTGCCGTGGTAACCGGGAAGATCCGCGTGCCGCCCCGCTTTCACCTGCTCATCCGTCCAGAGCGTCGTCGGCACGAGCGTCTTCACGTCCACTTCGTAGATGCCCTCCTCCATCGTCGCGAAGACGATCTTCCCCGCGGGATCGGTCAGATGCCGTGCGAGCCCGGTGTGCCGCCCGAACATCGTCGTGTATGGAATCGCGCGCACATTCCTCTGCGCGTCGATCGCGTAAGGCCCGATGAGAAGCTGGTTGGATTCGCGATGAATCATACGATCCGCCGGAGTGCCGCCGATGCTTTCCGGCCGGATGATCTGCTCCAGCGCGGGCGTGATTTCGTAAAGCTTGTCCGACGAACCCTTCGGCATGTGCGGCGCATACGTGACGACCCACAGGCGGTCCGCCCACGGCACCACCGCGCCCGTGCCGCACTCGCCTTCCTCGTTGAACATCGCCAGTTGCGGATAAATGCCGGAGACGCTTCGCGGCTCGACCGCGTGCACGACGCTCGCGGAGAGCAGGAACAGCAGGGCGATGCGGGGGGAAATCGGTGGCATGGAGAATAGTTCAAGCGCGTCGCAGGGTGCGCGGCAAGCCATCGACGATCATACTCAATGCACCTCGGAAACCTCCACCGGGCCGGCACGCGTCGGAGTCACGAAATACCCGAAGGCCCGCGCGGACTTCTGCACGGAGGCAGATCCCGAATCGCCGCCGTCCTCTACCGCGCCGCCGCGAGCTCAGCCGGATCGCGCTTTGCGCTTGCCGATGGGCCGCGGACTTCATTGAGGAACTCCCCGATTCGTTCCATCGCGGTTTTGATCTGCTCGAGGCTCGTCGCGTAACAACAGCGCACGTAACCCTCGCCGCTCGCGCCAAAGGCCGGGCCGGGCACGCAGGCGACTTTCTTTTTCTCCAGAAGGCCGAGTGAAAACTCCCGGCTGCTGAGGCCTGACGAACGGATATCGGGGAAGGCGTAGAACGCCCCGAGCGGCTGGAAGCATGGGAGCCCGAGTTCGTTAAAGCCTCGGACGAGATAGTTCCGGCGCATCTCGTATTCGCGCCGCATTTCCTCCACGCCCCGCGCGCCGTGCTCGAGTGCCTCGATCGCCGCGTCCTGCGTGATGGTATTGGCGCAGAGGATCGAATACTGGTGGATCTTCATCATCGCGTCGGTGAGCGGCGCGGGCGCGCACGCGTAGCCGATCCGCCAGCCCGTCATTGCAAAGGCCTTTGAAAAGCCGTGCAGAAAAATACACCGCTCGCGCATCCCGGGCAGGCTCGCGATGCTGACGTGGTCGGTTCCGTCGTAACGCAACTCGCTGTAAATCTCGTCCGTCAACACGATCAAGTCGTGGTCGATGCAAAGCCGCGCGATCTTTTCCAGCTCCGCGCGCGTCTGCGTGGCGCCCGTTGGGTTGCAGGGGAAATTCAACATCAACACCTTCGTCCGCGGTGTGATCCGCTGCGAGAACGCCTCGGCGGTCAGCCGGAAATTCTCCTCGATCCGCGTCGGGATCGCGACCGGCACGCCGTGGGCCATGGTCACGCTCGGCGCGTAAGAGACGTAACACGGTTCGTGGTAAAGGACCTCGTCGCCGGGATTGATAAGCGCGCGCAACGCCAGGTCGATCGCCTCCGAAACACCGACGGTGATGATCACCTCCGTGCGCGGGTCGTAGGCCACGCTGAAATGCTTATGCACGTAATTGCAGATGCTCGTCCTTAGCTCGGGCAGGCCGAGGTTCGACGTGTAATGCGTGCGGCCGTGCTCCAGCGCGTAAATCGCCGCCTCGCGGATGTGCCACGGCGTATCGAAATCCGGTTCACCCACGCCCAGCGAGATGACTTCCTTCTCCTGCGCCACGATGTCGAAAAATTCGCGGATGCCGGACTTGGGGAGGTCGCGGATGTGAGCCGCGATCTGGTTTTTCAAATTCATGATCGTGAAACCTTGGCCCTCAGGGGGTGACGGCGAGCCGGTTGGCTTTCACCTCGGAGAGAAGTGAGACGCCATTTTCCTTGTACGTCTTCAGCCTGAACCGCGTCGCCGTCGAGATGACGCCCTTGATGGTCGAAAGCTTCTCCGAGATGAACGCCGCGATCTCGTGAAGCGTCGCGCCCTCCACCACCACGAGCAGGTCGTAGCCGCCCGACATGAGGTAGCAGCTTTGCACTTCGTTAAAGCGCGCGATCCGGTTCGCCAGACGGTCGAATCCCCCGCCCCGCTCGGGCGTGATCTTCACCTCCACCAGCGCCGTCACGATCCCGACGGCGTGCTTTTGCGAATCCACCAGCGTCTGGTAACCGAGGATCACCCCGGCGGTTTCCAGCTCGGCGATCTGGCTGACGACGAGATGCTCCGCGACATCGAGCTCGCGGGCGAGGTCGGCGATCGAGGTGCGTGCGTTGCGGCGCAGGAGTTGGAGAAGGGCGTCCATGGCGGTATTCGGTGCGGGGTTAATCGCCGAAGCTGATGCCCACCGCGCGCGCGGTCAGCACCATCTGGCTGTCGGGCTGCACGAGCTTGATGCGGTGCACCGCGTCGGCGATCGGCACGCCCAGGATTTGGTAATTCTGATAGCTCACCATCTCGCCGAAACGCCCCTCGGCGATCAGCTCCACGGCATGCACGCCGAAGCGCGTGCCGAGGATGCGGTCCAGCGTCGTCGGCGCACCGCCGCGCTGGAGATGCCCGAGCACGCACGTCCGCGTCTCCTTGCCGGTGCGATGCGAAATCTCATGCGCCACGACCTGGCCGATGCCGCCGAGCTTGATCTCGCCCGGGCCTTCCACATGGCCATACGTGCCGCCCGTGCGGGAGTGCGCGCCTTCCGCCACGACCACGAGCGTGCTCAGGCAGCCTTCCACCTCACGCCTGCGCACCGCCTCCGCCACGCGCTCATGATCAAAAGGAATCTCCGGCAGTAGGATGATGTCCGCCCCGCCCGCCAGTCCGCCGTACAGCGCGATCCAACCGGCGTGCCGGCCCATCACCTCGATCACCATCACGCGCTTGTGCGAACTGGCCGTCGTGTGCAGGCGGTCGAGCGCATCGGCGACGCACGCCACCGCGCTGTCAAAGCCGAACGTCATGTGCGTGGCCTCCAGATCGTTGTCGATCGTCTTCGGCACGCCCACCACCGGGATGCCGGCCTCATGCAGTTGCAGCGCCGTCGTCAGCGAACCATCCCCGCCGATCGCGATCAGCGCGCTGATGCCCAGGTGCGTGATGGTGTCTCGCGTCTTGGCGATCACCTCGGGAAGGACCTGCGTCGTCGTCCCATCTCCCACCTTCGCGATAAAATGCCCCTTGCTCGTCGTCCCCAGGATCGTCCCGCCCAGCGGCATGATGCCCGCGGTGCGGCGTAAATCCAGCGGCTCGTAATTCGCCGGCGGCAGCAGCCCCTCGAATCCATCGTGGAATCCCACCACATGCCAGTCCCGGTTCGAAGCCGCGCGCACCACTCCGCGCAGCACGGCATTCAGTCCGGGGCAGTCGCCGCCGCTTGTTAAAACTCCGATCCGTTTGCTCATGGTTTTGCTATTCAAGGTTGAAGATCAACGCGTCGGCTTCCAGCCCTTCAGCGGCCGGCCCGCCGCCGACCACTCATCGTAGCGCTGCCAGCCGCGGTTCAGCAGGCTCGCCGCCAGGCCAAACCGATCCGCCGCCCCGAGCACCACCACATTCAGCCGCCGCGGCGTGATGAAATGCTGGCCGCCCTTCTCGATGCTCTCCGGCGGCCGCGCGGCGCTCACGACCAAGCACTGCCCCGCCTTGCGCGTGGTGCCCGTCTTCACGCCGTCGATCGCGTTCACGCCGAGCAGCTCGTTCGTGTTGCGCAGGAGATACTGCGTTTGCTCGCCCGTCGCCGTCTGGAGCATGATCTTGCGCTCCTTCTGGCTCACGTAAAAACGGAACGCGCTGTTATCCATCGCATACGCCGTCAGCTTCGCCATGTCTTCGGCGGTGGAATAAGGATCGTTACGCTCCAGCCCGTCGAGCCCGTGCGGATTGAGGAAGCGCGTGTGCGCCATGCCGAGCCGGCGCGCCAGCGCATTCATCTGCGCCACGAAGGCCTCCTCCGGCGAAGCGCCGCCGAGCATCCGGCCCACATGCGCCGCCAGCGTCTCTGCCGCCTGATTGTCGCTCTGCATCATCGCCGCATAAAGCAGGTCGCGCAGCGTGCAACGATCCCCCGGCGTCAGCCCCACACCCTGCACCACGTTGAGCCCGGCGATGCTGTTGGGCGCGGTCGCCAGCTCATTGATGTCGCGCTTCTCCGCATCGGCCCAATCGAGCACCACCATCGCCATCGCGATCTTCGTGAGGCTCCCCACGGGCAGCTTCTTCGCGGGGTTCGAGCTATCGAGCACAAAGCCCGTCGTGCTATCGGTCACCACCCACGCCGCCGCCTGCGCACAGGCATCGCGCGACGTGAGGAGGGTGAGGGCGAGGGTGAGGATGGATAAAAGGCGCATCGGACGAAATGAGCGCGGAATGTATCGGAGTGCGCGCAAATCGCAACAGAGCTCTCCACGCTTTCGCCCCGGAGGCCCGCGCAGGTCACCCGCGCGGCTCCCGCAGGGTTGACTTTGCTCCCCGCGCGCCGCTCTATTCGCCCTCCATGAACTCGTCCCTCCCTCCAGGCCGGCTGCGTGGGATCCTCCCTTGCCTGCTCGCCGCAGCCGCCCTCGCCCTCTCCGCCGACGCCGCACCGGGCGATCTCGACCCCGCCTTCGGCTCGGGAGGAAAGGTGGCCACCTCCATCGGCGGGCGCGATTCCTCCGCCGACCACCTCCTCATCCAGGCCGACGGCACCATCCTCGTGGCCGGCTCCACCTCGGACGCCGCAGGCTCCGAGGACTTCGCCCTCCTCCGCTATCTCCCGGATGGCGCCCTCGATCCCGCCTTTGGCACCGGGGGAAAAGTCAAGACCGGCGTCAGTCCGCGGGATGACTTCGCTCTGCGCATGGCCGTGCAAGCCAACGGCAAGATCCTCCTGGCAGGCATCGCCAGGAACGCCGCGGGCGACGACGACTTCGTCATCCTCCGCTTCCTCCCCGGCGGCGTGCGCGACACCACCTTCGGCGTCGCCGGCCAGGCCACCGCGCCCTTTCTTAATGACTTTGACGGCTTCGGCTTCGCCCTCCAGGACGACCAAAAGATCCTCATCGCAGGCTTCAGCGGCGGAGGCGGCCGGCTGGTGCGCTTCCTCAAGAATGGCGCTCTGGACACCGCCTTCGGCACGAATGGCTCCGTGCAGACCCACGACACCGAGGGCTTTGGCGACCCGCAGGGCGTCCTCGTCCAGCCCGACCAGAAGATCCTCGTCGTCGCAATCGGCGACCTCGGCTTCACCCTCTTCCGTTACCTGCCCGATGGCAGCCCCGATCCCGACTTCGGGACCGACGGCATCGCCGCCACCGACTTCCCCAACGGCGCATACCCGTCCTGCCTCGCCCTCCAGAGCGACGGCGGCATCATCATCGGCGGCTACGTCGGCACCTTCGTCGGAAACAGCTTCGTCTCCGACCTCGCCCTCGCCCGCTTCACCGACACCGGCACCCTCGACCCTACCTTCGGCACCGCGGGTAAGATCCAGACCCGCATCGGCCGCGCCGAACACAGCGATTTCGTCAGCGCCATCGCCATCGATGCCGACGACCGCATCCTCGCCAGCGGCGGCGCCGACAGCCACTTCGCCCTCTGCCGATTCGCGCGCGACGGAGCCTTCGACTCCTCCTTTGG
>JAYTDO010000533.1:0-3639 GCA_043735935.1 Chthoniobacteraceae bacterium
GGCGTTCAGCGACAAACTCTCCGGCGTCCTCCGGTTCTTCGTTAACCGCTTTCCGATCGAGTTGTTTGTCTCGAAAGGCCGCTTCCTGTTTGCGACCACGCGCAATTTCCAGCTCTACTGCCGCGAATCCCCCGTGATCCTTTCGGCTACGAATCTCGGCACCATTATCGAGGGACAGGTCACGCAGCAGGCTACCGGCTGCCCCATCTTTCTCTTCTTGTCGGTGCGCGGCGGTTTTCCGCACGACGACGTCGTGCAGATCACGCGCGACCACGGTCAGCGGGTTTTCTCGAATCTGTGGACAGCCGGTCGTGTGAGTTTTGAATTCGAAGAATTGGGACAATTCGCGGACTACGCGAAAAACTTCCCGCCATCAGCCGATGATCCCGATAACTGGATCCTCGCTAGTTTGCGCTACGTGAAATTTGAAAACCTGATGGGGTCCCAACGCCCTGATCCAAACGGGAGCCCCGCCTATACCCGCAAAGGCTACGAATTGATCCAGCGGCTCAAGCTCAACGACGTCGAAGCGCGCTTCGCAACCGCGGTGAACGGAGCTGAAACGCTTCAGTCCATCGCAAAGAAAATCGGAGTTCCGTTGAACGATGCGCTGCTGATCGTGTTCCGATTCCTCGCCTTAGATATCATCGACTACTGGAGTTCCAGCGTCCTCTCGCTCCCCGGCGGCCAACCCGCGCAGCCGACGACTTCGTAGGCGATCAATACCGGCGCATCCACTCGGCGGATGCGTATTTCTCCTCGGCAAGGCGGGATGCCTGCGAAAGCGTTTCGAGTGCGATCGGCACCCCGTGAATTTGTGCTGCAAACGCCTTGCGCAAGTCCGACTCAATCATTCGCCCAGCTCCGAGGCATTGGATGCTCCCCTGATGCAGGAGCCCGTGTTTCGTCCGTCGCTGCGCAGCGCCCGCGACCTTGCGCCCGCCCATGACGACATCGTGGCGGGCTGCATTTTCAAAACACGCGTCGGAGACCTTCGGCGCACTTTCACCAGCGAGAACCGCGACGCCAAGCGCGCAAGCGACTTGTTCGTGTATCGTTGCGTAGCTCGCTTGCGGACTCAGGGTGAAAAACCGATGCTCGCGCGGCACGACTAGCGAATAGGTCACGTCCTCGCCGTGCGGCACGACGCCGCCTCCAGTCCAGCGCCGCACGATGTCGCGAGTCGGCCAGGCTGTTATCACAGCGTCCCATTTTCCAAAGTATCCAAACGAGATCGCCGGGCGGGACCATCGGTAGAATCGCAGCAGCGGAGTATGCACAGACCGCAATAGAATTTCGTCGATCGCCATGTTGAGTGCCGCCGAGTGCGGCTCGGCATCGATCACTTCCATCACTTCGTCAAAAAGCATTTTCCGACGTTATCGCACTCCTCCGTGGCGGCAATGTTGCCTTTCGTCGAGAGCGCCATTAGTCTCGGCACCCCAATGGCAAAAGTCGCACTAGGAAAAGGACTCGGCGCGCTCATTAAAACGAGTGTCGCCTCGCCCACGCCCGCATTCGATCAAGGCGAGCGCGTGCAACTCATCGCTCTCGCGCACATCGTCCCTTCGCCGCTCCAGCCGCGAACTCATTTCACCGAATCGGCAATCGACGAACTCGTCGACAGCATCAAACAGCACGGCATCATTCAGCCGCTGATCGTCCGTCGGAGAGCGGACAAGTTTGAACTCATCGCCGGAGAGCGTCGCTGGCGCGCCGCATCGCGGCTCGGCCTCAGCGAAGCGCCCATCATTGTTCGCGAAGCCTCGGATCAGGACGTCCTCGAACTGGCCCTCATCGAGAATCTGCAACGCGAAGACCTCAACGCCATCGAGGAAGCGCGCGCCTTTTCACGCCTTGCACGCGAGTTTGGTCTACGCCAGGAGGACATCGCACAAAAGGTCGGTAAGAGCCGCGCCGCCGTCGCAAACTCCATGCGTTTGCTCGACCTCGCGGAACCAGTCCAGAGCTGGCTCACGCAGGATCGGATCTCCGTTGGCCACGCGAAAGTGCTGCTCTCCCTCAAATCGCACGACGAACAAGCCCTCCTTGCGGAAGAGATCATCCGTCGCAATCTCACCGTCCGCGCCGCGGAAAAACTCGTTACCGACCACTTCACGAACCAAGGCGCGACCAAACCCACTCGCGGACAAAACGGCTCTGGCACGCCCGCGCTCGCGCCGGCTTTGCTCCATCTACAAAACCGGCTGCAGCAACACCTCGCCACACACGTGATCCTGCACCATGGCGAAAAGCGTGGACGGCTGGAGATCGAGTACTACGGCAATGACGACCTCCAGCGACTACTCGGAGTCATTGGGCTTGGGCAGGAGGAGGCTTGAATCAAAAATGTCGTGGCGCCGCGGTCATCGTGGCGGCCTGTGTGATCGCAGTGACGGCCTGCGAGCGCCGGACGGTGCCTGCGCCCGGCCCATCGGTGCCCGAGGCAGCCTCCGAGCCCGCGGAAACGACCCCGATTTTACCGCCGAAACCGATCACTAAACGGCAGACAACGCCCGCACCTGCCGAGATCTGGAGAGAGTTTTCTGGTGACCTCGCCTTTGCCGAGGTGCGGCGGCAAATCGAAGTCGGCCCGCGCCCATCCGGCTCTCCGGAATTGGAAATCGTCCGACACCAGATTCGTGAATCCCTCACCCGCGAAGGGTGGGATATTGAGCAGCAAGAGTTCACCGACGACACGCCACGCGGAGCGATCAAGTTCGTAAACCTCATCGCACGTTTCGCAAGCGATGGCGTGCGACCGGCACCGAAGTCCACACAACGCGCCATCGTTTGCTCGCACTTCGATACCAAGCGCTTCAGCACGATCCGATTTGTCGGCGCCAGCGATGGGGCATCAAGCAGCGGTGCACTCCTCGAACTCGCGCGCGTGCTGGCGTTGGACCCTGCCCTAGCCTCGAAAGTCGAACTCGTGTTTTTTGACGGCGAGGAAGCCGTGACGCAATTCACGGAAACAGACGGGCTCTACGGATCGCGCCACTACGCCCGCATGCTTCGAGAATCCGGACGGGCTGCCCAATTTAAGTTCGGCATTCTGTGGGACATGATCGGGGATAAAGATCTGACCATCACCTTGCCCTCCGACTCGCCGGCAGAGCTCGCGAAGGGAATCCTCGGCGCCGCCGATGCGCTGAATGTGCGCCCCCAGTTCGGCTACTTTGAACGGCAGATTCTCGATGACCATGTGCCCCTGAACATGGCCAAGATTCCCACGATCGACCTAATCGATTTCGACTACCTTTCCTGGCACACGGCAGATGACACACTCGACAAGCTCAGCCCTGCAAGCCTGCAAACGGTCGGCGCTGTCACGCTCTATTACCTGCGCCAGGCGCTTGGAAAATAGTCGCACGAAAAAGTTGCCACTCAGGGGCAACGATGCTTTTATCCCGCTCCCAACTTTCCGGTTGGGAATGGAGAGCACTCGTAGCTCAATTGGATAGAGCATCTGACTACGGATCAGAAGGTTCCGCGTTCGAGTCGCGGCGAGTGCACCATCCGGGTCGGATGGAATTTAAGAACGTCTCACGCGGTCGATCACCAACCGCTCCCTCTCACGCCGGCTGTTCGGTGAGACCTGGCGGGAAGTCCAGCGCGCCGCTGCGGGGACGATCGCCC
>JAYTDO010000534.1:0-13257 GCA_043735935.1 Chthoniobacteraceae bacterium
AACCCATCTTTCGCGAAACGCTGCTTTTCCGCGCGTACCGCTAGCGCCCCTTCGAGGTCCCCGGTCTTTTGGACCGTGAGTTGGAGTTCCGTCAACGCATCGTCGTATTTGTTGAGGACGTCGCGCTGCACGACGGCGATTTTGTCCTCGCACTTTTGCGCCTCGGCCTCGCCTGCTGAGGGCGCTTGCGCCGCGAGCACGACAGGAAGCAGGAGCGCGGTGATGATCAGGGGAATTGGTTTCATTTCTGTCCGGTGGAGATTTTGCGGAAGCCGTCCGTATATCCTTCAATAAAGCCCCGACGCCACTTTTCGTTTCGCCCCGGGTCGCCCGAGGCCTCGACGCCGGCGACAACGGCGACTTCCGCCGTCGACGGCATCGGGGACCGCGGTGCGGAGGCCGCCTTGCCGAATTCAAACCCGGCTCTGTATCCCTCATCAAAGGGATGCGTCTCGACGATGGGGACGTGGACGACCGGCTTTGGCGGCACGGGTTTTTCACACGCCATGAGGACGGCGGCGAGCAATGCGCAGGCGCACTTCATTACTGTGCGACCTCCGGCGCTTGCGCGCTCGACCACTCCGCGCGTTCCGCGTCGAATTTCATCCGAACCTTCCACAATATCGAACGTGTTTGCGCCGAGTCCTCCAGCACATCGCTCCGAACCAGGGCGGTCGCTTCGCCGTGGTGATCCAGTTCCACTCTCGCATCGGAGAAGTCGGCAAACCGGACCGACGCTCCGCGCGGCAAAGATTGGCTTCGGATGACCTCGCGTGCCCGCCAGTAGGCCGCTTCGGGAGTGTAGGAATATTGGTTCGTCTCACGCCACCCATCGACGAGGACCGGACCGACGAAAGCGGTGATCAATCCGAGAGCCGCCAGCAACAGCATCGCCAGGAGGATTTTTCGCCAAGGCTTTCGGCGCACCCGCTTTTCCACAAGGGATGTCACCGGGGCCCACTGTTCGAGACCTTCTCGCCAGTACAGAGTCTCTTCGGGAATGAGACCGGAATTCAGCAGATGATCGATCTGCGGCACCGTGTAAGGCCCGCGCTGCGAGCCGTCGAGATGAAGATAGAAAACCTCGGGAGAAGGCATCAGGAAAGCCAGCAGCGTGCGTATCGATGCATCCCGATCAAGTGCGAAGGCGGGACCGCCGCCTTAATCGGATCGAGTCCAGCGTCTATTTTTTCGGGATCGTCCACATCTTCCTCGTCGCCACCTCTTGCACCACGATCTGGTCCGCTCGCAGGTCGATCACCTTAAATGCCTGACCGCTCTCTGGGGGCCAGAGGAAAGTTTGATCGGGTTTCACCCGGATGGTGGTCTGCCCGTCTTCTGAGGTCAGTTCGGCGAACGATTCTCCGGTGCGTGTCGGCAGATCCTTCATCAGCATGGCTCGCTCCTTTGTCTCGACTTCGGTGAGCGTCAGGTTTGAAACGTCGATCTTCTCGCCTTTCTTGTCGGTGTCCTGTTTTGACTCCATCTTCTCCACTTTCCAGCGGAGACCTTTGATGGTCTGGCCGACCTTCACGGACTCCATTCGCTCGTTGCCGTCGAGACGTTTGATGCGCGCCGTTTCTCCGTCGACGGACTCGAGGAGCACCGGCAGGCGCACCTCGGTGTATTGTTTTAAGCGCATCTGTTTGTGGATGCCAGGACGTGAATTCGGATCGCGCGGATCGCTGTCGCCCATGAATTCATCGCGGTTGCTGACACCGTCCCTGTCGGCGTCCCCGTCCAGCATGTTCGGATCGGAGAGGTCGAGATTGTATTTTTTAAACCACGTCTCGTAAGACGCGTCCGTCGCCGCGGGACCGACGGGCGCGGGCGCGGCCACGGTGCCGGGCTTCGCCACCGGGGGCATCTGCTCCGCCGGCGGGAGGGACGCCTCGGCCTGTTCGATCACTTTCACCGGGTCCTCTGCCCGCTGGCAGCCGGCGCACGAAAGCGTGGCGAGAGACAAAACGATGAACGAGGGGCGGAGCATATTCATAGCGGAGCGAGTCTATGCCCGCGCGTCGCCCCGGCTGACAAGCCCGAATACGGCCCTAGCCACCGCGAGGAAGCCCAAAGCCCGATTCAAATACCCGGCTCACGTATTCCGCCACGTCGCGCACGGCGGTCGACGCACCGGACTCCCGCTCGAGACTCGTCATTTCCACGCCTGCGATGCCGCACGGAGTGATCTGCCGGTACGGTGCGAGGTCTCCACAGACGTTGAGTGAAAATCCGTGCATCGAAATCCACCGACGAACTCCCACGCCGATCGACGCGATCTTCCGCTCACCGACCCAAGCGCCGGTGAGTCCCTCCCGCCTCGACGCCTCGACGCCAAAATCTCCGCACGTCGCCACGATGAAATCCTCGATCGCACGGAGATAGCGGTGAAGATCCTGTCCGCGCGTCTTTAGATCGAGGATCGGGTAACCGACAAGTTGTCCGGGCCCATGGTAGGTGGCCTGTCCGCCTCGGCTGATTTGGACCACCGGATGAGGAAGGTGCTCCGCTCCACGCAGGCTGGACTGGTCCGGATTGCGGCCGATCGTGTAGACGGGCTCGTGTTCGAGAAGGAGAAGTTCATCGGCGGCTCCGGGCGCGTCGATCTTTCGCGCGACGATCTCTTCCTGCAGCGCGAGGGCCTCTTCGAACCGGACCCGCCCCAGCCACTGAATCTTCATATCCGCTGCATCGCCCCCACCCCCCGCGCCGCGGATTCACTCGTCTGAAAATGCGTGAGGCCGATCGCCAAGGCGTCCGCCGCATCGGACCCAGGCGTTTCCGTGAGGCCTAGGAGCGCCCGCACCATGAAACCCACCTGATTTTTTTGCGCCCCGCCCCGCCCGACCACCGACTGTTTCACGCGCCGAGGCGCGTATTCGTGGATCGGCAGCCCCCTCTGCGCTGCCGCTAGGAGGGCCGCCCCGCGCGCGGTACCCAGCACGATCGCCGTCCGCATGCTCTGTACGTAGATGATCGACTCGAAGGCCGCGCACTCGGGCTCATGTGTTTGAATCAATTCGCGCACCCGTTCGTAAATCGCCACCAGGCAGCCGGACAGGAGCAGCGCAGGCTTGTTCTTGATCGCCCCGTATTCGAGCACGTGGACTTTTCCGGCGACTTTTTCGAGAATGGCGAAGCCGGTGCTGCGTAGGGAAGGGTCGATCGCAAGAACGCGCATGTCCGCGCACGCTAGGCAGCACCCCGCCCGTGCGCAAGAACGGTAGAGGAGCCTTAAAATTGAATCTTCAAGCCCGGCATAAGCTGCACCGCCGCGTAAGCGAGCCCGAACAGCGCGAGGAAGAACAGCAGATAGATGATGCGCAAACCGAGATGTTTTCTTCTGAGTCGGGCAATCTCCCGGTGCCGAATTTCCAATTCCGCATTCTGCCGGGCCACGATGCCACGCAGGACGCAATTGTCGTGCTCCAGCGTATCGTCGGCGATCGCGTCTGCACGCCTGACCGCTTCCTCCATTCGGCGGCGCATCTCCGCCAGCGATTGGTCGAGGCGCTTCCGCTCCGTGGTGCCCGCGGCGATCTTGGCTTCGAGGGCAGCGGATGCAGACGTCAGCCGGATGCGATCTTCCTCTGAACTAGTCAGCCGTGCGCGGACGGCAACGAGTTCCCTGCCAGTTTCGCCGGAGTTCACGGAGCGTCGAAGGCTTTCAATTTCGCCCCGGAGGCCCTCGCTCTTCGATAGCAGGGTCTTCACTTCACGCTGCGCCTCTTCCAATGTCCGACTGCCCGCTGAACGTTCAGTCTCTGCCTGAGTCAGCCTCTTTTTCAGCCCCTGCGCCTCGTCGCGAGCACGATCAAGGTCCTTTCGGAGCGACTCGGCCGCCCCTTGAAGCACATGCAATTCAGATTGCAGCTTGGCCGCTGCCGCACGGCCGCTGGTGAGTTCGCCTTCGATCCCGGTTCGTTCGCCGATCATCCGCGCCACGGTCGCCATTTCCGCCCCAAGTTGCGCGTCCTTTTCAGCCAACTGCGTTTCCAGCGAAGCGAGCCGCTGCCTGAGCTGCGCGGCATCGTTTTTCGCCGCGAGTCGTTCGGTTTGGAAACTTTTAATTTCTGCCTGTGCATGCGTGTTGCTCGCATTTAGGCGCTCGTTTTCAGCCTGGAGCACAGAGAACTGCTCCCGCAGGCGCGCGTTTTCCGCACGGCTCACGGCCAGTTCTTCCCCTGCTTCAGCCCCCGGTTTCCGGCCGTTTCGCGCCTTGCCGGAGGGCTCCCCGAAGGAACCCTGAACAGGAATCGTCACCGACTGAGCGCAGGTCGGGCAGGCCGCCTGCAAGCCGGCTGCGTCGGCGCGAACCAAGATATTTTGCCCACAGTGCAGGCACGCGAATTTAATATCGGCGGTCATCATTTTCATCCCTGCCGAAGGTTGTAAACTGCCGGTTTAAGCAGGTCAAAACGAAATTCAATCGATCCGCGGCCCTTGCCACGCCCGCCGACTTCCGCTAAATGCCGCGCATGATCGACTACATGCAAAAGGGCGGGCCGCTGATGTGGCTCATCCTGTTCTGTAGCGTCCTTGCGGGCGCCGTGTTCCTCGAACGCGTCACTTACTTCCACCGTGCCCAGATCCGCGTGGGGGAATTCATCCGAGGCCTCGCTAATCTGCTCCAACGCCGCAGCTTCGCCGAGGCGCTCGCCGAATGTGCGGGAACGCCGGGGCCAGTGGCGCGCGTGATCCACGCAGCCCTGATCCGGCACGAGGCGCCGCGGAACGAATTGAAGGAACTCGTCCAGGAGGCGGGGCAATTGGAGGTGCCGCGGCTCGAACGCCGTCTCGGCATCATCGCGACGCTTTCGATTATCGCCCCGCTGATCGGGCTGCTCGGCACCGTCACCGGTCTCATTGAAGCGTTCGTCAATATTTCGACTCAATCCGGCTTCGCCAGCTCCACGGATATCGCCAGCGGCATTTACCAAAGCCTCCTGACGACCGCAGCCGGACTCGTCGTCGCCATCCCTTGCGCGGTTGGCTACATGTATCTTTCCGCCCGGGTCAATGCGCTGATGCACGATATGGAACGCGCCGGAATCGAGATCGTTAATCTCCTGACCGATCATCGCAAAGCGCCCGCCATCATCGATTTTTCCCCTGGCGCCGCACTCCGCACCAGCGCCGAGTGATCGCACTCACCCCCGCGCCGTGAAGCTCGCGCGCAACCTCAAGTTCAACCCCGGGCTGATCACGGTCATCCCGCTGGTCAATGTTTGCTTTCTCGTCGTCATCTTCTTCGCGCTGAGTTCCCGGTTCGTGCTCCTGCCCGGCCTCGCCGTCCGGCTCCCGGTTTCCACCTACACCCTTGCGCCGCGCGAGGATGCACAGATCGTCAGCGTCACCGCAGCGCCCGTCCCGGCGATCTATTTTCGAGATGAAAAAGTATCCCTCGACGAGCTGGCGCGGCGCCTGGGGGAGCGCCCAGCCCAAGGCCGTACCCTCATCCTGAAGGCGGATAAATCGACCTCCTACGAGACTCTGGTGGGGATCATGAATGCCGCCCTGGCGCATGGTTTCTCCCTGGTGCTCGCCACCGATTCCGAACCGAAATGAATCCCACGGACGACAGCGCCCCGCTGCTGTTTGATTGGGACAAAGCCCGAAAGTTTCGATTCGTTCTGCCCACCTTCCTCCTCCTCTCGATCCTCGCTCACGCGGCGACTTTCTTCCTGTTCCAGATTACCGAAAGCGAACACGCCACCATCCCCCCATCGGCCCCGGAAATCAGCCTCCTTCTCCCGACCACCCCGGAGAATCGACTGCTCCTCCGACGGATCGAAGCAGAAAATCCCGGCCTGGTCGCGGAACCCACCAGCGTCACCCCTCCCGGCCTGGTCGAACCGCAATACCAGCCCTCCTACGACACCATCCGCACCCAGCCGCGCACCGTGCCAGAGGCTCGAACCGCGGTGCAGTATCCCCCGCCAAAAGATCCGCTCGCGATCATCCAAAGCACCTCGACCACTCCACTCGCTGCAAGCGCCGCACCACCACCGCAGCCGACGCGCATTACGTTCTCCGCGCCGCTCAACGCACGCACCACTCGTGAACCGCTCGGATGGACACTCTCCCCTCGCGCGTCGGCCCCACTCGGCAACGCCACCTTTCTGATCGGCGTCACCGACCGGGGCGAAGCGCGGTATCTCTTCCTGCAACGATCCAGCGGAGACCCCGCACTGGATCGGCAGGCGGCGGATGAGTTACCACGTCTCGCATTCAGTCACGCCGCCGAAGCCGTCACATGGGGCGTCGCCACGATCGTTTGGGGCGAAGATGCTTACACGGCTGAAGCGACCTCTCCTTCAAAAGCCAAATGATCCGAGTCTCCCTTCCGGCTCTCGTTTTTATCTACCTGGCGCTCTTGCTCGCCACGGTCTTTGGCGCATGGATCGTCCATGAGTGGCGAAGACAACGACGGGAACGCAGCGCTTTTCGCCACGTCCTCCGGTGCACCATGTGCGCGTTTGAGTTTCAGGATGAAACCAAAACGCCGCTGCCGCGCTGCCCGCGCTGCGCGAGCCTGAACGAGCGCTTGCGCGCATCGCGCCTCTGAGGGCGTCGGCGCGGCCCATTCGCCGCTCGCGGCCACGCCCGATTCCCACAGCTTAGACAATATTTTCCGACCAGGCGCGAACGCTGGCGCTTTCAGGATTCCATGCTTTTCTAAACGCCCTCCATCCTCACGCCCTCGTGCCCGCACCGAAAAAACTGCTCGTCGTCGATATCGCCGCTCTCGGCTGGAACCTCGTGTCTCACCTGCCCGAATTCGCCCCCGCGCACACATTTTTTCCGGCCGTCACCAGCGTCTTCCAGGCCTGCTTCCGCACCGCCGCTCCGGTCGCCGATCACGGCTTGATCGCCAACGGGCTTTTCTTCAAGGACCTCAACAAGGTTCTCTTCTGGGAGCAAAGCGCGCGGCTCGTCGAAGGCCCGCGAATTTGGGATCAATTCCGCGCGCGGGGCGGAAAGGTGGGCATGATGTTCTGGCAGCAGAGCATGGGTGAAAACGTCGATTTCGTCGCGACCCCGGCCCCCATCCACAAACACAGCGGCGGCATGATCCAGGCATGCTACACGCAGCCGCCGGAACTCGAAGCGCGCCTGAACGAAGCCGTCGGTCGTCCCTTTAACCTGATGAACTACTGGGGACCGCTGGCCAACCACAAGGCGAGCGATTGGATCGTGGAGGCCACCTGCGCGGCGATGGCGATGCGCGACGTCTCGCCGGACCTGCTTTTCACCTATCTTCCCCACCTCGACTACGATCTGCAGCGCCACGGCCCCGACAGCGAATCCGGCCGCAAGGCGCTCGACCGACTCCTCGGCTACCTCTCGCGTATAAAGGCCGCGTGCGCGGAATGCGGATACGATTGGATCTTTGTCGGCGATTACGCCATCGAGCCCACGCGGCGCGGCGCTATCTTCCCAAACCGCGCCCTCCGCGACGCCGGGCTGTTTGCCGTGCGCGACATCCGCGACATGGCCTACACCGATTTTTTCACCAGCCGCGCCTTCGCCGTGGTCGACCACCAGATCGCGAACGTTTACTGCCACGACGCTGCTGCCATTCAAGAAGCGCGAGGCGTTCTACTGGGCGTGCCCGGAGTCGTCGAAGTCCTCGATCGCGGACAGCAAGCAGCCCGTGGCCTCGCCCATCCGCGAGGAGGCGACCTTTTGGCCATCGCCGAAAACGGCGCTTGGTTCGCCTATCCGTGGTTCGAGAAATCCGAAGCACCCGACTACGCGAGCCACGTCGATATCCACAACAAGCCCGGCTACGACCCGTGCGAACTCTACTTCGGCTGGCCGCCGGGAAGCGTAAGCTTCGACACGGCGAAGATCCACGGCACGCATGGGAATGTGGGACCCGGCTTTGAAATCGCGTGGAGCAGTTCGCTCGCATTCGGGAAAAAGCCTGAAAACGCGTTGGATCTCGCGCACGAGGTCGAGACATGGATGGAGTCCCGCCCTTAAATGAACACTCGCACCGTCCGCCAGCAGATCAGCGTCGCGTGGGACTTTCCGGTCACTTTCACACACCACGTTTTCACCGCGGAAAATCCGGTCCTCGTCGAGACACTGGACCGCCTCAAGGAAGGCCGCCGTCATCGGGCCATGGTATTTGCTGATGGGAATGTGGCGGCTGCGCTGCCGGGCCTCGCAGAGCAGGTGCAGGCCTACTTCGCCGCGCATCCGGCAGCGATGGAATTGGCCGGCGAGGTCCAGATCGTTCCCGGTGGCGAAGAGGTGAAGAATGACTTCGCGCTCGTGGAAAGCTTCATGCGCCTGCTTCTCGATGCGCGGATCGATCGCCAGTCGTTCGTCATCATCATCGGAGGCGGAGCGGTCATGGATGCCGTCGGGCTCGCAGCGGCGCTGGTCCATCGCGGACTGCGTCAGGTGCGCATCCCGACCACCGTCCTCGGGCAGAATGACGCGGGGGTCGGCGTCAAAAACGGTGTCAATTACCTCGGCGGAAAAAACGCGGTCGGCACCTTTGCACCGCCGTTTGCTGTATTGAATGACTTCGAGTTCCTCCGCTCTCTGCCGGCCAGGGATTGGCTGTGCGGAGTCGCCGAGGCGTTCAAGGTCGCGATCATTCGCGATCGTGAGTTTTTCGATTGGCTCTGTGGCGCCGCGTCCTCGTTTCCCGCTCGGGATTTCCGAGCGATGGAACGTCTCGTCGCGCGTTGCGCCGAGATTCATCTCGAGCACATCCGCAGCAATGGCGATCCCTTCGAATACGGTCGGGCCCGTCCGCTCGATTTCGGGCACTGGTCCGCTCACAAGCTGGAATTGATGTCCGGATTCCGCATCTCTCACGGTGAAGCGGTCGCCACGGGCGTGCTTCTCGACTCCATCTACGCGCAGATGCACGGCTGGATCACCGACGCGGAACTATCCTTGATTCGCGACGGTTTGAAAGAGAGCGGCTTCGCCCTCTGGTGCGACGAACTCGATGCACGCGATGCCGACGGAGCCCGAAGCGTCTTCCGTGGACTGCGCGATTTCCAGGAACATCTCGGCGGTGAACTCACCGTGACTTTCCCGCAGGGGCTCGGAGCGCGGCACGAGGTCCATGAAATCGAACTTGCCAAGATGGACGCGGCAATTCAGGAACTTCGGACTTTCGCGCGTCCTGCATGATCGTACAGCACAATCCCCCCCTTCATCTCACCTACTGCCTCAACATCCACCCCGGCGAAAGCTGGAAGGACAATTTTGCGGCCATTCGCGATAAGGCGCTGGCGGTAAAGCGTCGTGTGGCCCCCGACCAGTGGTTCGGCCTCGGGCTTCGACTGGCGCATCACGCCGCGAGCAAACTCATTGAAAATCCCGAACTGATCGACGAAGCGCGCGATTTCTTCGCCGAACATCAGCTTTACCCCTTTACCATAAACGGCTTTCCATACGGGCGCTTCCACTCCGGCGCCGTGAAGGAAAACGTCTACGCCCCGGATTGGCGGACTCCTGAGCGGCGCGACTACACGATGCAGCTCGCCGACATTTTCACGAATTTCCTCCCCCCCACGGTCGACGGCAGCATCAGCACGGTCCCCGGTTCGTTTAAGCCGTGGATCGAAACCGAAGACGACGTGAGTGTGATGGCCCGCAATCTCGCCGCCGTCGTGGCCTACTTCGCCGCGGTCAAGGACGACACCGGGCAGGAAATCCACCTGGGTCTCGAACCCGAGCCCGATTGCTTCCTCGAAACCACGCCCGAAATGGTCGCCTTTTTCAAGGACCACCTCCTTTCGACCGGTCGCGAAGAACTACAGCGGATCGTGGGATGTAGTGCTCCAAAAGCCGAAGAGTTGATACGCCGTCATATCGGGGTGTGCTTCGACACGTGCCATGTGTCCCTGCAATACGAGGACCTCGCGGACTCCTACCGCACGTATCTGTCCGAAGGGATTCGCATTTCAAAAGTACAGCTCAGCGCCGCGCTGCACACCGACTCGACCCCGGAAAGTTGGGAGGCGCTTCGAAAATTCGTCGAACCAGTTTACCTTCATCAGGTCAAAGGCATCGCCCGTTCCGGTGCGCGATTCGCGTGGTTCGACCTTCCCGGTGCACTGGAAGAATTGCCGCAGTTTCCCGACGTCGAAGCGCTCCGCTGCCATTTTCACGTGCCACTTTTTTGGCCCGGCGCCGGCCCACTGCAATCGACCGCCAGTGACCTGACACATGATTTTTTCCACGAACTGCGCATGGGCGGCTGTTCTCACCTGGAAATCGAAACTTACACCTTTGACGTGTTGCCGGAAGAGCACAGCCCTGGCGATGTGGTGAAAAGCATCAGCCGCGAATACGCCTGGGTCCTGCAAAAACTCCAGGGCGGAATCTAAGGCCTGGCCAATTCCCGCGCTTGCGCCGGGACCACCACACTGCTTCGAACCGTCGGCCCTGATACCCAGCGGCCTTGAATGAGCAGCGTCTTCGGATGCTCCGGCTCACCCCGTTCATTGCGGCGAAGCTGCGCGTCGATCAGGTCCACCGCCGCCGCCCCGACCATTTCCGAGTTCTGATTGACGCCCCCCCACTCACGGTCGCCGTCACTCAGCGCCAAATGGGCAAAACCGACGTCCCCTGGGACGCTCACTCCGAGGTCACTCAACATCCGTACGACCTGGGAAGCGAGCCCCAAGACGGCGTCCGGGCGATGTTCATTGAACCACTTGCCAAATGCCCGCGAAAACTGCCCATCGGCCAACAACGTCGGGACCCTTTGCGCGAGCGGAATAAACTGCTGATAGACCAGCATTCCCGCCGACCAATTATGCTTCACCCGCTCATCGCTCTCCTTGGGGATTGCGAGTCCGATCCGGCGATAGCCCAGCTTGGTCAATTCACGCAGGGCCAACGTGATCGTCGCGTACTGGTCATTGCTCGCTCGATGCATGTTTGGACCGGTGACCGAGTGGCCGATCGTCGACGACGCGAACCGCGACCACGTCAAATCGACGGAACCGCCGCCCGGCGGAAGAGGCGCGATCAGCAAACCGTGAATATTGCGCGTGTACAAAATATCGCTAAAGCGTTGCTCGGTCATCCCAGGTTTACGCAGCCACCATTCTTCAAGGTCGTAACCCAATGCCGCGGCACGTTTTGTTGCCCCCGCAAAAAAATCCAGAAACGGCCCCGGCCTCTTCCACCCATCCGCAGTCGGATAGGCCGTGACGTAAGCCATGATCGACGGGCGCTTGACCTGTTTTGCGTGCCGAAGTTGTGTCATCAAAGCGGACACCAACGGATTTGGACGGTAGCCACACTCGTCGGCAATTTTTCGAATTCGCTCTGCAGTCGCGGCGGAGATCTTCGGGCTGTTGCGCAGGGCCAGCGAAACCGCCATGCGCGATACTCCGGCCGCATCGGCGATTTGCTGCATCGTGGTTGGCGAGGATTCGTCCATAACAGACCTCAGGTTTATCGGAAACCTATCGAGTAGCAAGTCAGTTTAGTTTACAGACGCGACCTGCCCTCTCCCACGCTCGACACAGATAATCAACACCGACTAGGATCATTCGTCCATGGTACCCATCCCATCCAAACTCGCCATCATCGCTGGCAGCGGTTCCTACCCCCTCGCCATGGCAAATGCGGCGCGCGCCGCGGGCGTCGGCAAATTAGTTGCCGCGGCTTTTCACGGAGAGACCGATCCCGCACTCGCCGCGCTTCTCGATGAAATCGCGTGGATGCGCGTCGGCCAGTTGGGGAAAATGCTCGGGTTCCTCAAAGAATCCGGAGCCACTCACGCGGTCATGTCCGGACAGATTCATCCGAAAAATCTTTTCGACCTTCGGCCCGACATGAAAGCGCTCTACGTCCTCGCCAAACTCCGGGAGCGAAATGCGGAGTCCATCTTTGGCGCGATCGCTGACGAAATGGGAAAGGTCGGAGTCGAATTGCTTCCCGCGACCGCATTTATGGACGATCATCTCGCCCCGGTTGGATTGATCGCCGGACCAAAACTGAGCAGACGAGAGGAAGCCGATGCGGCATTCGGTTTTCGCATCGCGAAGCAAACGAGCAGCATGGACATCGGGCAGACCGTGGTCGTAAAGGCGGGCACGGTTCTCGCGGTCGAAGCATTCGAGGGGACGAATGCGGCGCTGAAACGCGGGGGCGAGCTTGGGCGTAAAGACTCCGTCATGGTGAAGGTTTCGAAACCAAACCAAGACTTTCGATTCGATGTGCCCGTCATCGGCCCCGTCACGCTGGAAACCGCGAGTGACGCCAGAATTCGAGTCATCGCTATCGAAGCGGGGCGCACATTGCTCCTCGATCGCGAGCGACTTTTCGATTTGGCGACCGCGCGCCGCATCTCCATTCACGGCATCCCTTCGGCGAGCGACGTGCGACCCTAGCGGGGCGGGTTGCCTTCCCCGGTTGCAAACACCCGGACTTCTGGCAAAAGGCACGCCGCATGTCCGATCTCATCCACTGGCTTACCTCTTCCGAAACGTATTTTCAGCAGCTCGGCTGGGCCGGCGTCGCGGCCTTCGCGGGCGGAATCGTGCTGGCGCAAATGTTCGTCGCACCCCTTTCACCCGTCGCTTTCGCAGCCGGGATGATCTTCGGCCTCGGACGCGGATGGGTGGCGATCACGCTCGGCACCGGGGTGGGCGCGGCTGTGAATTTTCTCATCTCGCGTTATCTCGCCCGCGGGCCAATCGCCCGGCGGCTCGAACGCAATGAGAAGTTTCGCCTCATCGACGCTGCCATCGGGAGGGAAGGTTGGAAGATCGTGCTGCTGTTGCGTTTCGTTCCCATGCCCTTTGGCGTCGCAAACTACGCTTACGGCCTGACGGCGATCGGTTTCTGGCCTTACATCCTGACGTCCATCGCGGCGATCATTCCGGCCAATACCTTTCTAGTTTATCTCGGCCACAGCGCGCACGCCGGGCTCGCCGCCGCCACTGGCGCGGAGCACCCGCGCCATCCGGGAGAATACGTGCTGCTGGGAGTCGGAGTCGTCGCCGCGTTTCTCGCCCTCCGTCACATCACCAAAGTCGCGCGTGCGGCTCTCGCCGCCGATCGGGGGTAACCTCCGTTCAGTCCTTCAGCCAAAGGTAAACGGGCGATTCATCGACGGGAATTTCTGCGCGCCCATTCTCCACGCGAATATCCACGTTGTCGGCTTCTCCGGCGCGGAGCGGGGTGCGCTCCGCCTTCCCGATTTGTGCGCCCCTGAGATCGAGCGACACCGCAGCACCGGGAGCCTCCGGTTTCCACACGACC
>JAYTDO010000535.1:0-3025 GCA_043735935.1 Chthoniobacteraceae bacterium
CTTGATTTTTGGGAAAGTGTCATCGTTGAGCAGCGTCTCGAAAACTTCCGTCAGAATGGCCTTGCTGGGAGGAAAACGAAATCCGGCGTTGTGACTCAACTCAATCATCGGCGGTTTGTCCTTGCGCGCCGCCTCTGCTACGTCCCGTGCTTCTTCTGCCGAAGCGACCTTGCCTTGAATCTCGGCCACCATTTTTTCGAGTTCCCGGATGCGATCCTTGGCGCGCATGAGTTCCTCGTCCTTCGTGCGAAGCTCCGTTTGGAGCCTGGTGTTAGCGATGCCAAGTTCCGTGCTAAATTCCTCCCAGCTTTTGCCATCTTGTCGTATCCCGCCATCTCCGGAAATTGTTTCGAGTTTCGACACAGCCTGTTGGCCAAACGACAGGCCGAGAAGGATGATGAACGCAATGAGCATCGTGTCCGCGACGCCCGGCCAGTAGTTGAATTCAGGCTGCCGCCTTCTCATCGCCGCCAGAATATGAGTCGGCGGAAAAATCCCCGTCTCGGCTTCTCGGGGGCACGCTCCCCGCGATTCATCTGCGCCTGTTTCATCTTCTCTGCGAGCGGAGACGGAACTGCACGCGCAGGCGCTGCGCCTCCGCGATTCGCCTGAGCCTGTTTCATTCCTGCGAGCATCCCAGCAATTTTTTCGATCTGTGCAGCCTGCTGGCGGGCCAGATCGATCACCTGCTGCGGCAGCTCAACGAGAATAGGCTGAAGACCTGCAAAGAATTCACGCTGCCCGGCGGCGATCTCTCCGCCCGTGCGCTCGAATGTATGCGCCGCCACCTCGAACCGCTTCGCCTGCGTCTCTCCCGCAATGGCGAGATGGCGGCCGATTTCCGCCGCCTGCGCTCCGAGGGCCGCGCCGATACCAGTCAGAAATTCGCGCTGCGCAGCTGCAGTTTCGCCGCTCATCCGCTCGATCTTCTCCAGCGTCACCTCAAACCGTTTTGTGTGCCCCTCGCCCGCGGCAGTGATCTGTTTGGCGGACTCCCCGATTTGCCGTGTGCAGTTCGCGAAGGTTTTTGAGACCTCACCCAGCGGCGCTATCGCTTCCGTAAGTGACTTGGCATTTTCCGCCAGCGAATGGATGGCGGGCGAGATGGTTACCGCCCATTCGTGCTGACTTCCGGCGCTTTTCTCCACGATGCCTCCGAGTTTTGCGGTGAGCGCATCCATCGCACTGGAATGCGCAGCGATTCCCTGCACGGCTTGGACAGTGTTCTCGGCAGCAGCGAGAATGGCCGCGCTCGTCGCTGCAATGGTCTCGCCTGTCTCCTTCACAGAATCCGACGTGTCGCCAAAGTTTTTGCCTGCGACGGCGACGGCTTCGCGGAGTGCCTCCGAGTTTTCGTTTGCCTGTCGGCCGAGTTGGCCAGCGATTCCCTCCAGCCGCTGCAGGTTTGCGCGGACATCGCCTCCTTCGGCAAATGCCATCTTGAAATCGGCAAACGCCCCGCTTGCGCCATGCAGTGCCGCGCGCATTTCATCGGCGGCTCCGGCGATCGTGTCCGTCGCGCCTGCCATCGCATCCGGGAAGGCATTCATCCTCTCCACGTTCACTTTGAAGGTCGCCGCGGTTTCCAGAAGTTGATCGCCGGCGAGTTTGAGTGTCGCAGAATCCGTCGCCTGCTGCGGGACGAAACGCGGATAGATCGGCGCAGCCGTGAAGCGATCCAGCCGGTCGAACAAATCCGCCCGCTTGTTGTGGACCAATGCGCGAAAGATGAGCAGCAGCACTGTTGCCCCGATGCCGCAGAGGCTCGCCTCGAACGCTGTGCCGAACTTTGAATACCCTTTTTTGATCGAACCGAGCAACTCCGGGACATCTACTTTCTTCATGGGATCGATCTCCTTCTTCATGGGATCGATCTCCTTAGTCATGGTGGAAATGCTGTCGGAGATTGCCTTGAACGACACGAGCGTTCCCGCGAGGCCGATGATGAGCAGGATCGAGACGAGCGTGTTCGGCAGCACCGACACGAATCGCGAATCATCCCTCTCAAAGTCTGCTGCCGACAATTCCGCCACACTGGGTGGTGCGGGCGACCGTGCGATGTCGCGGACTTGGCCCAGACGGTGGCCGACGACACTGCGCGCAGTCACCTCCGCCCGGGAAATAAGCGTGTCCATCGGGACGCCTGGATCCAAGGCGGCGAATTCCCTCTGCGCGCGATCGAGTGATTTCGCCTCCGTGGTGTAAGAGTGCAATGCCGCGAGCTGGCACGCCAGCCCTGCCGCGGCAGCCGCCAAAATAAAGACGATGATGATGTAGGCGACGGAATTCTCCATGTCCTCGGGTGCCCCGGCTTCGCTACTTCAATTTCTTCTTGGACGCTGGCTGCGACGGTTTCACATCCAGCAGCCAGATTTCCACGCGGCGGTTTTTTTCCCACCCGGTCTCGTCAGTATTTGGCGCCACTGGGCGCTGCGAGCCGAGCCCGATGGAGGAGGCGACCGGGACGCCGCGTTCCTGCAATTTTGCGGAGACGGCGCGTGAGCGATCCACCGAGAGCGGCACATTGACCGCGTCGCCACCACGGCTGTCGGCAAAACCCGCGAGGAGGACTTCCTTGCCGCGCATGTCCTGCTCAGCGAGACGCGGGGCAACGCGATCGATGTCCGCAGCGGCTTTCATGTCGAGCACACTGCTGCCGGTGGCGAAACGGAAATTCACCGAGAGCCGCTGCGCCCCCGTGACGCGCTCGGCCAGTTCCGGCGGCATCGCATTCCTGTATTCATCGCCCAGAATATCCGTGCGCGGACGGAGGTTCTGGTCGGCGTAGCCGAGTTTCGCGACCGTGTCCTGCCCCTCGGTGCTTGCGATGAAGCGCAGGAACTGGCTCACCACCGGGCCGTGGCGGCTGGCGTTATAGAGCAGGATACGCCGCGAGAAGGCGTAGTCCTCCGTGGCGACGCTGAACGCGGAAGGGATGAGCAACTGCGCCTCATCTCCGGGCTTCACAGCGAGCGCGCCCGCCGGAGCGGCATAGCGCATGGGGACGATTCCAATCGCATCGGGC
>JAYTDO010000536.1:0-9200 GCA_043735935.1 Chthoniobacteraceae bacterium
GATGCCGTCGAGGCTGACGGCGTTGTTAATCCGGCCTGCGGCCCAAGTCGGACCGTTGACGAGCGAGCCGTTGAAACCATTCGCGAATGTATCCGCCGCGAACGTGCCGGCCGTTTCGTCGAAGCGAAGCTGCGCCCGCGAGATCGGCCCGGACGGAGTCGCGCTGGTTTCCGCGGAAGGCAGACCGGCGCCACTCGTGTTGGCCGCGCTGACGACATAATAGAAAGTCGTGCCGTTCGGGAGCGCGGTGTCGCTAAACGTGGTCGAGGTCACGCCCGTGGCGATCTCCGTGTAAGGCCCGCCGGTCGTGGTCGCGCGCCCGACGGAGTAGCTCGTCGTGTTCGGCGAAGCCGCCCAAGTCAGGCCGACCTGGCCGCTTCCCGCCGTCGCGATGAGATTCGCCGGGCCGTTCGGCACGGACACGGTTTGTGCGGTGCCTTGGTAGAAATCGATGCAGTCGAGGCTGAAGCCCGCGCTGAGAAAGCCGGTCGTGCCCGATCCGCTGATCGGATAAATCGTGAGCGTATTCACTCCCGCCACGAAGGCGCTCGCCGGCACGGCGAAGGTGAACATCGTGTTGTTGCCGCGATACGTCCCGACGGTGAGCGTGCGGGAGTTCGGCTGCGATGACGGCGACGGATTCGACGAGGCCCACGCGTTCACATTGATCTTCGGCCGCGCGCCCTCGTAGGCCGTCGTGATGCCGATGCGCACGGTGCTCGCGAGCTGTTGCGCGGCGGTCAGGTTGAACTGAACGACCTGGCCGCCGTTCACATCCTTCCATTGGTAACACGGCATCCCGAGCGCCGGAGTCGAGGTGGCGACGACATACGGGCCGGGATTCCACGCGCTCATGCGCACATCGGCCGGGTGCATGGTTGTGACCTTGTCGCCGTTCAAAAATTCCGCGGGCGAACCGTCCCAATTTCCAATCCGCCACATCGGCACCGTGCGACTCGGATCGGCGGTGATGGCGAATGAGCCGAGCGAAATGGTGGCGCCTGCGTTCACCGTGACGCTCGTCGAATAGACGGCGAATTCGTTTTTATAAACGCTCATCGCGTAAGTGCCGGGTAGCATCCCGCCCATCGTGAAGGCGCCGTTGCCGGCCGCCGCGTCGGTCCAATACTGCGCCGTCGTGTTCGCAAATCCGACCGTGTAGGCTTGGCTCGTGTCGCGCTCCGTGATGCCGGCGCCCGACACGCTGCCGCGCCCCGCCGCACCGACGAAGCCGGTCAGGCCCATCATCGCAACCCACGACGTATCGACCGCCGGCGGCGCGCTGCCATTCGTGAAAATGAGCGTGTAGGCGCCGTTGAGGATGTTCGGGCGGAACGGTTCCGTTTGGCCCTCGCCGTAGTTGATGATGTAGGTGATCTCCTGGTCGGTGCCGCATTGGTTAAGCAGGCTGCGATAAAACGGGCCGCCGGAATCGCCCTCGTGATTGCTCCGCGCCATCCACATTCCCACGCCGCTGCCCGTCGCGCCGATATACGACCAGTCCTTCAGCCGCATGTTTGAGTAATGCTTCGAACGCGTGGTGCCGTCGGCCATGCCGAAGATGTCGGCGGACTCGATCGCGCTCGTGTTGTTTCGAATATCGGACGGCGCCGGGCCATTCGACAGCAGCGCCGCGGGAACGCGCACGATGAATCGGCACAGCCCGAGCGTGTCCGGCTCGGTCAGGAAATGCGTGGCCATGTAAATGTGCGGATAGCCGTTCCGCGCCATGTAATAATGGGTGAGATCGCCGGCGGTGACGGTGATCTTGATGAAGTTCGTATTCACCACTGCCGCGCTCACGTTCACCGCGCTGACGCCGTTGTAGAGATAGTCGAACCCTGAGTTGATCTGCGAACCCTTCGAAGTGTTCTGATACTCGACGCCGTTATAGACGAGGCTCGCGAGGTCGCCCGCCGATTGCGTGCTGGAGCCGTTGTCCGTCCGGCGGACCTTGAAGACGAGACCCGCGCCCGTGTCCACCGTGTAGAAATCCGTCGCTGTGCCAAGGCCGAAAGCCGCGAGCAGCGGCGTCGCGCCCTGGAAAAGAAGGGCAAGAAAGATGAGAAGCAGGCGACGGCTCATGAACGTGTGGGGATAGAGTCATTGAAGCATCTGCACAGCGATCCGTCGCCGGGTGCTTTCAGGTTCTACGTCACCGCAAGGCGCGGCCTACGCACTCACGGCTTCGGCCATGCCGGCAGTGTATCGAGTCGCACTTTCATCTCAGAAACGATCGCGGCGTTCTGTGGGGCGGCGGAAACATCGTGCGTCTCCTCCGGGTCGGCGTCGTGGTCAAAGAGCTCGATCGCGCCGTCGCTCCAGCGGTTGAAACGCCAGCGCGTGGTGCGAACGCTTTGCCCGAATTTCTGCGGCCCTCGCGAGACGAGCGTGAACGCCGCGTCCTTGTGCGCGCGGCTTGCATCCTCCAGCACGGAGCGCAGGCTTTTTCCCGCGAGGGCGTGCGGCGCGGTGAGGCCGCAGAGGTCTGCGATCGTCGGATAGATGTCCACAAACTCGACAGGCGACTGGCAGACTTGGCCGCCATTCATTCCTGGCGCGGCGATGAGCAGCGGCGCGCGGCAGGCGCGGTCGAAAAGCGTGTTCTTATTCCACCAGCCGCGCTCGCCGAGGTGGTAGCCGTGGTCGCCGAGGAAAACGATGATGGTGCGATCCGCGAGCTTCAGTCGGTCGAGCGCGTCGAGCAGCCGACCGACCTGCGCGTCCATGAATGAAACTCCTGCAAGATATGCCTGGAGAAAACTGCGTCGGTCGTCGTCGCTGAACGCCGCAAACGCTACCGCCCACGGCGAAGACAAAGCCATCGGCGCGAGCGGCGTCGCATCGGCGGGATCGAGGTAGAACGGGAGTTTTTCTTTCGGGTAAAGGTCGAAGTATTTTCGCGGTGCGTGAAACGGATCGTGCGGACGGTGAAAACCCGCCGCGACCATCCACGGTTTTCCGCTCGCGCTGAGTTCCTCCATCGAGCGAATCGCCGCCGCCGCCGTCTGCCCATCGGGCTGCGCGTCGTCGTCACCATCCATGATGCCGACTTCGCACCGCGGGAGTTTTCCGCCGGTAAGATTGCGGATCTCGCCTTTCGGGTTCGCCGCCGTTGGGGGCACCGCCTCCGCCTTATCCCACGATTTTCCCAAATCGAGCCACGCCTCGCGCTGGCCCTCGCCCGTGTTCGCGGTGTGATAGATTTTCCCAAATGAATGCGCCGTGTATCCGCTCTGCCGGAGCAACTGCGGCAGCGTCACCACGTCCGGCAGCTTGTCGCGGAAAAAAGTCTGATTGCCCACGATGCCCGTCTGCTCGCAGCGGAGTCCGGTGAGCAGCGATGAACGGCTCGGATTGCACACCGGATACTGCGCATACGCGTGCTCGAAGCGCACCCCGCGCGCTGCGAGTCGGTCAAGATTCGGCGTCTTCACGAGCTGCCGCGCAAATACGCCACCGTCGTCGCGCAGATCATCCGCCATGATGAAAAGGACGTTCGGTTTCTCCGTGCCAAACAGCGACCCGGCGGTTGCGAACACGAAGAGACTGCAAAGGAGGCGCTGAATCATGGTGAACTATTTGGAATCGGACGACTGAATCGTTGGCCGGCCGGTGAGCCAGTCGAGCGATGCGAGGAACTCGTCCACCGCGATCAACGTGTTTGTGAAATGAGGTTCCGCGTTGAAAAAGCCGTGACCAGCGCCGGGATAGACGTGCGCGTCGCATCGCACACCTGCACTCTTCATCGCCGTTTCAAATTCACGGAGCACGCTGACCGGGACGAGTTTGTCCTTGTCTCCGAGAAACACCGTTGTCGGTGGTGCATCCGTTGTCACGTTGTGGGCCGGAGAAAACTCCTTGTAGCGTTCGCCAACCCGCTGATGCCCCCATTGGCCGGGGCCGTTGTTGAAGACGGCATTGAATAGCAGCAGCGCATTCGGTTTGCACGAGACACTGAGGTTGTCCGTTGGATCATCCAGACCGCTCACCATGGCGGTGAACGCCGCGAGATGTCCGCCGGCGGAACCCCCGGCCGCTGCGATTCGAACCGGGTCAATTCCGAGGTCCGCGGAGTGTGAGCGGACGTAACGCATCGCGGACTTTGCATCCGCGCAACAGACGAATGGCGGGCCGCTGTCGCCATTTGGGATCGTTCGATATTCGACGCGAATACCGACCAGCCCACGCGTTGCGAGGTATTCGCTCTGTTTGCGAAACTGCTCGGGCGTGCCCGTCACCCAACCGCCGCCGAAATAGAAAACGACGGCGGGTCGTCGGTCGGTCGCTTTCCAGTCTGCGGGCTTTTCAATCAGGAGTTTCAGGTCGCGCTGATCAATCGTCTTGTAGATCAAGATGTCGGCGGCTTCGACGGCAGACGGCGCGCCGAGCGCGAGGGCTGCGGTGACGAGGATCAAGGCGCGGATGTCGATGCAAGGATGCCGGTAAATACGGGTGATCATTATGCAGATGCGTTTACCTATCGGTGCGTTCGTCATTCTGGAGCCGGGGAATACAGGGGCCACGAGGGTAGCGGGGCGGGATCTGCACTTTCGCAGGATCGGCTTTTGCAGGTGCGTGGAAATCGCGATGCGTTTCCTGAAAATTCACCTGCGCGTAAAACGGCTGGTGTGTTTTCAGATCGGACCATGCCGCCGAATCGAACGACTTTCCTTCATATTTGAAATTCCAGTCCGTTTTGCCCGTTCCTTTGAAATCCATCGCGGCGGGAAATTCGCGCACGTTGGCCGTGAAGTGGCCCGCTTCGCGCAACCAGTCGGAGATGATCTTCACACCCTCGCCGAGCGTGGGTTTGTCCGCGGCCGCCGTGCGGTGCTGATGCGCGCCGATGGAGGTTTGGTACATGCCGGTGATGACGGCGCTCCGGCTCGGCGAACAGACCGGGGCGGTGGTGAAGAAACGGGTGAAGCGGGCGCCATCGGTCGCCATGCGGTCGAGATTGGGACTGTCGACTTGTTTGGTTCCGGAGCAGCCGAGGTGCTGACCGAAATCTTCGGCAATGAGCCACAAGATGTTTGGCTTTTCCGCTGCGGAAACGCTTGTCGTCAGGGCGAAGAATAACGCGAAAATCTTCATGACAAGGATGGCTACGGAAATAGAAATGCGGGTTCGTCAGCGGGGGGGCATTGGACTCCGGGCGCGGGTTCGGCGCCAAACTGCTTCAAGTAGCGGGTCTTGAACGGATTCATCTTCGGCCCGCTCGCGTCCTCGTTGACCATCATCGGAACGACCGAGGTCCACCATTTCTCATAGGCCGTGGAAAGCTCGGCGGCGACGTCCGGATGCTGCGCGGAAACGTCGCTCATTTCGCCGGGATCGGCCTTCACGTCGAAAAGTTGCCACTGGGGCGTGGCTCCGTCCTTCGAGGCCGACACAAGCTGCCACCGGGCCGTGCGCGCGCTGCAGCCTCGATACTTGCCGGTCGCCGGCGGCGCGCCTTTTTCCCAGCGTCCCACATGCGTGAAGAGCGTGCGCTCCGGCCAGTCCGCCTTTGAGTCCGCGAGGAGCGGGACTAGACTGAAGCCCTCCACCTGCGCCTTCACCGCATCGGTTTCCCTGGCTCCGGCGAGCGCGGCGATGGTGGGGAAAAAATCGATGTGCGCGGTGAGGGCATCCACATCGTGTGGGGCCAGCGTCCCGGGCCATCGCCAGAAGGAAGCGGCCCGGGTTCCGCCGAGCCACGGCGTCGCCTTCGAGCCGCGCATGCCTGCGTTCCAGACCTTCACGCCGCCGGTCCCACCATTGTCATTCATGAAGACGACGAGCGTATTCTTAGCGAGGCCCCACTCATCGAGTTTGGCGAGCAGTCGGCCGATGTTGTCGTCGATGTTCGCGACCATTCCGAAAAACTTCGCGGTGTCCGGGGGCACCTTTCCGGCGTAGCGCGCTTCGTCCTCGGGCCGGACTTGTAGCGGAGCGTGCGGGGCGTTGGTGGCGAGGTGGCAGTAAAACGGAGCACCTCCCTTCACGTGTTCGATCCAACGCGTCGCCTGGTCGAAGAAGATGTCCGTGCAATAGCCCTTGGTCTTTTCGAAAGTGCCGTTGTGCGAGATCGCCGGGTCGAAATAGAGATTTCCCGGGGCATCGCCGCAGCTTCCCGGATAGGACTGCCCGATCCCGCCGCCACCGTGGATGAACGCTTCGTCGAATCCGCGCCGCTCGGGTTGATATTCGGGTTCATCGCCGAGGTGCCATTTCCCGAAAATGCCGGTCGTGTAGCCGGCGGATTTGAGCACCTGCGCGAGGGTGATCGCTCCCGGTGCGAGGCGCTCGCGCTCCAAAATCGTGTGTGTGACGCCATTCCGGAATTCGTGCCGTCCCGTCAGCAGCGCGCTGCGAGTCGGCGCGCAGGTGGGCGAGACGTGAAAGTCGTTAAAGCGCACGCCTTCCGCGTGCAGGCGATCCATGTTCGGCGTTTTCAGGATCGGATTTCCGTAGCACGAGAGATCGCCGAAGCCCTGGTCGTCGGTCAGGATAAAGATGATGTTCGGTCTCATTCCCTGAAGCTTCTCGGCGGGAAATGCCGTCGAAGTGAGGACGCAGATCAAAAGGAATCGAAGGAGTATTTGCAGGTTCATCGGAGGGCAGGTGAGTTATGGAAGCGACTTTCTCCACGCCAACGCGGCGTCGCCGAGGCGCTTTGTAATGTCAGGCCGTATTGCGGAGAGATCGTGTTCTTCGTTACGGTCGCTCGCGAGTTCATACAACTCGGCCCGGGTGCCGTCGGCGTTGATGAGGAGTTTCCAATCGCCGTCGCGGATGGCGACGTTCGGCGACTTCGCGTCCGGCTCGTTCGGATACCGAAACGCGCCCATTTTTCCTGAGCCATCGGGGGCCGGCTTGCGTCCGTATTCCCAGAGGATGGGCTTGGTGCGCGGTTGCTTTCCGCCTTTCCACGCGGACGAAAGATCTTCGCCATCGAATCCGACGCCGACAGGCGAGGGGACGGAGACCAGTGCACAGAGAGTTGGGAAAAAATCGACCGCACTGACGACCGTGGTCTCGTTCACGGCGACAGGCACGGTGCCGGGCCACCGGACGATGAGTGGAGTGCGGATGCCGCCTTCGTACAGACTCCATTTCATGCCACGCATCCCGGCGGTGCGCTTGCGCTGGAAACTCGGCTCGGGACCGTTGTCCCCGGCAAGAATCACGAGCGTCCGTGTGTCCTGCTTCATCTGCCGCAGCGCGTCGAGCAGGCGCCCGATCTCTGCATCCGTCGCGCGGAGTACCGCCCGATATTGCGCGGTCCCAGTCCCCGTTCCGGCCCGCGAGAGTTGTTCGTCCGACGGCGCGTGCGGCGTGTGGACGTCGTCAAACCACAGGTTGATCAGCCACGGTTGATCGCCGTGCTTTTTGATAAACTCGATGGTCTCGTCCACCATCCATCGAGTGCGGTCGTAGCGCTTCACCTGCTGCGGTTCGGTGACGTCGGACCACGGCGTCGTCTTCAGTCCCAGCGCCGCAGCTGGCTCGGGGCTTTCGTACGTGCCAAGGCCGAGGTCGTAACCGTAAGCGGCAAATTTCGGCGCATCCGTCACGTCCCGGCCGCCGCCGAGATGCCACTTGCCGATGTGCGCCGTGGCGTATCCGGCAGCCTTGAAGGCACGCATCAAGGACGGCGCCACCGGATCTAGAAAGTCCGCCTGCTCGCACTCGCGATTGCCCGCGCGCGTCTGGAGGAAACTCGTGATCCGCCAACGCGCGGGAAACTGCCCGGTGACGAACCCGCAGCGCGACGGCGAACAGATCGGCGAAGCCGTATAGAACTGCGTGAAGCGGGTGCCTTCGCTTGCGAGACGATCCATTTGCGGTGTCGGCACGCCCGCGCCGCCGTTGGCGCCGAGGTCGCCCCAGCCCATGTCGTCCACGAGGATGAAGAGCACGTTCGGTCGCTCTCCGGCCAGTCCGCTCGCCGCACCGAGGATTACCACTGCGAGAATTAGGAGCACGCGAAGCTTCATTGCGCGGCGCCGGTGATCTCGGCGAGCAGTTTGAAAAACCCGCGTTTGCGTTCGCTTCGGAGTCCCCAATCAACCGGCGGGGACTGGTAGCCTTCCGCCGGGCCTTCGCCTTTCATGCGGAGATCGAAGTAACCCCACGAAGCTCCGGCGGCGACGGCGGCGGCAAAGTTGTTCTCCGCTTTGTCGAAGTCGAAATGATCGTCCTCGTTGAAGATGATCGGCTTCGGACTGTAGCCCGCGACGGAGCGGCAACGGCGGACCATTTCCCCGATGCGCGTCGGCTCCTTGACGCCGTTTCCGTGGAGCAGGAGAAAGTCGGACACCTTCACGACATGCTCGCCGGGGATCGAGCCGCCGCCATAACTCGTTCCGACCGGCAGCGCGCGACCGTCACGTTGCGTCGCCTTCACGCGCTCGATGAGTTCATGCACCCGCGCCGGTTTCAGGATCTCGTGGTTGTAGGCGGAGACGTTGCATTCGTTGTCCACCTCGACGAGGACGTTTCGCCAGCCGCCAGCGAGGAGCCAACGCGTCGCGTTGTCGGTCGCTTTGATCACGGCCGCCTCATCGGTGAGGCGTTCATCCTGCCCGAAATAAAAATAGCCGACGATCGCCACCATGCCGAGTTCGTCCGCTCGATCGAGAATCCGGGCGAGCCGCGCGGTGTAAGCGGGGCGAAGAGTTCCGTCTGCTTCAAAGGCCGAGTTGATCCACGGCTGAGTCTTCGAGTAACCCTCCGGCGAACCGCCCTGGAGATTGATCGTAAACGCCAGCAGCCCGTGCTTTTTCCACTCCGGCATCGCGGCGATGAATTCGCGCGTGTTCCGCTCGGCATCCCATTTCCCGGTGTCCGGATACGCCCAACGCGGGGCCGTTTCCGGATTCAGATCGTCGTAAATTCCCTGCACCATCCGGGAATTCATGAGGAGCCCTTCGATCTTGTATCCGCGCCACTCGCGGCCCGCGTATGTCGGTTTCCCGTTGATGTGGACCGCTTCGCCCACGATGGAGACGACGGTTTTCTCCGCCCCGCGCGCGGCGGTTACGGCAAGGAGCGAGACGAGGATGGGGGCGAGTATTCTGTTCATCGAGGGGTGGACGGGGTTCCGTTCAGCGACGCGGCGTTAGAATTGGGCGCCGCCCTTTCCGCCTGGCCGTTCGTCGCGATGCGGCCGGCGGGACACGTCACTTTCGCGCCGTCGCTGAAAGTCACCG
>JAYTDO010000537.1:0-3953 GCA_043735935.1 Chthoniobacteraceae bacterium
TCGATTTGAAGGACCTGCTGCGCGATTGGCCCCATGAGCCGGGGCAGATCAAAGTGCGGAAAATCCTTGGCAGCGACGGCAAGGAAAAGCTCCAGCTTCGAATCGATCTGGGGTTGATTCAGATGGAGACGAGCGGACGTCCGGATGGGCTCGAGCCGCACGATTGCGAAAGCCTGCTCGAGTATCACACTCGCCGCGCCGAACGTGCCGAGAAGAAGGGCGAAAGCTACGAGCTATCGGTCGAGGATGTCGGCGAGTTGCAGCAGGAGGGCATTCAGTATTACCACCGTTACATTTCGCTATTTCAGCTGAACGATTATGTCGCGGTCATCCGGGATACGGCGCGAAATCTGGAGATGTTCAATTTTGTCGCCGCGCACGCGCCGAACGAGGAACTAGGGTGGGGAGTCGAGCAATTTACTCCCTATGTACGGATGATGAATACGCGGGCGAAGGCGTCGATCGCGATTGAGCGGGAGGACTTTGCGGAGGCGATTGACCTCATTGAAAAGGGGATGGAAAAGATCAAGGCGTTCTATGAGGAAGCCGAAAACGCGGAGATGGTGACCCAAAGCCCTGAATTGTCGTTTCTTCAGGAATGGCTCGATGAAATCCGTTCCAAGACTCCGTTGACGAAAGTCGAAAAAATGCAGCGCGAGATGGATCGCGCGATCGCCCAGGAAGCTTATGAGCGGGCGGCGGAATTGCGCGACCAGATCAAGGCGCAGCAGCGCAAGCACTGATCGGCCCAGTTCGATGCCGTCCCCCCTTTCCGCCCATCGCGCGCGCCTGCTCGCCGGTTTCGCCGGTTTCGCCGCGCTCTTTTTTGCGGGATGCGGAAACGATCCGATGGTCGCGCCGCTGCAAGAGAAGCGTGCGGATGGATCGCCGTGGATCGTCCGTTACGGCGTGAACACCGAGGACCCGCGCACGTTCGATCCGCAGTTCGCCTACGATCAGGTGACGCGCCGCGTTCTTGAGCCGGTTTACGACTGCCTCCTCGAGTACCATCCGATGAAGACGGACCCCTACGAAGTGGTGCCGTGCCTGCTCGCCGAGATGCCGCGCAAGGAAGTTTCGGCCGATGGCAAGGTCAGCTATCTCTGCCGTCTGAAGGCGGGCATCCCGTTTCACGACGATCCATGTTTTCCCGGTGGAAAAGGGCGGGACGTGGCGGCGACGGATGTCGAGTTTGCATGGAAGCGGCTTTGCGATCCGAAGGTGGAAGCCACGGTCTTTTCCAATCTCGCCGAATACGTCGAAGGTTTCACCGAAGCGCGGGCGGACGCGGAAAGCAGCGGCAAATACGACTACTCAAAGTCGCTCAAAGGTTTCGAGGTCGTCGACCCGCTCACCTTTCGAGTCCACCTGCTGAAGCCCTATCCGCAGATCGTCTATTGGATGGCCATGCATTGCACCTGTCCGGTCGCGCCCGAAGCGGTCGCCTACTACGACGGACTGGAGCGCGACGGCGTGCGCCGCGCAGACTTTCATAAATTCGTCGCGGTCGGCACCGGACCGTATCGCATCGTCGAATACACGCCGCGGCAGCGTGTGCGTTTTGAGCGGGTGCCCGGTTATCACACCACGGTATTTCCCGGCGACGGCTTCCCGCCGGAAAAGGCCGAATGGCTCAAGACGCTCGCTGGCAAGCCGCTCCCCTTCATCGACGAATACCAGATGCTCATACTCCGCGAAAACATCCCCATCTTCGTCCTCACGCGGCAGGGCTACCTCGACGGCATGGCGGTGAACAAGGACGCCTTCAGCGCGATGCTCAGCCCCAGTCAGGCGCTTGCGCCGAAGTACCGGGCGCGCGGCATGTTCCTCGAAAAGGACATCGAACCTTCCACGTTTTGGATCGCCTTTAACATGGGTGACCCGGTCATCGGCTCGAATAAGAAGCTCCGCCAGGCGCTCTCATGCGCCTACGATGCGCAGACTTATTCCGACATCTTTTACAACAGCGTCGCGCCCGTCGCGCAGCAGATCATCTGCCCCGGCCTGTTCGGTTTCCAGCGAGATTGGAAAAACCCGTACGGCTACGATCTCGAGCGCGCCGCGCGGTTGCTGGCCGAAGCGGGTTACCCGGGCGGACGCGACGAAAAGACCGGACGCCAGCTCGAACTGACCATCGAGGGCGCGGCCTCTGGCAGCGAGGACCGGCAGCGTCTCGAATTTGATCAGCAGCGTTTCGAGCGGCTCGGCATCAAGGTCAAAGTGAGCGAAAACACGTTTGCCCGCTTGATGGAGCGCGAGGACAAAGGGGACTTTCAGATCGCGAGCGGGAGCGGTTGGGGCGCGGATTATCCGGACCCGGAAAACTTCTTTTTCCTCTTCTACAGCAAGAATATCGCGCCACGAGGCAAGAACTACTGCCGTTACGACAGCGCGGAGTTCGACGCGCTTTACGAAGCGATGGCGACGATGGACGATTCCCCGGAACGCCTCGATCTCGTGAAAAAAATGACCGCGCTTCTCGCCGAGGATTGCCCGGTGATCCTCACCTTTCACAAGGCCTTTTACTCCGTCGTTCAGCCGTGGGCGCGTCGCACGCACGGCAATCAGATGCTCGAAGCCGGCGTGAAATACCTCACGCTCGACACCGGATTGCGCGCGCAGAAACGCAAGGAGTGGAATGCCAGGCCGCTCTGGCCGATCGGCATCGCTCTCGGCTTTGTCATCGCGGGAGTCGGCTACGCGGTGAGCTGGAATCGGAGGATGAATGCTTAACTACGTCATCCGTCGCATCCTCTATTCGGTGCCGGTCCTGTTCGGCGTGATCTTCATCACGTTCGTCCTTTTTAACATGATGCAGACGCCCGAGTCCGCGGCGAAGCTCACCCTCGGCCCGAAGGCGTCCGAGCAGGCCGTGCGCGACTGGGTCCACAAGCGCGGACTCGATCGGCCTTTGCCGCAGCAATTCGTCAATCACGTCCGAAAACTCATCACGTTCGAGTTCGAGCCGTCATGGCGTTCCGGGCGCGACATGCGCGATGTCTTCCGGCGCGGCGTCGGCCCGTCCCTGCTCATCACGGTCCCAGGTTTTTTCTGCGGCCTCGTCGCCGCCGTCGGCCTCGCGCTGTATCAGGTCTTCGTCCGAAACTCCGCCGTCGATCGATCGCTCACGCTCGCGTGCGTCGCGCTGATGAGCGTTCCGACGATGGTTTACATCATCTTCGGTCAGGCCGTCATCGCCTTGAATCTGAACTATTTCCCCGCCTTCGGATTCGACTGGCGCGGCATCGGCACGGCGCAGTTCATCCTGCTGCCGGTCTTCATCATGGTCGTCGTGAATCTAGGCTACGATGCCCGTCTTTATCGGGCCATCTTCCTTGAGGAAATCGGCCATGACTACGTCCGCACCGCCCTCGCAAAAGGCGTCTCCCCGGCGCGCGTTCTGGGCGTGCATGTCTTTAAAAACGGCCTCATCGCCCTCATCACCCTCACCGTCTCGCACCTTCCATCGCTCATCATGGGCTCGCTCCTCATCGAGAATTTTTTCGGCATCCCCGGCCTCGGAAACGTCCTCGTCCAAGCCATCCAGAACCCGGACCAACCCGTCGTCCTCGCGTCCGTCTATCTCGGTTCCCTGCTTTACCTCGCCAGCCTCATCCTCACCGACATCTGCTACGCGCTGGCCGACCCGCGCATTCGCCTGAGCTGAAACCCCCATGCTCGCCAGCCTCAATCGCTTTCTCGGACAATGGTGGGTGCAGGACGTGATCGTTCTTTTCGGCTTCGGGCTCGTCTTTTTTCTTCTCCGCGCAGGCGCGCGAAATGAACGCTGGCAGCGCGCGTGGGTCCGCATGAAGCGCGATCGAACCGGTCTCATCGCCCTCGGCGTCATCGCCATTTACCTACTCCTCGGCGGGCTGGAGGCGCTCCAGATCCCTTCCGACAGCGGCGGCGGCCGCAGCGTCCTCGACCTCTTCCTCGGCGGAGTCCCCGTC
>JAYTDO010000538.1:0-7101 GCA_043735935.1 Chthoniobacteraceae bacterium
TCGGCCCATCATACGCCCTTGGCGCAACCGCTTCCGCGCGTCGAACGATCTCCTGCGCCCACCCGGGCATCTGCAAGGCCATCAACGCGACTGCTAGACTAGTAAAACGAATCAGGCGGTCACGCATAGGCAATGAAGTCTCGGGTTAGAATTTGTAATAGATGCTCAGGAACGCCAGATTCTGGTAGAAATCCGCGTCCTTCAAATTGGAGTTTTTGATGAGAAAGCGATAATCGAGCCCGAGGGTGATGGAATTTGTCAAATTATGACGAATCCCGATCGCCGCGCCGAAACGATCGGCGTGCTCTCCGAGCGGACCCGACGACTCATAGTATTCGTAAAACAGTGTCGGACTGAACTGGGTGTTCGCGATGAAGTTCGTCCAATCTGCCGAATACTCGATGTGATACAGATCGTAGAAATCCGTGCCGATGCCGATTTCCGATGTCTTCGAACCGGAAAGCTTATGCGTAAAATAATCGTTCGCACGGTGCTCGAGTTCAAACTTCACGTACCAACTCGTCGAGTTTTCGTCGTCCCGGAAGAGGCGACGTTCTTCGGCGGTTAGATCACGGAAAAAGTCCGCATCGAATTGCGAAGTCCCGTCGAACTGCAATTTCTGCAGCCCCGCTTCGAGATACGCCGTGATGAATTCCGCGACCTTCCATTCAAAAAACGGACCGATGAGGATGTTGTGACCGTCCGAACGCGAGGACTCGTTGAAATCAATCCAACTGTAAGTGGCCACGGCACCGACTTTGACGGTCGGCGTGAGCTGAAACTCCGGCTTAAGGAAAACCGTGTCGACCGCGCGCTCGTCGGCCGAAAATTCCTTATCAAACGTCCAAAGGTTGTAATGATCGTAGCCGAAAACCAGCGTCGTATTTTGGTTTAAGGCCCAGTCAAACTCGATGCCCGCCTGATTCTCCGCCCGCCGATATTTTGCCACTCCTCCCAACTGCGAGACATTGTACGTATCCTCCGCATAGGAGCCGCGCTCCCGCATCGTTACCTTAAACGCGCCAACCTCAAAACTGAATGCAATTTCCGACGTCGGCGAGAGGAGCGGCGCCTTCGAGTCGAGTTCGGTGTGATCGAAATATTTCGCGTAGCTGATCCCGAGCCCGAACCGCAGCGTGTTCAACTGGCTCACTTTCCATGAACCATCAATGTTCAGCGATGGGCGAAATACAAAGTCCGACTGCCGATCTTTGTTCGCCAGATTGACGTTGTCGTTCCACTCGATTCCGGCACCCGCCGCCAGACTGAAACGGACGGGACCGATGGCAAAATTATACTTTTCCTGATACTCGGACTCCTCCGGCGGTTTGACCGCTTCCAATCCGCTCGGCGTTGCGTCGGTATACGTATATTCCGACGGGACGACTGGACCGATCCCGCCCGACGACCGGGACGAGCCGAAATCGCGGAAAAAATCCTGTGCCAATGATGTTCCAGAACCAGTGATGGCCACAGCCGAAACCAAGGATAACGATCTTCCAATTGATGACTTCATAAAGTTTTCGTGCGCGAGATTAATTGTTCGGCTTGCAGACTACAAACATAAATCCCACGAAAAGTCCCACCTCCCTCAAACCCTGACCCCGACTGCACTTCTCAGCGTTTCCCGGGCTTCCCGCCGTCATTGGCGAGCACGACACGGAAACCGTAATTGTCCGTGCTGCTGTCTTGTGCGGCGTGGACGCGGCACGAGGAAAGGAGGCTCAGTTTCAGCGCGCCATTGTACCACGAGGCCCCGCGCAGCGCTTTGGATTTCGGATCACCGGCCCACGGGTCCATCACCCACTGCCAGACGTTCCCGCCCATGTCATACAATCCGTATTTATTCGGCGGAAAACTCCCGACCGGCGCCGTCCACGGAAACCCATCTTCGAAGCCTTTGATCGCCACATCGGATCCGGTCTCCTCACCCGTGTAATTCCCTGCCCCGGGCGGCGGCGGCCACTGCGTGCCCCAAGGGTAGACATCGGGAATCCCCATGTCCCGCGCTTCGGGCGTCTTACCGGATTCCTCGGGCAATCCCACCGCCTTGCTCCACTCCAGATCAGTCGGCAAACGATAAGTTTGATTCGCCTGCAGCACCCCTTCCCGCTGTTCTTTGAAAGTGAGCCATTTGCAAAACGCGATCGCTTCCATCCACGTCACGTTGACCACCGGATGATCCGGCGCCTGCTTGAAACCCGGATCACGCCAAAGGTTCGACTTCAGCCCGGTGGCCGCTGCGAACGCCTCAAAATCCTTCACCCGCGTTTGGATGGTGCAAAAATCAACGTCTCCAACGGGCACAAACTTCATTCCGAGGCTGTTGGAAAATGCGCCGCCGCCAGGCGCGGGCATCGGCTTGGTGTCCTCGGGCTTCACGATCGCCACCGCGGTGACTTTCGGCGGTTCGGCTTTGACCATCAGCGCCGGGTCCGCGACCGGAGGCGGCGGTTGCGTCGCTAGCGGGGGCGGGACCTGCGGTTTCACGGGTATTGGCGCTTCTTCCTTCACGGGCGCTTCCGTCTTGTGCGGCACCGCCGGAGCCGATGCGTCGTCCGGCGTTTTCAGCGCGGCTTCGAGTTCCTTCATCCGCGCCTCAAAGCCCTTCCGTGCGTCGTCCATCTCTTTCTCAAGCTTCGTTTTCTTGTCCGCGATCGCCTTCCGAGCGGCTTCCATCTCGGCCGCTTTCTTCGCGTTCTCCTCGGCCATTTTGTCCGCCACCGACTTCGCCTGCACATAGTCCATTTCGGATTGTTTCACCGCGGCCGCCTGCTCGTCCTGCCTCGCTTTCGCCGCATCCGCGAGCCGCAGCGCTTCCGCCGCGAGCTTTTCCTTGTCCGCGACCGCCTGTTTCACATCGTTTAAATCCGACGCCGCCTTTTGCATCGCCGCGATCTTATCCTTGCTGTCGTTTTCGATCTTCGCGATCGCCTTCTTCGCTTCCTCGACCACACGTGTTTTCTCCGCCGCGAGCTTCTGCGCTTCCTGCGCCGCCAGGTCCGCCGCGCGCATCTCCTCTTCCCGCTGCTTCCGCATCGCCACGATGTCTTCCGCGGCCTTCAACACCGGCAGTGCAGCCTTCGTCTTTTCTTCCAGCGCCTTCTTCGCATCCGCCGCCGCTGCGTCGGCCATTTCCTTTAGTTTGAGTGAATCCTGATGCGCCTTCACCGCCGCTTCCGCGTTCTTCTTCGCCGCGTCCAGCGCCGCGGCTTTCGCCGCAAGGTTCGCATCCGGCGAACCCCCGACGGTGGTCGACATTGCCGCGGGCGCCACCGGCGCGGGAGTCGCGGTCTTCGGAGGCGCAGGCGTCGCCTTCGCTGCCGCCATCTCCATCGGCAGAGGTGCCACTGGCGTGGCGATTGCGCCGACCACCGGTGGCCTGCTTTCGATCTTCGCCACCGGCTCCACATTCGCGCGGGGCGTCGTCTTCGCCACCACGGGCTCGCTCGGCGTGGCGTTTCGCACCGCCGCCGCCACGGCGGGCGTCGCGCGTTTCACCGGCTCACTGATCGTCACAGGCTCGACGCCCACCGGGCTCGTCTCCGTGGCGATGTCCGGGCCCGTGCCCTCATCGTCCTTCTTGTCGCCATCGCGGAAAAAGAGTCCGTAGATGCTCAGGACGAACAGCAAAATAGCGGCCGCGAGGCCGGTGATCGGGAAGCCGGAACGGCGTGGTTTCATATCGGGGTTATGGTCAGGGACAAATCGTTCTGAAGGTTTTTTCATTGAAGGCTGTGGTTCGGGTGCATCGGCGGGCGCCGCCGCGACTGGGGTGGGGCTTGGTTCGGATTCCTTTTCCAAAATGGCAGGCGCCGCTTCGGCGGCCGGCTGGACGATCGCCGCAGCCACCACCTCCGCCGCAGCGGACACGGGCGTCGCCGTCGGCGTAGGCACCGCCTCCGCCTCGGGCTCGGTCGCCACTTCCACACTTTTCCCCTTCGAAAATCCCAGCCGCGTCGCCAGATCCGTAAAACTCTTCGGCCTCCCGTCCGCCGATTTATCCAGGCACGACGTGATCACCTTCTCCCACCCGGGCGGGATCGGGCCGCCGCCTTTTCCAGACTGCGTCCGGTTCTCCATCATCGTCGGCGGCGTGGTCTTCCGGATCTTCTCCGCGAGCCCATCGCCGCTCAATGGCGCCCGACCGGCCAGCAGCTCATGCATCAGGATGCCTGCGGCATAAATATCATCCGCCGCCGCAGCCCGACCGTGGTCGAGTTGTTGCGGGCTCGCGTTCGCCGTCGCCGCCGCGCCTCCGGCCACTCGCGCCAGCGAATCCCGCACACAACGGCTGATCCCGAAGTTCGCCAAAAGCAGCCGCCCGCCGCTCTCGATGAAGATATTCGACGGCGTGATGTCGCGATGGAAAAGCTGGATGCGGTGCGCGTCCTCGATCGTCTGGCAAAGCTGCCCGAACCACGGCTTCACATCCGCCACTTCCATGAACCCGCCATGTTTCTTCTGCCTCAACACCGCCACGCTCTCCGCCTCGAAATGATCCATCGACACCGCCGCCCACTCGCTCTCTTCCACCAGATCGTATACCCGCAGGATATTCGGATGGATGAGCTGCCGGTTGCGTTTCGTCTCCTGCCTCAGTTCCTCCATCGCCCTCGCATCGCCGCGCACCGCTTCCGGGATAAAATGCAACGACACGTCCTTGTCGATCACCTCATCGCGCGCCAGCCAGATCGTCGTCACCCCGCCGGATTCCACTTTGCGTTCCAATACATAACATCCCCCGATCTGTTGACCCTGTTTAAAAGACGCAACCACGTCGGTCCCTGACGCGGGTGGATTCGATTCGGGAGGATTTGCAGTAGGCATGTAGGCGTTCTCTTAAAGATAAGTGGGCAAACGCGCGTTGACGCCGCGAATTGCCACAGGGAAATTCGATAACCGCATCACCGGACGTTTGCCAATCTAATTCCCCGTCTTAGCAATCCCGGTGCCCGCCGCCCTTCATTGCTTGCTCAATGAGCAACGTCGCCAGCCGCTGCGTCGCCTCGTCCAGCAAAACGATCGCCGCCTGCAACGGCTTCGCCGCCCCGCCTTGCACCGCCGCCTCCACCGCCGCTCGACGCGATTCGATCTCCGCGCACTCCTCCGCCGTCAGCAACCCGCCCGCTTTCTCCATCGCCGATCTCACCGCCGGCAGCAGCTCATCCGCCTTCAGCTTTTGCTCCGTGAAAATCCTCGCGCTCACATCCTCGAACGCGTGTTCCAGCGACTCCGCCAGCATCTTCTCCACCGCCTCATCACTCACATCCACCGCACTCGTCATCCGCACCACCATTTCCGCCCCCGTCTTCGTATCCCGCGCCAGCACGTGCAGCAGCCCATCCGCATCGATCTCGAATTGCACGCCCACCCGCGCCTGTCCCTTCGGTGCCGGGGTAAAAGGCAGCTCAAACTGCCCCAGCGCCCAGTTATCCTTGGCGATCTCCCTCTCCCCTTGCAGCACATTGATCATCATCGCCCGCTGCCCCGCCACCGCGTTCGTAAACATCTCCCCTGCCTTCGTCGGGATCGTCGAGTTCCTTGGAATAATCACATTCATCAATCCCCCAAACGTCTCGATCCCCAGGCTCAACGGCGTCACATCCAGTAGCACCACATTCCTCACCGCCCCGCTCAAGATCGCCGCCTGCAACGTCGCCCCGCGCGCGATCGCTTCATCGGCATGTTGAGTGAGATCCGGCTCCCGCCCGAAAAGCTCCGCCACAAACCGGCGCACCAGCGGCATCCGCGTCTGTCCGCCCACTAATATCACCGCGTCCAGCTCCCCCGCCGCCAGCCGCGCATCCGCCAGCGCCCTCAGACAATACGCCCGCGTCCGCTCCACCAGCGGCCGCGCGATTTTCTCCAGCCGCTCGCGCGTCAGCACGTAACTTCCGCCCCCGAACGGCAGCGCCACCTCCACCCGTTCCTCGTCCGATAACCTGTGCTTCGCCTGCACCACTAGCTCGCGCTTCTCCCAATCCTCCATCATCAGCCCGCAGTCCGCCACCAGCGCCGCATCCACATCATCCCCGCCCAGCCGCGTATCGCCGCACGTCGACAGCACTTGGAAAACACCCCCATTCAGCTCCAGCACCGAGATATCGAAAGTGCCGCCCCCCAAATCGTACACCGCCACCTTCGCCCGATCCTTCATCTGATCCAGCCCGTACGCCAGCGCCGCCGCCGTCGGTTCATTCACGATCCTCTCCACCACGAATCCCGCCATCTCGCCAGCCGCCTTCGTCGCCGCCCGCTGCGCATCATTGAAATAAGCAGGCACCGTGATCACCGCGCGCCCCACCTCCTCGCCCAGCGCCCTCTCCGCATCCACCTTCAGCTTCCGCAGGATCATCGCCGAGATTTCTTCGGGCGAAAACTCACGCCCATCCACCCTCACACGCACCGGCGACCCCGGTTCGCCCACCAGCCCGAACGCCACCTCCCCCAACTCCTCCCCCACCCGACGCCCCATGAACCTTTTCACCGAATACACCGTCCGCCCCGGCTCCAGCGCCCGCATCCGCGCCGCCGCACGCCCCACCATCGGCTCCCCCGACGCCGGGAAATAAACCACACTCGGCGTCAGCCGCTCCCCATCCCCATCCGCGAGCAATACCGGGAAGCCCGCGTCAAAGACGCCGATCAATGAATTCGTCGTACCGAGATCGATGCCAGCGATGAGAGCCATGAGATATTTGAAAAGAGAAAGTCAGCGCGCCAGTTCCAGTTGCAACCGCGTCTCACGCAACTGCGCGCCCCATTTATTCAGGAAAGAAAGTTCCGCATACAGCTCCCCCAGCCGCACCATCCTCTCCCGCCAGGTCGCATTCATCCCCCGCACCTCCCCCAGCGCCCTCTCGCGCTCCACCTCCAGCCCCGCCAGCGCCGTTTCCAGCGATTGCACATTTTCCAACCTCTCCCCCGCCAACAGCGCCCGCCCCAGCAAACTCCCCGACCGATACCCGCTCAAAAATCCCTCCGCCTTCTGCCTCACCAACGCCACCACCATAAACCGTTCCCCCAGCGCCGACCCGATCTGCGGGCTCCCCGTCAGCAGCTCCGGCGCTTCCAACTCCAAAAGCAACCTCACCCGCG